>NZ_JBZEFC010000002.1:0-444159 GCF_058310295.1 Clostridium sp. TJA020
TTCTCCCTCATAAACGTATCCACATACTGTACATATAAATTTTTTCATATACTATCTCTCCTCTTCTTAAACACACATTTTTTTATTTTAATTTTCATTTATAAATCTTAATTCGTTTTTGTTTTGTTTTTCCTGATTACATTTATTATTATATAATAATAATTATCCGTTGTAAACATCTTTTTTAAAATTTTTCTATAAAATTTTATTTTCTCTCACTTTTTTACAAAAACCTTACTTTTTTACATATTTTATAATATTATATTTATATATGGTATTTAATAGGAGGTATTTATGAAAAGGAAAACTTATAATAAAGCTTATCTAAAAAATAAAAAAAGAAAACTTAGAAGGAATCGTATAATTAGAAACAGAATAATATTCTCTATCATATTATTAATTTTACTTATAATATCTATATCTTATATATCAAATAAAATTATTAATAAAAGCACTGATAATAAAGATGTAACAACTATTTCTAATGATAAATCTAAAAATAATGAATCTATTGCTAAAGAACCTGAAAAAAAAGATGTTTTAATATCTTTTGCCGGTGATTGTACTTTAGGAACAGATACAACATTTGATCAATCAACAAGTTTACCAACAACTGTAAAAGCAAATGGCAATGATTATTCTTACATATTTAAAAATGTTAAACCTATATTTAGTAAAGATGATTATACTCTTGTTAACTTAGAAACTACATTTACTAATTCTACTGAGAAAGTTGATAAAGGAGCATCTGTTCAATTTCATTTTAAAGGTCTTAAGGAATACAGCAATATATTAATAGAAGGTTCTATTGAAGGAGTTACAGTTGCAAATAATCACATATACGATTACGGACAAAAAGGCTTTAATGATACTATTAATGCTTTAAAAGAGAAAAAAATTGATATAACTGGTGAGGGGCACATAATAAAAAAGACTATAAAGGGAATTAAATTTGGATTTTTAGGATATCAAGCATGGGATAATAGTGAAAATACTAAAGCAAAAATTAAAAAGGATATTGATGATTTAAAAGCTTTAGGAACTCAAATTATAATTCCATATTTTCATTGGGGAATAGAGAGAGAAAATAAACCTACTAATTATCAAGTTGATTTAGCTCATTTTTCAATAGATAATGGAGCTACTATGGTTCTAGGTTCTCATCCTCACGTAATACAAGGACTTGAAAATTATAAGGGTAAGCTTATTGCTTATTCACTTGCAAACTTTGCGTTTGGAGGAAATTCTAATCCTCAAGATAAGAAAACATTTATATTACAAGGAAAATTTAATTTTAGTGATAATAGCTTAAGTGATATTGAATTTAAAGTTTTACCTGCTACAATATCATCTATTTCAAGCAGAAATGATTATGTTCCTACTTTAGCTAAAGGAGAAAGTGGAAAATCTATTTTAAAATTTATAAATAGTTTATCTCCTACTTTAGATGGAAAAATTTCTGAAAATTATTTTAAACTTTCTAATTAAATAAGTGTAGCAATTAATTGCTGCACTTATAAATAAAAAATAAAATCCTAAAGGTTAAAACCTTTAGGATTTCTTAAACACATTAAAACTATCTGTTGTTATTTCTTTGGTTTTTCTTAGCGATTCTGCATTCTTTACATCTTACTGGATCGTTATCGAATCCTTTTTCTTTGTAAAATGCTTGTTCTCCTTCAGTGAAGATGAATTCTTTACCGCAATCTTTACATACTATTGTTTTATCCATTCTAAATTCCTCCTAGTTAAAGACCCTACTTAATTATAAATTCTCTAAAAAGGAGAAAATTATAACCTAATTAAACATCTTTAATAACTTAAATTTTGTATTTCTACTTTAAATATTATATCATAATTAAATATAATAAACAAGTTTTTCACAAAAAATAATTAATATTTTAAATTTTTAAAATATTCAAAAAATAAATATAATTCTATAAATAAAAATAGCAGACACTAAAATATTTTAGTGTCTGCTATTTTTTAGTATAAATTTATATTAACCAAAATATCTATCTAATACACCCTTGAATGCTTGACCATGTCTTGCTTCATCTTTACACATTTCGTGTACTGTGTCATGTATTGCATCTAAGTTTAATTGTTTAGCTAAAGTTGCTAATTCTTTCTTTCCTTGGCATGCTCCAAATTCTGCATCTACTCTTGCTTGTAAGTTTTTCTTTGTATCTGCTTCTAATACTTCACCTAAAAGCTCAGCAAATTTTGCAGCGTGTTCTGCTTCTTCAAATGCAGCTCTCTTATATATTTCTGCAACTTCTGGATATCCTTCTCTGTCAGCTTGTCTTGACATTGCTAAGTACATTCCTACTTCTGTACATTCTCCAGTAAAGTTTGCTCTTAATCCTTCTACGATTCTTTCGTCTACTCCCTTAGCTACTCCGATTCTATGTTCATCAGCCCAAGCCATATCTCCTTCTTGAACTTTAAATTTATCAGCACCTGCTCCACATACTGGACATTTTTCTGGTGCAGTTTCTCCTTCATAAACATATCCACAGATTGTACATACAAATTTTTTCATAATTAACTCCTCCTCATATTCAAACCCACTTTTATATACATTATAACTTAATGTATCTATTTCAATAAATTATAATCTACATATTTGGATTAAGAAAATTTAATTTCTTACTATGAACTTATTATATAATAATAATTATTAGTTGTAAATAACTTTTTCTTAATCCTTTGTTAATTTAATTTTAAATTAAGGTATATTATTTTACATTTTTGAATAAAATACGTTAAATAATTCCTTAATGTTAATTATAACTAAAATTCTCTCTAAATTCTACTATTTAATTTACATTTCATACATTATCTAACCTCTTTCCCAAAAGGCATAAGTGAAAGCTTAGCAATTTTTAAGCTTTGTGCTGCAAATGGTATACCTATTATTGTTATACATAAAAGTATTGCACTTAATATATTTGCTAAACACATTGCTAATCCACCAAATATTATCCATAGTATATTCATTACAAGACTAACTCCACTATCATTTACTGTAACTACATCTCTTCCAAAAGGTGCTAATTGTAACTTTGCCATTTTAAAACATTGTAAACCAACTGGAATTCCAATTATTGTTAGGCACCATAATGCCCCTATAAATAACCACCCTATTGAATTAAAAAAACCTCCAAATATTATCCATATAATATTTCCAAGACAACTCATTTTATCAACCCCTTACTTAAAATTAATAAATAAATTACTTAATAAAAATTATATTTATAAAAAAATATATATTATTACTAAATTATCTTATTATATATTATTTTTAAATTACTATAAAGTTTATAAAATAAAAAATAAACTCAAGAAAATTCTTAAGTTTATTTTTAACTATTTTTAAAATGTTACATTATAATTATTCTATATTATTTAATTATATAATTTCATTATTTTTTTGCATTCTTCCATTACAGCATCTTTTATTTCCTTCGGTTCTAAAACTTCACAGGAAGAACCCATTTCTAATATCCATTTAACTATATCTGGTTTTCCTTCTATAAGTCCATTATATATAATATATCCTTCTTCTTTATAATCCTCAAACTGATCTTTTTCTACCCATATATGTTCTTTAAAACACTTTGCGTAAGGATAATGTATTTTTAACTTTATATCATATTTATTAGTATCACTATATATACCAATCCTTCTTTTTAAATATGATTTAACATCAAAGTCATCATCTTTAAAATCTTCATCTAATTCCTCAAGATTTAGTATTCTTACTAATTTAAAATTTCTAACTTCATTTCTATATTCACAAAAAGCTACTATATAACTTGCTCCTTCGTATATATAGATTCCATAAGGATGTATTACTCTAACCATTTCTTCATCATTCATATTAGAATATCTTATTTTAATCTTTTTCTTATTAGATATTGAATTATTAACTATTTTCCATTTATCTTTTAAATTTATATTATATCTATTTATTCTCTTATGTTGGGCTACTGCACAATTATTGCAAAATTTATCATTATCTTTACCATAATCCGCTAATATCTTTAATATTCCTGAATTAAAATCTTCTTTTAAAGGAAAAGTTCCTCTTTCTAAATAATTAATACCAAGTTTAAGTGCTATTGCTTCATCTTCACTTAATCCAACAGCTATTAAACTTGACTCCTTATCTATACTATAACCTCCATACCTTCCTCGCTCTTCCTTTATATTAATTCCTGCCATACAAAGAGCTTCTTTATATCTACTAATTTGCCTAACATCAACTTCTAGCTTATTTGCAAGTTCTCTTCTTGACATTTTCTTTCTAGTCTTAAGGAGTACTAACATATTTAAAGCATTATTTATCTTTCCTATAATCCCTCACCTGCTATACTACTAAATTACCCATCTCATAATTCAAAAAAAAATGAGATTTCACCCCCTAGTAAAATCTCATAATCAATATAATTCCTTTTATTGCCGTTCAATTGTAGTTAAAAGATTAATTTACCTTATATAAAATAATTTGAGAAAACTTATTTAATATTGTAATCAGGAATTATTATTATAATAATATAATACAATTTAATGGTGACGTATAAATGTAACATTTTATTTTTTTATTAAATTTTAAATTATACGATAATTTTATCATAAAACCATAATTTTTTACATATATTTACCTTCTTAAATGAGTATTTATTAACTTTAATAAAATTTTGTCTTTTATACAAGTTTTAATTACTTAAACTAAAAAATTTATAGTATAATTAAATTATAAAATAGCTCTAATTTGAAAGGAGTTGATATTTTATGATGCTTAATTCTAAATCAACCGTAAAATTCTTTTCACTTCTTAGTATGATTTTTATAATTACAACCTTATTAATTGAAAAAATCCAACTTATTGACATTCCTGTACATTCAACTTTTATTTTATTAATTTTACTTATTTTATTAATGATTATTATTATAAAAAATTCATAATAAAATAAACAAAAGTAGAGTTATTTTATTAACTCTACTTTTATTTATAGAAAAACTATAAAATTAAAAATTTTAATTGTTGTATACTTTCTATAATACATTCATTATTTTTAATTCAAATAAAAGCATTATTCAAAATATTTCTTTTTATTATTTACTTTCCATATCACTTTTTAATTCTTTAGCAAATTCTTTTTGTAAAGCTTCTTCTTCTTTTTCTTCTTTATCAAGCTCTTCTGTTATAGCTTTTCCTAATTTATTAGCTTCTTTTTGGTCTTCTTTATATTCTTTTGTATTTTCTTCTGCTACTTTAAGATCTTCTTCTGCTTTTTTTATTATTTTTTCTCTTAAATTTTCTACTTTTTTGCTCATTTTAAAACCTCCTAAAAAATCAAAAATGATTTTCTTTAATTAATCTTTATAATTTGATTGTACTTACGGTTTAATTATAGCAATTAAATTTTATAATTATATATTTTTGAATTAAGTTTAATAATAAATAATATGATTATTTACAAATAGAAATTTTTATTCATTTATATATAATTTCTATATTTTTTAAACAAATTTTAAATAAGGAGATATAATATTAGAATTGTCTAATTTTATATCTCCTTACATTTAATATAGCTTAGAAATTAATTAAATTACTAATTTATTTATAGATGAAGAACTTTTTTCTTTGTTAATTTCGTCTATAACATCTTGCCTTACTTTATTGCGTTTACTATAATCCTCTTTTATTATTCCAGCCTCATTCTCAACATCAATTTCTTTTCTTGAAGCACATGCTGATACTATAGCTATAGTTGCTAATACCATAACCACTCCTATCACTACATACTTACTTTTTTTCATTTGTAATTCCTCCAAAATACTTTTATAAAATTTGTATCATTATAGTAATAATTAGCTATTAACATTTCTACTTTTTGTAAATCTTATATTAATTTTCTTTAATTTTATTTTATCATTTTATATATTCTGTGTCTTAATATATAAAAATATTAAAATTTTGTTTACATTTTAGTTTTTAAAAATTATATAGTATTTTAGTATTATTTATTTACAAATTATCATCATAGAATGAGCTTTAAGTCCTGGTATATAACCATTTTTAGCTACCCCTATTGGCTCTGTTGACACTATTTTCTCATCTGCTATTATATACCAATCCCTATTATCAATTATAGGAATAGATCTATTGACATCATAATTATCAATTGATGAACTATTATATATAATAACAAAATCCTTATACTTACTATTATTAGCTTTAAAATGAGCTATTATTACTCCTGTTGTATCATTATTATCTTGGAAATATATATTTAAATTTTCTCTAATTTCATCTTGAGTTTTCATTTTAAATATATTAAAGTTTCTTCTTAACTTTATAAGTCCTTTATAATAATTAAATACTTCTATAAACTTTTCTTTTTCTGCCCAATTTATTGCATTTATTTTATCAGAGCTTTTATAGCTATTATAATCACCCTCTTTAGTTCTTAAAAATTCAGCTCCACTTTGAATAAATGGTATTCCTTGTGCTGTAAATATTAAACTTGCACCTAAAATATTTTCTTTCACATAATAATTTTTAAATATTTCACTTCCAGAAAGTTCTTTAATAGAATCTCTATAATGCTCGTTTTGTACACTATAATTATCAGTCTTAACTATTTGATCCCATATTGTATAGTTATCATGTGAAGCTAAATAATTTATACTTTCTATTGGATTATAAGTTATTGTATTAATTGAACCTTTTAAACCCTCAATTACCTTCCAAGCCTTTTCTTTATTATGCTGATCTCCATTTATAAAACCTCTTGATGGTGAATTATCCCCTCTAAGGGCATCTCTAAAATCATCATTAAAAATTGAAAAACCAAGCCCCTTTTGACTTCCTTTATAAGTTCCATTTCTAACTTCTGAATTACCACCTTTCCATGGCTCCCCATAAATTAATATATTTTCATTAATTTCTTTAACTTTTATAACTATTTCTTTCATAGTTTCTAAATCTATAAGTTCCATAAGGTCAAACCTTAATCCATCAATGTGAAAATCTCTTATTAAATGTAAAATAGAATCTATTATAAACTTTCTAATCATTGGTCTTTCTGTTGCTATTTCATTTCCACATCCAGACCCATTAGTATAATTTCCATAAATATCACTTCTAAAATAATACCCTGGAACTATATTATCCATATTCTTTGTGTCATACATATGATTGTATACAACATCCATTACTATCATTAATCCATTTTCATGAAATGTCTTAATCATCTCTCTAAATTCTTTTATTCTTACATAAGGATCCCTTGGATTTGTTGAGTAACTTCCTTCTATTGCATTAAAATTTTGTGGGTCATATCCCCAATTTCTATTTTCTTCACTTTCCATACTTTCATCTACTGTTTTAAAATCAAACACTGGAAGTAAATGTATATGCGTTGCTCCTAACTCTTTTAAATGATCTAATCCTGTTTTTACAGTTTTACCTGTATATTTATTTTTAAATACTGTTCCTTCTTGAGCTGCCCCTAAAAACTTTCCTCTTAACTCCTTAGAAACTCCTGATGTTTCACTTATTGTAAAATCTCTTATATGCATTTCATATATTATTGAGTCTTCTATACTTTTGATTTTAGGTTTAATATAAGAATTCCATTTATAAGGAACAGTTCTTTCATTAGTTAAACTAATTAAAGCTCCCTTTTTACCGTTTAGACCTACGGCTTCAACATAAGGGTCAACTGCATATGTTATTTTAGTATAAACTTTATTTTTTTCATCAATTTCATTAAAGTATAATCTATATAAATAATATTTTTCTTCATTTGTATTTCTAAATATTTCACATTTAAATGTGCCATTTTCTTTATTTTTCATCATTTCATATGATTCTAAAAAATCCTCATTTAAATCTTCATTATTTTTATAAATTAAAACCTCAACTTTTTTAGCTGTTGGTGCCCAAAGCTTTAACCTTATTGTATTTTCTTTAAAAGTTACTCCCAAGTCATTACCACCATAATAAAAGTTTTCTAAGTAATCTCTTATCATAACTTTGCATGACGAAAACATACTTGATGCTCTTATTTCCAAAAGACTTGATGGTTCTATATTGTCTGGAAAATTTATAATTAAAACTTCTCTTTGTTTTTCCTTAACTATTGTTGATATATTATCTACTTTTATTCCATTTATATATAAGAAATATTTTATTCCTATAATAGGCTCATGTGATAAAAATACTCTTATTTTATTTTTATTGTCCATTATAGCTTTTTCTATTTTAGGAGCAGTAAGCTTTATTGCTTCTTTTAATGATGTAGTAATTTTATTATTTTCATATATTAAATAAATATTTTTTTCATCTTTATTTAAATTAAATGTATTAGTCTGTTCACTCCAATCATTTACCCATCCATTACCCCATATTCTTTTTCTCAATATAAACTTATCTTTCCTTAAAAACTCCCCTATACCAAGGTCAGTCTTAAAATTAAGAGAAACTTCTTCACCATGTTTGTTATCATCAAAACTCCATATATTCCAACTAAAATTGTCACCAAAATACAATCCATTTCCTTTTATAAATTGAAAAAATGATCCTTTTTCTTTATATTTTCTAACTATTATAGTTTTTTTAGCCCATCTTTTTGTTTCTTCATCTATGGCTACTATTATAATTTCTGCTCCTTCTTTTACTTCTTCTGAGACCTTCAAAATATTTTCTTCTATATGTACTCCTTCAACTTTACTTTCTAAATAAAAAATTGAATCTTCAATAGGTATATTTCCATATAATGATTTTTTAACTAAAACAAGTTCTGTTGGATAATATTCTGAAACAAAGTTTGATGAAGATTTAATTTCTATAACTTCATTAAATCCTTCCCAGTTAAATGAAAATTCCTCTATATTTTGATTCCAGTTATTTATATAAACTTCATTTCCTTCAGAATCTATTATTAAGTATCCATACTTATATTCGCCATTCCTTAATCCTTCTGAGAAAGTAATATCTCTAATCATTTTCACATTTCCATCTGAAGTATCTAAATTCCATTTAAGTTTAAAATCGTCTTTTTTCTTCCAATCATTAAAGTCTCCAAGTACAAAAGCATCTACCGCACCTTTATAATCAATTGAAAATCTAATAGTATTAGTAAGTGGACTTAATTCTAATTCATATCTTGATCCATTATAATCTACTACTTTCCTTTTTAATGAATTGAACATATAAAACCTACACCTCTATTTTTAATTTCAATATTATTAATTATTTTATAAACTATATTTTGATTCATATATATGCTAAATTTAACTATACTATTTCATTATGGACATATAATAATATTTTTATCATAAATTTATATATAACATATAAAAAGAAAAAAACTCTAACCAGTATAAACTAATTAGAGTTTTTTATTTATATAAACCTTCTATTTATTATTTGTTATAAGAATCATCTCTCTTAAAATTTTACAAGCCACAGCTGTAGATACACCTGTACTATCATATTGTGGAGATAATTCATTTATATCAAATCCTACAATATTTAATCCTTTAAGCTTTAATATTGAATTTAATAACTCTTTAAATTCAACTCCACCAGGTTCTGGAGTACCTGTTCCTGGAAATACTGATGGATCTAAAACATCTAAATCTATAGTTATATATACTGGAAAATTCTTAACTTTATCTATAGCAAATTCTAAATTATCTAAATTAAATTTATTTGTATATACATGTTGTTTTCCCCAATTAAATTCTTCTTTTGATCCTGAACGTATTCCAAATTGAAATATTTTATCATCCCCAACTAAATCCCAAACTCTATGAAGTACTGTTGCATGAGATAACTTTTCCCCTAAATACTCTTCTCTTAAATCTGCATGAGCATCAAAATGTATAACATGAACATTTGGATACTTTTTAAAAACAGCTCTAAAGTTTCCTAATGTTACTAAATGTTCTCCACCTATCATAGCAGGTATTTTATCATCTAATACGACTTTAGCTGAAAATTTTTCTATTTCTTTAAGTGCCATTTCACTGTTTCCAAAAGGTAATTCTAAATCTCCACCATCAAATACTTTCATATCATAAAGGTCAATATCTTGATAAGGGCTATAACTTTCAAGCCCCCAAGAATCTATTCTCATAGTTTGACTTGCAAATCTTGTACCTGGTCTAAATGATGTTGTTGAATCAAAAGGAGCTCCAAAAACTACAACTTTTGCTTCATCATATTCTGATTCACACCCTATAAATGTTGAAATATTTTTATTCATTTGCATTTTCTAAAGCTTCCTTTACATAGTTTGGAAGAGCAAATGCTCCTCTATGAAGTTCTGTGTTGTAATATTTAGTTTTTATATTAAGCTCATTCCATTTATCTATTGATTCATTATTTACAGGATCGTATTTTTTTGATGCAAATCCAAATAACCAATGCCCTGATGGATATGTTGGTATATGCGCTTGATAAACTTTGCAAATTGGGAAACATTCTTTTATTCTCTTATGAGCTCTTTTCATATTATTTTCATAAGCCTTATAATATGGGCTTTCATGTTGATTTACAAGTATCCCATCCTCTTTAAGTGCATTGAAACAATTTCCATAAAACTCTCTTGTAAATAATCCTTCTCCTGGTCCAAATGGATCTGTTGAATCAACAATTATAAGATCATACTTATCTTGAACACCTCTTACAAACTTTAGTCCATCTTCATAATATATATTTACTCTTTCATCATCTAATTTACTAGCTGTTTGATGTAAATATTTTTTACATACATCAACAACTAACTTATCTATTTCAACCATATCTATTTTTTCTATTGTTTTATACCTAGTAAGTTCTCTTACAGTGCCACCATCTCCAGCACCAATTACTAATACATTTTTTATATTAGGATTTGTTGCCATTGGAACATGAACTATCATATCATGATAAATGAATTCATCTTTCTCTGTAACCATCATAAGACCATCCAATGTAAAAAATGTTCCAAATTCTTCTGATTTAAAAACATCTATTCTTTGAAAATCACTTTCTCCTTTATATAATTGTTCTTCAACCTTTATTGAAAATCTAACTTTATCTGTATGTTCTTCTGTATACCATAATTCCATCTTTAAAATACCTCCCTATAATTTTAATACTTTTATATTTTCTATTTTCATGTCCTCAGTTCCAGTTACTAAACATCCCTTTTCCTTTGAGTAAACTATACAGTCTATTGCTTCTTTTGTTACAAGTTCCCCTGGTGCTAAAATTGGAATTCCAGGTGGATAACACATAATAAACTCACCAGATACTTCCCCTTCACACTCAGTAATTTTCTTACTTACCTTTTCTGCATAAAAAGCTTCTTTTGGAGTAACCTTAATTATTGGGTTTATATATTCATGGTCAAAGGCTAATAATTCTTTTTTTGCATATCTTCTTTTTATCTCACTTAAAGCTGATACTAATCTTTCTATATTGTATTTCGTATCACCAACTGATATTATTGCAAGAATATTTCCTATATCACCAAGCTCTATTTGAATACCATATTCATCTCTTAATATGTCGTAAACTTCTATACCTGCAAGACCTATTCCTAAAGTATTTATAGTAAGCTTTGTTACATCAAAATCATAAATACTATTGCCATTTACTATTTCTCTTGAAAAAGCATAATATCCACCAATTTTATTTATTTCATTTCTTGCATATTCCGAAAGTTCTACTACCTCTTTAAATATTTTCTTACCATTTAAAGCAAGATTTCTCCTTGCCAAATCTAATGAAGATAATAAAAGATATGACGCACTTGTTGTTTGTGTTAAATTTATAATTGTTCTAACATAATCAGGGCTTATTCTATCACTCTTCATAACAAGCATTGAACTTTGTGTAAGTGACCCTCCTGTTTTATGTATACTTATAGCAGCCATATCTGCTCCAGCTTCCATAGCTGAAACTGGAAGATTTTCTCCAAAATAAAGATGTGTTCCATGAGCTTCATCTACAAGAACGTACATATTATTTTCATGAGCTAATTTAACAATTTCTTTAAGTGGTGAACAAATTCCATAATAAGTTGGATTGTTTACAAAAATCGCTTTTGCATCTTTATTTTCTAATATTGCCTTTTCAACATCCTCAATTGCCATTCCTAATGATATACCTATATCATTATGTATTCCTGGATTTATATAAACAGGTTTTATTCCAGAAACAATTAATGAATTAATAGCAGATTTATGAACATTTCTTGGCATTATAATTTTATCTCCATCTTTACAAACACTCATTATCATTGCTTGTACAGCTGATGTTGTACCGTTTATCATAAAAAATGCATTATCTGCATTAAAAGCTTCTGCTGCAAGTGCTTCAGCTTCTTTAATTACAGAAACAGGATGCATAAGGTTATCTAAAGGTTTCATAGAATTTACATCTACTGCTAAACAATCTTCACCAAGAAACTCTTTTAGCTCTTCATTTCCCCTTCCTTGCTTATGTCCTGGAACATCAAAAGGAACTATTCTTTGATTTTTATACCACTTTAAAGCCTCATATATAGGTGCACAAAACTGTGATAAATTTTTCAATCCATTAACCCACCTTTCCTAATAAATATTCATACCACCATATATTTCTATCATTTCTCTTGTAAGTCTATCTCTAATATCGCGTCTCTCATCTGGTGATAATTCGTAAGGATCTTTTTTAAACATATAATTATCAAGTTTTATATCTCTAACCATCATCTTTGTATGAAATATATTAGATTGATATATGTTAGTATCTATAGCATCATATCTCTTTAATGTATCTTTATCTATAAAATCTTGTATTGTTCTTATTTCATGGTCTAAGTAGTGCTTACGTCCATTTACATCTCTTGTAAAGCCTCTAACTCTATAATCCATTGTTATTACATCGGAATCAAAACTATTAATCAAATAATTTAATGCATTTAATGGAGATATTTTTCCACAAGTTGATACATCTATATCAACCCTAAATGAACTTATATCATTATTTGGATGAAATTCTGGGTATGTATGGACAGTTAGATGACTTTTATCTAGATGTCCTACAATACTATCTCTTAAATCTACATATGAAAGTTCGCCCTTATTACAAGATGGATCCACATTAGCTATTGGAAGTGCTTCCTCTGTTATTAATATGTTTACACTAGCTCCTTGTGGTTCATAATCTTGTCTTGAAACATTAAGTACATGTGCGCCTATTATTTCTGTAACATCAAAAAGTATTTTTGTTAATCTCTCTGAGTTATACTGTTCATCTATATATTTTATATAATCTTCTTTCTCTTTTTCTGTTTTTGCATAGCAAACATCATAAATATTAAAACTTAAAGTTTTAGTTAAATTATTAAAACCATAAAGCTTAATTTTTTCAGTCATTTTGAATATCATCCCCTATCTTATTTGTTATTATTTTAAATCCCGGAATTAATTTGAATTAATTATATAGTACAAATTTACCATTTACCAACACTATTATTTTACATTTTTGTATTTTTATTATATTTTTATAAATAAAATAATTTTGTGTAATAAATACTAACTTTAAAATTTAGTATTACTAAACATAATATTATTATCTCAAGTACTTTAAAAGATTGATTTTACTTATTTTTATTCATATAGGCCTAAAAAACAAAAATTCAATGAATTTTTTTGAAAATAATTGTTAACATTTTGTAAACTTTTTATTTATTATTATTTTTTCTTAGTTTTGATTAATTTAATTTATATTTTTTATTATATTTTTTACTATAATTATTTAATAATATTTTAAAAATTTATAACTATTAATTATTTTTAAGTAATAATTTATATCACTTAAAAATTTATACTGTCATATTTCTATTAAAAATAGTAAAATATATTTATAAATTTAATTTTGGATTAAAGGGAGAAATTCATATGATAAAATTAGGATGCCACGTAGGAATGAGTGGAAAAGAAATGTTTTTAGGATCAGCTAAAGAAGCTGTTTCTTATGGAGCTAATACTTTTATGGTATATACTGGAGCTCCTCAAAATACTAGACGTAAAGATATTAGTGAACTTAGAATAGACGAAGGTTGGGCTTACATGAAGGAGCACGGAATAGATGATATAGTTATTCATGCACCTTATATAATAAATTTAGCTAATACTGTAAAACCAGAAACTTTTGAACTTGCAACTGAATTTTTAGCATTAGAACTGCAAAGAACTGAAGCTATGGGAAGTAAAACTTTAGTTCTTCACCCTGGTGCTCATGTTGGTGCTGGTGTTGATGCTGGAATTAATCAAATAATAAAAGGTCTTAATGAAGTATTAACTAAAGATACAAAATGTAATATAGCTCTTGAAACTATGGCTGGTAAAGGAACTGAAATTGGTAGAAACTTTGAGGAAATTGCAAGAATTTATGATGGTGTAACTCATAATGATAAACTTAGAGTTTGTTTTGATACTTGTCATACAAGTGATAGTGGTTATGATATTATTAATAACTTTGATGGAGTTATTAATGAATTTGATAAACTTATTGGAAAAAATCAAATTGCAGTATTTCATTTAAATGATAGTAAAAATATTCCTGGAGCTAAAAAGGACCGTCACGAGAATATTGGTATAGGTAATATAGGTTTTGATGCTTTAAGATATGTTGTATGGCATAATGACTTTTTAGAAATTCCAAAAATACTTGAAACTCCTTATGTTACCATTCCTGGAGAAAGCAAAAAATCTGTTCCACCTTATAAATATGAAATTGAACTTCTTAGGAGAAATGAACCAGTTTCAATGACTAATGAAGAGTTTATAGAAAATGTTTTAAAAAATAGATAAAAAGTAGAGGGTATTTACCTTCTACTTTTTATTTATTCAATACTATATTTAGTCATCAATAAAAAATAAATTTTCTACTGTTGTCCCCAAAAACTTAGCAAGCTTCATTGCTAACTCTAAAGTAGGATTATACTTATTATTTTCTATTGCATTTATTGTCTGTCTAGTTACATTCATATTAATTGCTAAATCTTCTTGTCTATATCCAAGTTCTTTTCTTAATTCTTTTATTCTATTTCTCATTTATTTTTGCATCCTTATTTTTAAAATAGTACTTGCTCCTAAGAATACAAGATTTTGTGTTATAAATAAAAAGAATTCTGCTCCCCATATACCATTTATTACATAATTATAAACTGACCATATAAATAAAAAAATAGCAGTATACGCCCATGCAACCTTTATACTCTTAAAAGATATTTGCATTTCCATTTCATCCATTTTTTTAAATCCTAACATTATATCTTCCTCCTCTAATGTAAAAACTTCTTTACATTTATTGTACACTTCCATTTTATTGATGTAAATACTTTTTTACATTTTAAAGCTGTAAAATTAAAAAGATAGTATAAATAAAGTCACTTATACTATCTCTTTATATTAATTTCTATTTATATTAATTTAAGTTTGAGTAAAAGTTATAACTAATGCTACAATTAAAACAACTATTATTCCAATATACATTGCCATTCCTGTTTTTGTTGCAGCATTTACTGTGTACCCCATACCAAATCTTTTTTCTACATTAACACGTGGATCATCTTTATTGTAATATATAATTCCAAACTTCCAATTATCATCATCGTCTTTTTGTACTACATTGTTATTCTCTATTTTATAATTATTTCTTACTTTGTAAGCTTTAATCATAAATATAAAAAGTACAGTAAACATAAATACTACAAGAATTAATATAAAACTAACTAAAAAACTGCTCATAGGTATAATTTGAAGTATTTGAAGATTTCCAACTGTTAATATAACCATAGTTAAAACTCCAGTAAAAATCATCATATTTGATAAAATTCTTCTATACCTTAAATTACCTCCTCTTGATTTTTCTGGATTTCTTGGATCTATTTTAAGTTTTTGTTTTTGAATTAAAAAATCTATAAATATAAATATTCCAAAAATAAATATCATTGATAATATTACTGAAAATACAGTAAAGAAGCTCTTTTCTGAATAACCAATAACATTTCCACTAAAATCAAAGTTTGTTGCTATTATATTTGGCATTGAATCATATTTTGATATTGCTAAGTAAAGATTAAATAAAATTAATGTTCCCATAGTAACTATATAAAAAATTAATGTTCTTAAATTATATTTAACCTCTTCAAGTTCATAAATAACAACTTGTTTTTTTCCTTTTAATCCTCCTAATTTTCTCTTTAGTCCTTTCATTTTTTCATTATAAAATCCAAAGGATATCATTAATGCAAATATAGTAAAAAATATTGAAACTACATTAAGAGCTATACTTGATTTTAAATAACTAAATATTATTAGTCCCTCTGCTATAATTGAAATTATAATATTAACCCATTTATATCTATTTACTAACTTTTTTACATCCTTATTATTTTTTATTTCTTCTGTTACTACACAACCTAAAAGTAATTGCTTCTTGCCCTTTATAGGAAGTATTGTCATTGAATAAAATTCAATAAAAATTACTAAAGTCATAATAATTACATAACTAATATCAAACATATTTAACCCTCCCTAATACTCTTTTAAAATACCATCTAATAAATTTAATATTTCTTCCTTAGACAACCCTTTTGCAATGCCTTCTTGTGTTATTTCATTAAGCTTTAAATTATATTTTTCTTTAAATTCTATGTCATCTTTTGCTTTTTTAATATTAACTATTACACCTTTTCTTCTATCTACAGATACAAAACCTTCGTCTTTTAATAAGTTATATGCCTTATTTACTGTATGAAGATTAACTTCCACTCCAGAAGCTAACTCTCTTACAGATGGAAGCTTATCCCCTTCCTTTATTTGGCCTTTTGCTATTCCTTCAATTATTTTATTTCTTATCTGAAGATATATAGGAGTTTCGCTTTCAAATTCTAAAACTAAAAACATTTTTACCTCCTTTATTAACTTTATTCTATCTGTTATATATAATATATAACAGATAGAATAAATGTTCAATATAAAATTTAAAAATTTTTCCAATAAACTAAAAAACTTACTGCTAAGAAGCAATAAGTTTTTTATATTATAGTAATTCATTTTTTAATTTTTTTAGTCTCTTCATTACATTATTTTCACCTTTACCAAAATAATCATGTAATATTTTATACTCTTTAAATAACTTATTATAAAGTGCCACATTTTCTTTAATAGGCTTATATGTTTTTTCTTTTTTTCTAGACATATACTTTGATGCTTCCTCTATGCTATCATATCCACCATTTTCTTTACCTACAATAGCTGCAGCAAGTATTGCAGAACCCAATGCTGAGGCTTGATTAGAATCAGATATATTTATTTCTTTGTTTAATACATCAGAATAAATTTGCATCATCATTTCATTTTTTTGTGCTATTCCTCCAGCTGCGTATATCTCTTTAATATCAACACCTTCATTTTCAAAAGCATCTATAATTATTTTAGTACCAAAAGCCGTTCCCTCAATTAATGCTCTATATATTTCTTCCGGCTTTGTATGAAGTGTATAGCCTATAATAGCTCCTGTTAAATCTGCATCTGTAAGAACACTTCTATTTCCATTAAACCAATCTAAAGCAATTAAACCACTTTCTCCTGGCTTTTGTCCTTTTACTTTTTCACATAATAACTGATGAATATTAATATTTTTATTTTTTGCTTCATCTTCATATTCTTTTGGTACAGCATTTTTTACAAACCAATCAAAATGATCTCCAACACAAGCTTGTCCAGCTTCGTAAGCATAATATCCCGGTATTATTCCATCTTCAACAACTCCACTTACTCCACTTATAAATCTTTCTTTATCATCCATCATTATATGACAAGTTGATGTTCCCATAATCATAAGCATTTTTCCTGGTTTAACAATTCCTAAAGCTGGAAGTGCTGCATGTGCATCTACTATTCCAGTTGCAACCTTAATTCCTTCTTTTAAATTTAACTTATCTGCCATTTCTTTAGTTAAAGTTCCTGCACACTGATCTAAGCATTTAATATTATTACTAAGTTTCTCTTCTGTAAAGTTTTCTAATTTAATATCTAATGATTTAAAAAATTCTTTTGATTCATACCCCTTTTCCTTAGACCACATTCCTTTAAATCCAACACTACATATACTTCTACTCTCTTTTCCTGTAAGCTTTAGTATAATCCAATCTAGTGCTTCTATTATTCTATATGCATTATTATAAATTTCTTCATCTTCATTTATAAGTTTCATAACCTTTGGAACAAGCCATTCAGAAGATATTTTTCCCCCATACCTTTTAATAAAAGTTTCTTCTCTATCAATTGATATCTTATTTAACTTATTAGCCTCATCCTGTGATGAATGATCTTTCCATAACTTAACATAAGCATGTCTTCTATTTTTAAATTCATCTTTTAAACATAAAGGTTCGTTATTTTTATCTATTGGCATTATAGTACAAGCTGTGAAATCAACCCCAATTCCTATAATATCATTCTTATTTACTTTACATTCTTCTATAAGTTTTGGTATTTTATATAAAACCTCTAAATAGTCATTTGGATGTTGAAGGGCTGTATCAATTGGTAATCTTGTTTTTCCATCCGGCATAAACTCATCCATAACTCCATGTTTATAAATCACTTCTTTACAACCAATTTCTCTTCCATCTTTCACATCAACTAAAAGTATTCTTCCTGATAATGTTCCATAATCAATTCCTATAGTATATTTAGCCATTTCTCTCCCCCTAAGTTAAACTAAAGTCCATTAACCCTTCTAAGAAAACGTTATCTAGACAGATTAATTCTATTTATAAATAATATTATCTTGTAAAATATTTTAAGGTTTTACATATGCAAATCCTTCATTTTGCTTTTCTATAAGCTCCATAATTCCTGCAGTTACAACTTTTACAAAGTTTAAAAGTTCGTTTTTATCTATATTAAATTTATTTAGACTATTATTACATACTGCTATTATAACACCTTTATTAAATACATCATTTAGTTCATTAATTATTCCATGTTTTTTAGCATAATCTTCTTTTAAATTAACTACTGACTTTCCATTAATTAATAATTCAATAGTTATATTCTTATTTAAATTTAATAAATTTTTTATATTGCCTAATGCCACTTCCAATTTTCCTTCTTCATCTACATGTAAAATTACTTTCATTTAAAATACCTCCTTTTATAATTTGATTTTATCAAACTATATTATTTTTTTCTGTTTCTAAAATATAAATATTAATTTAAGTTTAATCTATTTTAATTTAGCTATATTATTTAAGAAACTACTTTTTTATTTAAATTCAATATAGTAAAGATAATTATAGATTTTTAAAAAAAAGAGTGATTTAAAAATCACTCTTTTATTAAATTATTTTTATTTATTTATTACTTTTTTTCTAAAAAGAATCATCCCTAATATTACCCCTATAAATCCTAACATCATAAAATACAATCCAGATTCATTTCCAGTCTTAGGCAATTCTTTTGTACTTGTACTTTTATTTTTCTTATTAGGAGTATTATTTTTGTAACTTGGTTTTTCAATTTTCTTCTCGTTTGTTAAATTATCTTTTGTAACTTCCCCTGCTTTTATTGCAAACTCATGATTTGCATCATTTAATACATATCCCTTTGGTGCTTTTGTTTCTTTGAAGAAATACTCTCCTTCTTCTAGTGATATTCCTCCATTTTCTGTTATGCGTGCTACTTCTCCTGTTGCCCCATTTTTATTTATCTTACCATTTTCATCTGTAATTCCTGTTAAAAATGGCTTATTCATTCCTTTTTTATAAAATTCAATTGTTGCTCCCGCTACCGGTTTTCCATTTGATACATCTGTTTTACTGAATTCTAATATTCCTTTTTGTTTCTCATTTGCTAAGTTATCTTTTGTAACTTCTCCTACTTTTATTATAAACTCATGATTTTCATCATTTAATATATATCCCTTTGGTGCTTTTGTTTCTTTAAAGAAATACTCCCCTNGGTGCTTTTGTTTCTTTAAAGAAATACTCCCCTTCTTCTAGTGATATTCCTCCATTTTCTGTTATACGCTCTATTTCTCCTATTGCCCCATTTTTATTTATTTTACCATTTTCATCTGTAATTCCTATTAAAAATGGCTTATTCATTCCTTTTTTATAAAATTCAATTGTTGCTCCTGCTACCGGTTTTCCACTTGATATATCTGTTTTACTGAATTCTAATATTCCTTTTTCTTTTTCATTTGTAATATTCATTGTTACTATTTGATTATTTTCATTAATTTTAATTGTAAATTCCTTTGAATTCAATTTATAATTTTCAGGAGCCTTTACTTCTTTAACAATATATTCACCATAAGGTAATAGCTTACTTTCAGCAATTCCTTGTTTATTTGTTTCTAAGGAATCTACAAGTAATCCATTTTCTTTTTGCTTAATTTCAAATTTAGCTCCATATAATCTTGAACCATTTTTAGAGTCTGTTTTTACTATTTTTACTTTTCCTTTTATAAATTTATTTACAAATTTAATTTCATTTACTTTGTTTGATTTTAATTCTATAGATTTTATTTCATTTGACTTTACTAGATAATTAGGTACTGATTTTTCACGTACATATATAATTCTTCCAACTTCATTTAATGTTTTAGAAACCGATCCATCATTTTCAGTTACTAATTCAAATACACTTCCTGAAAAATCTTTATTATAAGATGCCTCAAAAACTACTCCTTTAACTGGATTATTATTTTCATCTACCTTTAAAAGTTTCAATGATGCTTCTTTTTTTACATTTAATACTAAATTAAATGAATTAAAGTCACTAACTTTTGTTATTGGTGAAACCTTTTGACTTGTTTCATTTATATAAACAATATTTGTTCCTTGATGCTTTTTAATTATATTTTCAAATGATAATTTTAATCCGTTTACTGCATTTTCTGTTGGCTTAATTGTAAGAAATTCTTTTCCACCTTCTACACCATATCTTAATATGTATCCATCTTTATTTATATCCGTATTGGGACTATATCCACTTGCCTCCATATAAGTAAACAATACATTATTTTCATCTATTAATTTTGTTACTTTTCCTAATTTTGTATTTATTACTTGTCCATTAAATGAAGGAGTTTTTTTGCTTTTATTAACTTTTTTAATAATCATATTTTTATTAGAATCATAAAATCCTGGCTTTGATTCCCAAGTTAATTTATACACACCATAATTACTCATAACTTCCCATATTAATAACTGTGTTGTAGTATAATCTTCCATTGTTTTTTTACTCGTGTTCCAACCGTAATATGTAATTAGTTCAATATCTCTTTTTAATTCTTTATTATTTTCAAATAAATTTTCTAAATACTCTTGTGTATAATTATATCCCTTTTTAGCTTGCATCCAAGGTTCAACACAAAAAACTGGTTTACCATTTATAGTTAAATATTCAAATTGATTTTTATAATCTGTATATGTTGTATAATTTATATTTCCTAAACCATCAGGTCTTTTTACTGATTTTTTAGATGTTAATTTTGTATTACCAGTAATGCTTTTTAATTCTACACCAAGTTTATTGTCCGATGCTTTTGCTTCTTTTACTCCTGTAAAATTTGTACCAATAATTAAAGTTATTAGCATAATACTAATTTTAGAAAAAAATAATTTAAATTTATTTTTTCTACTCATATCAATTCTCCCCTATTCTAATTTAATTATTAAATAGTTATAAAAAGAGAGTTTATTTAATTTCAAAATTTATTTAATAAAAATATTTAAAATAATAAAGGTAAATATTTCATTCGTTATAAATAATCTAGTTATTATTTTATATTTATTCACACTTCATCTTATATTTATAAATAAAATTCATTAAAAACAAATTAATCTTTCTCCTCCTTTCGAGAAATTAAATAAATATATAACTATAATTTTATTATATATACAAGTAAAAAAATTAGAATATATTAACTCTTCCACTTTTTTAGTTAAAAGAACAAAAAATGAGAATGTAAATTTTATATTAATAAACTTTATCCTTGCTATGTGTAGTACTATGCATAATTATAAAAACCTTATTATAATTTTATTTAAATTATTAATCTTTATTTTTAATCTTTAATCGCCTCATTTTATCTAGGCTATTTTTTAATCTTTCCCATTCCCAATTGTAAGCTGTATTATTAATAATAAAACACTTTTTTTCTTCTATATAAATTAAAGTATCTGATATAACTAAATCAACATCATCATAAATTTTATCCACAAAAGTTATAGGTAATATTGTTAATGCTCTTATCTTGTTTTCAAGTAATTTTCTTGGCTTATTTCGTGATGAAATTAAAAGAGCAATTTTAATTTCATTATAAAAATAATTTACATCTAACGTGCTTATTATTATATAAAGATATTTATAATATAAATATTTATTTTTAAAGAATTTCTCAAACTTACTATTATTTTTAAATACTTCTTTAATAAAAATATCAAATATATTTATAAGATCATTATAATTATCCTTTAAAAAATCAATTTCTCTTAAGTTATAAAAAAATGTAGTGTCTTCATAAAAAAAATAACTAACTAAATTAGCACAAAATATTTTACAAAACATTTCAGTATATTCTTTATTAGTTATATATTGATTTAAAAACTTATTTAATTTATTTATAAATAAATATGCAGCTTCTTCACATATAGATTGTTCTCCACCTATTGTAAAAAAGCTAGACAAATAATCTAATTTTTCTGAGTACATTTCTTCTGATACCATTAATGAATAAAAAAGAACAATCTCATTATGAATTAAATTTTTATTTTTGCTATCAAAATTAAATTCATAAGCTGATAACATTATCTCTTTAAATTCTAAAAAGTTTTTATTATTATCAAAAAACTTATTCATATTACCTATATCATCTAGAACATATCCTTCCTTATCTCTGATTAAATTAATTGCTATCCACAATATCATTTTTTCCTTAAGAAATATATTATTAGTATTAAATCTACCTACATATAAATTACAATAAATTTCATTACTTTCTTTTTTTAATTCCTCATCAAAAGGCCATTCAAATATTCTATTACTACACCAATAAAATTTTAAAAAGAAATATCTTATTTGATACTCCTTCCCCATAATAGGAAATTTATTTTGTCCACAAAAATCTAAATCAAATTTATTTAATAATTTTTTTAAATTAGGTAATTGTCTGTATATGGATGATAAACTTATATGTAGATTCTTTGCTGTTTTTCTTATATTCTCATAATTATTTCTAAAAATTGAATCTATTAAACGATATAAAATTGATCTCTTTATGTAAATATATTTAAAATAATCAACTGAAAAATCTGCATTTACCTCCAAAATTAAGTTTAGTTTCTGTGATTTTTCTATATTTAAATCTATATTATAAATTTTTGCATCATAATTAATTTCATCTATTGTACTTAATAAGGTTCTCTCATTTAAATTTAACAATGTAGCTAAATCTTTAAGATGTACTAATCCTTGATTTTTAGATAATTCATATATAATTGAAACTTTTCTCATATCCAAATTATTCAGTAGATCCTTCATTAAAATCCCTCCTCATTTGTTAAAACCCATCTAAATAAATGTTGCATATTTTTATTGAATACAACTAAATAATCTCTCCATTATATAATGGAGAGATTAATCTAAAAACTATAAATAGAATATGTAGTACTAAAATATTAACTTTATAAAGTTAATTTTAATAATTATAAATTTCAAGTTAAAAGTATATTTAATAACATTATTACTTCAACAAGTTTATATATACTTAAATAAATCAAATCTCTATATTTTATAAATTTATTATAAATAGCTAAAATGATGAAAATTGCATAGATTTAAATATTTTTATAAAAATACTTAATTATTTTGTAAGAAATTATACTATATTACCATTATTATAAGTTACAATAATAATTTATAATAATGGTAATTTAATACTATTTCATCCAATGTTACTATAACCTTTTTATACAGTCAATTATTTTAAAACTTTTAATAATTCATATATTTATATAAATTTTAATAATAATTTTAATAAAATAAAAAACCACCGTAATATGTGGTGGTTTTTTTCTAAAATTCATAATTTTAATTAAATAACAAAATATATTTTAAATTTTATTATTTAATTTAAACTTTAATAAAGATAATATTCTTTATGACTATTATCTTTATTAACTTATAATATTTAACTGAATAAAATCTCTTTTTTATCTATAATTTTAAATTACTTTAAATAATCTTCAACTGCTTTTATTATATCTATTTGAATTTTCAAGCTATCAATTGGATGCTTTTCTATATTTAAAGCATGATTTGCACCTTCAAACTTTATTAATTTAACTCCATTTATTCTATTTATTTTACTTATATTTTCTTCTTTCAAAAGTGGATCTGCACTTCCTGTTATAACTAATGAATTTTCTTTAATTCCCATATTTACAGTTTTATCTATAGGACTTATATAAACATTTGTTATATTGTATCCTTTTATATTTTCATTTAATACATTTTGCACACAAGTTCCTATACTTTTACCTATTATAACTATATTTTTATATTTTGAATTTAGTATACTATTTATTTGCTCTAAAGTTTCCTTTGCTACTATATCAAATTCCTTAGCTACATCAAAAGTTTTTCTTGCAATTTGAAATCCATATTCAACTTGAATTAAATCATAACCTAATTTTAGTGATAGTTCGCTTATATATTCTAGAGTTACTCTATCTAAAGTATAACCTATTCCAGGCAGTACTATTGCCAATGTTTCACTTCCTTGATTAACTAAATGTGTCTTTAGCTCTACTCCCCAATATGAATTAATTACATTACTCATAACTTCCATCTTCTTTCCTTCTTATATTTTTTCTTCTGTTAACTTTTAATTTAAGCATAAGAACTTATATATTATACTAACATTATACTCCTTATTGATTTATTGTTATAATATGAATATCTTATATTACTTATAAGCTACCTATTATGTTTTTATTTATATATAGATAGTTTAAACTTTTAATATTTTATACATCATAAAAATAAATTTCTATATCTATACAAATATTTAAACATATAAAAAAAGGAGTTTTAAAACTCCAATCTTTAATTTAAATATTATTTTTAATATACTTGCTTTCTAGATTTTAAAATCATAATTATAGAAACAGGTAAAAATATAACTAAAAATATAATTCCAAATATTCCTGTTAATGCTACTGAAACAGTAGCCAATTTTGTAAGTGTCATTCCTAAAAAATTAAATACTATATGTATTATTATACCGCCTATTAATGATTCACTATACATATACATTAATGAACAAACAACACCTAATATAAAAGTATATATCCCTTGTACTACATTAAAGTGCATAAATGAAAATACTAATGCTTGAATTATAATAGCAACTACAATGTTATAATTGTTTTTTAAAAATCCAAATATAACACCTCTAAAAAATATTTCTTCAAATATAGGTACAAATATTGATATTATTAAAATTCCTATTATTGAATTTTGTGCTTGACTTAAATTCATCTGAACGTCCTTATAACTTGAAAAAATAGGTGTTAAGAAAGTTATTATACACATTGATAACATATAAATTCCGCAAGCTAACATAATAATATATAAACATTTTTTTATGCTAATCTTTTTAAATTTTTCTTTATTTATAAGATTATTTTTATGTTTTGTAAAAATTAATAATAATATTATTAACATTATTAAATCACTAATAAAAACTGATAAATTTAATCCTAGGTTTGTTTTTGAAATTAAAGGCATAACTTTTTCATAACTAAATTGTAAATTATTTTGTTTTGCCACTATAAATATTTGCATACTTTGGACCACAGCCTGTATTATTACAAAAATTACTGGTAATCCTATTACTATGCCTAAAGTTTTTAAAGCTTTTTTCATTTTTATCCCCCTTAAATATGTTTACATTTTATATAAACGTATAGAATAATAATATCATTAAACACTTTTTTCAATTTTAAATTTTTATTTGCTATTATGTAAATATTTATAAAATTTAACATTTTAAATTACTTAATCAATAAACCTTATTTTGCATATAATGATTATAATCAATTTATAAAAGTGATATTATGGAATATGTTATAAAATTAAATGATTGTGAAATTTTAGGTTCTGGATGTGAAGGAAGTGTTTACCTAACTCCTGAAGGTTATGCTCTTAAAGTTTTTAATAGTATAAAATCTGCCGAAAGTGAAGCAAATATATTAAAAAATACAGAGGATAGCAGATTCTTCCCTAAACTCCTGTTAAAGGTTAGTAACATAGTAATAAGAGAATGTGTTCATGGAGAAACTCTTTATGAATATTTAAGAGAACACGGACTTTCTTTTAAAGTTTCAAAAGAAATAATAGATCTTATTGAAGATTTAAAAATACTTAAATTTAAACGTATAAATATAAGAAATGCTCACATATTTGTGAATAATAAAGAAAATATAATGGTTATAGACCCAAGAAAATCTTATGATAAAGTTACTCAATATCCCAAAGATATAATTAAAGTTCTATTAAAGCTTAACTTATTTGACGATTTTATTAAGCATGTTGTAGATTATAAACCTGAACTTTTACCTTATTGGATAGATAGTTATAACTATGTAGTAAATATTTATAGACATGTATTGAGGTATAAATATTAAACTAAAAATCAGGCTATCATAAATAAGATAGCCTGATTTTATTAGCTTATAGCCTTTATAGTACTTGCAACCCCATATTTTTCATTACTTAACTTTAAATATAATTTCATATTTTTTTCTCCATCACCAATAGGAAAATCTGTTGGTCCACCTATAATATACTTAACACCTTTTGCAGTTACAAATCTTTTACTTCCAACAGTATCTTTAAAATTTTCATCTTCTTTTGATTTATACTTAGTTACTGAAAATAGAAAACCTTCACTACTATACTTATATGGCTCTTGAGGTATCATATATACACCAATTCCATCATCATAAGATTTTACAGTGTAAAGTCCACTCCAACTTGCAGGAAATGTTATTTGTATTCCTAAGTTAGTATTTTTATACACATGTTCTTTCTTAGATTGCTGATTATTGTTGATAACTTCATTTTTTGTATTTACTTTATTACTTGATGAAGGTTTCTTAATAACTTCTTTTTCTTTATTTTTTCTTTCTAATTCTTTCTTTTCAACAACTTCTTTTTTAGCCTTTTCTTCTTCTATTTTTTTCTTTTCCTCAAGATCTTTAAGTTTTTCATTTATTATCTTTTTATAACCTTCTAACTTTTCCTTTTGATGTTTTATTCCATTATTATCTATTTTATCAATTACTTTTTTAGCATCTTCATACTTTTTATCTTTTATTAATTTATCAACATTATTTAATTCATTATTTATACTTTCTATCTCTTTCTTTCTATCATTTATTTTTTTCTTTAAATTATTTATATCATCTTTTATCTTATAATTTGAATATTCACTTGGTATTTCATTTATATATTTTTCTGCCTCTTTTATATTGTCAGCTTCAAATTCCTTTTTTGAATTATAGTAATTATCTATTATATTTAAAAGTTTTGTTGCTTCTTGATTTGAACTATCCTCTTTCAATACATTTTCAAAATCTGCTTTAGCCTCATCATACTGCCCGTTTTCAATAGATGTAATCCCATCTTCTAATTCCTTTTTTATATTGCTATTAATACACCCAAGAATTCCTGTACTTAATATTATTCCCGTTATTACAAAAGTAATTATTTTCTTTTTAAGCATTATTATACCTCTCCATTCTCTCATTAGTTTAATCCTATATAAAAATTATATTCTAATAAACAAATTTATTCCATTTAATATTTAAAAACCCCTTGAATTATTTTCCTAATAGTATTAAAATTTAATTAAGTAATTACTTAATTAAATTTCGAGGTACTTATGAAAAATATAGAAAAATTATTCAAAGCTTTTGGAGATGAAACTAGATTAAAAATTTTAATCTTGCTTTCAAAAAAAAATATTTGTGCTAAAGGTTTAGCTAAACATCTTAATATATCTGAAGCAGCAGTTTCACAACATATAAAAGTTCTTAAAGAAGCTGATATTATTGAAGGTAAAAAAGCTGGATACTTTGTTCACTATTCAATTAATAATGATATTTTAGATGAATTAGTTAATTTTATAAATGCAATTAAAAGCAAAACTTTAGAAACTAAAAATTATATTGACCTTCCAAAATTTCAATGTGAAGGTAAAAAGCATTGTAAAAAAAATTGTAATTCTAATTTGAAAGGAGATATTAATAATGAAAATTTGTATTCCTGTAAAAGAAAATAAAGGTTTTGAAAGTGTTCCTTATAATCACTTTGGTTCAGCACCATTTTTCTTAGTTGTTGATACTGAAACAAATGAAATTAAAGCTATAAACAATGGCGACTTAAACCATGAACACGGTAAATGTCAACCAATTAAAGCAATCGGTGGCGCTGACATAGATGTTGTTTTAGTTCTTGGAATAGGTGCTGGTGCTATAAATAAATTAAACATCTTAGGAAAAAAAGTATTCAAAGCAGAAAATACTTCACTAAAAGAAAATGTTAATTTATTTATGGAAAATAAATTAATTGAATTTAATCCTGCAAACTCTTGTGCTGGACATTCTTCAGTACATTCTTGTGGTCATCACTAAAATTTAAAATAAAAATATTTTTCTATATGAATATCTATTATTTAATTTAGAAAAACTAATTAAGAAATTTCTTTATATTTTAGGAGGTTGTAATTATGGCTATAAAAGAAAAGGCTTCACATGAAAAAGCTAAGCAAATGCTCATTGAAGGTGAATCATATGATGATATAATAGCTGAAACTCATTTAAGATTAAAAGATATAAAAAGAATTGAAAAAAATGAAATAACCTCTAAATTCTAAAAAAACTATCTCAACTAAATTAATAGTTGAGATAGTTTTCTATATATATTTTATTTAGTTAATATTAATATTTCTTCACCATCTATATATAAATTTTTTTTAATATTTTCAATTTCTGATTCTCTTTTATTAGATAATGTAACTTTATATTCTCCTGCTGGTAAATTTACATTAACTAAATTTTTATTACTATTTATTATTACATATGAAATTTCATCTTTCATCTTTCTTTTCATTATCATAACTGATTCTTTTCCCGAATTTTGATAATGGACTGTACCCTCTTTTAATGATATATTTTCATTTCTAGCCTTTAATAACTTTTTATAAAACTCATATATAGATTTATTTTTTTCTAAATTACTTAATAATATATTTTTATTTATATTATTATAAATCTTACTAGCTTTATCTTTATCATAATTAATAAACTCAATTAAGCTAGCTTCATTTTTACTTTTAACAAAACCTTTCCCAGAAACCCCTAATTCTTCACCAAAATATATAATAGGATTGCCAGGTAAAGTTAAATAAATAGTAGCTGCCATTTTCATATTTTCTTCAGAAACCCCTAAACTATTTATAAATCTATCTTCAAATTTATTATTTAAAATAGGATAAATTGCAAAATTATTATTTGAATATTTATTTAATTGATAATAGTAATTCGATAACTTTTTAGATAGACTGTTTATATTTTTTTCTAATAATCCTTCCTTAATAATATCACCAAGATTTAAAAATAAAAAACCATCTAAAACTTCTAAATACCCTTTCATATTTGATTCGCCTTCTCTAACATCTCCTATAATTGTAAAATCACTTCTTAAACCTTTACAATAGCTCGTTAGATTTTCTATGAACTCAACATTTTCTTTATAGGAATTAAAATACAATTTAACTAATTCTAATTTAAAGCCATCTACACCTTTATCAATATAAAATTTTGCTATATCCTTTATTTCATTTTTAACAAATTCACTACTTAAATTTAAATCCGGCATACATGGTGATAATAAGGCATAATAAATATTATGTTCATTTAATTCTCTCCAAGCAAATTTTGTTGAAGGTGCAATTATATTATGATTAATTTTATCAACATCATCTTCGCTACGCTTCCATATATAATAATCTCTATATTTATTATTTCCATTCTTAGCTTCTTCAAACCATATATGCTTGTCTGAGGTATTATTTAGAACTAAACTAATATTAACTTTTATATCTCTCCTATTTGCCTCTTTTATTAAATTTTCAAAATCTTCCATTGTGCCATATTCTTTTTTTATTTTTTTGTAATCAATAATATCATATCCATGACTACTATAAGATTCTTGAATAGGTAACAAATTAATGGCTCCTATCCCTAAGTTTTCTAGATAATCTAAGTTATTAATTATTCCATTAATATCCCCTATTCCATCTCCATTGCTGTCACTAAATTCTCTTACTGAAATTTCATAATAAACTCTACTATCTTCTTGACAGTTTATAAAACTATTCTTATAGATTACAAAACTATCTTTTTCAGCGAAATAATAAACAATTAATCCAATTAAAATTAAACTTAAACTTAAAATTAAAATATTACCATATTTAATTTTCAAAATTCTCTCCCTCCACTTTGTTTAGCCTATTAATTAAAATTAATTTTTATATTTTCACATAAATTATATAATATTAAGTTCTTTTTTATAATATATTCTAATTGTCAAAATACGTCATTTTTCTATTTTTAATCCACTCTTTTGTAAATATAATACTTTTGTTTTATTTATATTTTTTTATAATTAAAATTAAAAGTATATACTTATAATTTATTAAAATTAAGTGCATTTATTTATTAATATATTGAATTTTTACTTATATTTTTTTATTTTTTGTAATTGCTTTATTTTAAAATTACTTTTATGTATATGTTTTCATTTTATTAATATTTATTATAATTTTAATTCTTACCTTAATGGTATAATTAGTATATATAAGAAATATATAATTAAACTTAATTTTTATAAGCTATTTAATTTTAATTATTTTTATTATTATATTAGGCTTTATTTTAAAGTTTTTAAGCCTAAAATAACTTTATTATATTTTTAGAAAATTTAATATTATGAAAAACAAACTTTAAATTTAATTAAAAAGGACTGTTTTATTATGAAAAATAAAAAAATAATCCCTTTAATCATAAAAATAACATCTTTTATAGTAATAGTAATTGCTGTAATACTTACCTTTAGAATTTGTGATACTGTAAACGTTAATAATAATGAATCTTTAATATCTTATATTGAAAAAAAAGAAAATTCTTCAAACATTGAAATTAAAAAGAAAAAAAGCTATGGTGATTTATGTTTTCTTTTATATACTAAAAACAATAACTCATACAAACTTATAATTTTAAATAGAGATAATATTTTTAAAAATAGATATTGTTTATTTGGTTCATCAGGCTCCTCATTTAAAACAGATCCTGTTGAAATATATATTTTTCCTCAAACTAATTACAATTTAGTTGTAGTTTTTGGTAATAATTCAAAGCTACATGCTTCTAAATACGAAATAGTTAATAATGACAAAATACTTTATGATGAAAATTTAAATGTTAATCAATATATTTTAGGAGTATACAAAATAAAATCTAATGATACTTTTTCAAATAAAGTAGAGTTTTTTGATAATGAAGGAGATAGAGTGTTTTAAAAAAACTACCATATATAATTTATATATGGTAGTTTTTTTATTTCTAATTTAATTTTAAGTTAAATATAGCACTTGGTTTACTATCTAAAATATTTGGATAAAACTCAACTATAATATCTTCTGATTTACTGTTTAAAGCATAAGCTGCACTTGCAGTACACTTTTTACCTTTACTTATACTCTTCGAAACCTTTTCTGAACTTATTGGATAACTCTCTAATATATTTCCTTCTTTATCATAAACTTTAAAATTACTATCTGATATAAATAAATTTTCACTTAAATTTAAATTTTCATAAGTAAATTCTAATAAAATAACTTTATTAGCCTTTGTATTTAAAAATTCATTTCTTTCTTTTGTTGTATTTAAACTATTAATCTTAACAGACATAAGTTTATTTCCATCGTCATCTTTTTCATAATATGCTTCTTTTAATTTATATTTATTGTTTTCTTCACTTAAATTTTCACTAGAAACTTCTTCATCACTTTTATACTTATTACTGTTATTATCATAAGATTTTATTTCTTTGTATAAATTACTGTTATTTAATACTTTACTCTCCATTTCTAAAAGGTACTGATATCTTTCTTTTGTAAGGTTTACCCCATTTCCTACAAGGCTCATAAATAAAACTCCTATAAGAAAAGAACTTATAGCAATTATAATTTTATTTGATAATATTTGTTTTATTTTTTCTTTAATCAAAAAAATCCCTCGCTTTGCAATAGATACACTTCAATTATCTTAGAGTATCACCACAAAGAAAGAGATTTATTCAAAATCTTCTAAATCCTCTTTACATTTAATTTAACTTTATATTCCTCTTTTTGACCATTTTCAAATTGTAATTTTAATTTTAAATACATATTATTAAGTAAATATTTTTTATCATAATGTCTTGTTATGTACTCTCCAGAGATTCTGCCTATATTTGCTTTTAAATCTCCTGGAGAGGAAAATAAATGTTTATCATAATTTTCTGATTTAAACTTAGTAGAAAATACTGTCTTTTCATTACCATTTATATCAACACCATTTCCATTAACACATATTTGAATTTCATAAAACTTTAAATTTTCTTTATGAACTCCTAAATATTCAATTCTTCCTCCTTCTAATATATCTTTATTATAGCTTTCTATTATAATTCCATCAGTAACTTTTAAATATTCATTTTCTCCATTTACTGAATAAACTTTAAATGACTTATTTATAATATCTGATTTATTTTTATACTTTGTTGCTATACCGATAAAAAATATATTCGTTATAATTAATGCTATAAATAAGAAATTAAATTCTTTTCTCATAATCTCACCCCATACATTAATATATAATCTCCATATTAACCAATATTTATTTAAAAAATTCACAGCTTTTTGTTTTTTATAATTATTTTTTTATAAAATTACATATTGTTATAAAGCCTATTGCCTAAATAATATATAAATATATATTGTAATTGATACCACTAATAATTTGTGATATAATAAAAATTTTATTATTATAAAAAATTATGTTATAATATATTTAAATAATAAAAAATTTTTTTTGCTTCAAAGTAATAATGCTATATTATTGCTTTTAATTTATCTCAATTTATAGGATAAAAACTATTATTAAAAAAGTTATGCACATAAGAAAAATATAATAAGGAGGTTTTTTATTTGTTTAATGTCGGTGATAAAATTGTATATCCAAGCCAAGGGGTAGGTGTTATTGATCTTATTGAATCAAAAGAATTCAAAGGAAAAATGCAAAATTATTATAAAATACACCTTTTTAATAGTTCAATGAAATTAATGGTACCATTTAGCGTAGTTGAACCATCACATATACGATTAGTAAGTGATAAAGATGAAATTGATAACATATTTGACCATATTGATGAATTCTTAGATATAGATTATGATTCAATCCCTAACAATTTTAGAGAAAGAATTGCTATTAATAATGAAAAGATTAAATCTGGCACTTTGACAGATTGTATACAAGTTATATGTAATCTTAGTAAAATCAATTCTAAACATCATTTAAATAATGTTGAAAAACAAATGCTAACAAGTACAAAGAAAATTTTAATCGAAGAAATATGTCAATCTAAAAACTTATCTAATACTGAAGCTGAAGAATTATTAAACGCTTCTATAACCTTTTAATTCAAATCAAAAAATATATTTTTCAAATAAACTACTTTGATTTAGCGTTATTTAAAAATTAAATTCAAGTATTAAGGGACGCTAAATACGTCCCTATTTTTTTATTATTAATCTTTTATTTAATAAATGTTTTATGATATTACTAATTCCATTTCTGTTATTTCTTTTGTAATTACCTCTGCTTTAACTTTTTCACTTAAAGCCCCACCAGATGTAATAAATACATCTTTCTCAATAATTAAGTCCATTAAATCATTTACTTCAGTATTAGTTAAATCATCTCTTACTTCTCTAATTGTTAAATTAACCCTTTTACCAAGCTCATTTTTAAACCCAATAACTAATATTCTATCAATCATTATAAATACCCCCTTTTAATTTATAAAACTATTTTTCTTCTTAAATTATTCTGATATTAATACGCTTTCTTCTTCTCTTTCAATTGAAACTAATGGATAAGATATTAATTCTGATATAGCTTTTCCTACTGCATATATATTTTCATCACTTGCTTGTAAGTTTAAATTCTTATAAGTTTGATGCTTAATTATATCATTTTCCTTCTCATCCTTTCCCCTATTATAATTTACTGATAAAGCTAATCCTTTTATTGTTTTTGTTGCCATGCTTATCAACTCCTTTCATTTAATAAATATGCACTTTACTAAAAATGAAAGAAATTTTTTATAAAATATTTTAACTTTGAAAAATCTATTAAAATAAAAAAGAGAACCTTACATAAAATGCAAAACTCTCTTAAAATCCTATTTATTATATAATTATTTAAAATACAAAAAATTAACCAATTAAAAAATCAAGTATGTTCCAACCATCACTGCTTTGTGCTTTATATAGCTCAGTAAATCCACATCTTGTACAGCTTATAGTTATAAATTTCTTATTTTGAATATCAAATATCTTTGCGAAATTTCCTCCTGTAGCTTGAAATTGATCTGATTCATAATGATTATTTCCACACTTTGCACAAACATACTGCTTTTTTTCCATAATTATCTCCCCTTTAAAATCTCTTTATTTAAATATACAAAAATTTCTTTAAAAAATCCTTAAATAATAATTAGTTTTGCCTTAATATAAAACAATTAAACCTGTTTACATAATTATATATATTATAATTTCAATTATTAATTATAAAAATTCTTAAAATTTAACCATTTATTTTATCCTAAATATCAACTTTCATTAATATATATTAATATAAACCTTTTTGATACTCCTGACCTCCTGGTATTAAGAAAAGGTGCTAAAACTTAGCACCTTTTCTTTTACATCTATTAAGTTAATCTAAAATAAATTTATTATATAAAACAAATTTATTTATATTTTAGCCTGCCATTCCAATGTACATTCCTACAAAGTAAGGAATTAACCATATAAACCAAACTACCATACTAAATTTATGGAATGCTTGTTTAGCTTTTTCACTTCCTTTATTTAAAACCCAAGTTGCCCAAACTGCATGGAATAACATTAATAATATTGCAAGCATACCTGTTGATTGATGAATTAAAAGTTGTGTTGGTGTTATTGTTTTATCAGCATGTGCTGCTGCAATTCTACTCATTGTAAAAGTTCCTAAAGTATCACAAACTAAACCACACCAGAAAATGATAACATGTTTCTTTTCTAATACTTTAGCTCTATGTTCTCCCCATACACCTACTGTATAAAAAATTAATGCAAGTGTTATAAATATAATTGCTGGAATTAATAATTTTGGCATAAAAATCTCTCCTTTTCTTTTAAAGTTTACTATTTTTTATTAACATAATTTCATTTAAGTAAAAAGTACACAAAACTTTGCTTAAATCCTTTATTTCACTACTGAAATAAATTTAGTTAGCATCCTAACTACTTTATTATCATAATATTTTTTATTAACAAATACAATGAACAGACTATTAAATAATGTTTAATAAATAAGCTATATTTTTTTTAAAGTTATTAAATTGAGATTAGATATATATAAATGTTATAATTAACTAAATAATACAAAAAGAAGGGATGAAAATATGCTAAAAAAACTTACAGATAGAGTATATTATATGGAGCACAAAGAATCTGGAGACAGACCAACCCTTGGTCTTGTAATTGGAGATAAATATAGTTTAGTTATTGATGGTGGAAATTCAAAAAGTCATGCAGAAAGCTTTTTAAAGGAAGCCCAAAAAATAGCTACTTCTGAAATAAAATATTTAGTTATAACACATTGGCATTGGGATCATATAGTTGGAGCAAATTATATGAACTTAATAAATATAGTAAATGGAGTAACTAATGAAAAACTTGATTCACTTAGAGATTTAAAATGGACAAACAGTGCATTAGAAGAAAGAGTTAAAAATGGACAAGAAATTGAATTTTGTTTAGAACATATAAAAATAGAACATCCAAATGATGATAGAGAGATTTTAATACCAACAGGTGATATAATTTATGATGAATTTTTAAAAATAGATTTAGGTGGAGTTAAAGTTTTTGTTGAACATATATCTAGTGATCACTCAAATGATAATTCAATAGTTTTAATAGAAGAAAATAATAAAACTACAGCTTTTGTTGGTGATTCTCTTTATTTAGATATGTATAATGGTGCTTGGAGTTATTCAAAAGATAAATTTATTCCACTATTAATAGAACTTGAATGTTATGAGGCAGATTATTATGTTCCTTCTCATCACGGATTATATACTAAAGAGAGCTTTTATGAATATGTAAATCATATGAAACTATTAAGTAATATTGTTTCTGATAAGCTTTCTATTGAAGATTGTATAAAAGAATTTAAAAAAGTTTTTAATAAAGAACCTAATGAAGATGATGTATATGATATGAATTGCTTCATTGAAGGCAATAAAAAAGAACTTACAATAATTTAATAATAAATTGTAAACAATTTCAAATAGTGTTTTATTTTTCTTAATTTTGGTATATAATAAACTCAAGTTAAATAATATATATAAAAAGTTTATATGTTTTAAATGTACGCATTGAGAGAATTATGAGTGGCGTGCTATTCTATAAGGTTTATAGATTAGCTGCGCTTTTTTTTAACCACTTTGTTAAAATTTTAACTTATTTTATGGTATAATGGAGGTATTTTTTATGGATTATTCAAAACAATATAAAGAAAAACTTATAACAGTGGATGACGCACTAAACCTTGTCAAATCAAATGATGAAATAGTTTGTTCACTAGGACCATGTGAACCACAAGGTTTTCTTAATAAATTACATACAATTAAAGATAGAGTTGAAAATGTTAATGTGGTAACAATGTTAAGCTTAAATAAGTATATTTATAATACAGATGAATCTATGAAAGGTCACTTTTTTAATGAATCTCTATTTATGGGAGGACCTGCAAGAAATGCTAGAAAAAATGGATTAGGAGCATATATCCCTACTCACTTAAGATATTCTGCTACTAAAAGATTAAGATATAGAAAACCTAATATATTTGTTGGAGCTGCAACTCCAATGGACAAACACGGTTTCTTCTCACTTTCACTTTCATTAGTTTATGAACGTGAAAATGTAGAAAAAGCAGATATAGTAATTCTTGAAGTAAATGAAAACTTACCAAGAACTCATGGTGATACACAAGTTCATATAAGTGAAGTTAATTATATAATGGAAAATACAATCAAAGTTCCAGAACTTCAACCAAAAGAGCCATCAGAAACTGACTTAGTAATTGGTGATTATATAGCATCTTTAGTTGAAGACGGTTCTACTATACAACTTGGTATTGGTGGAATTCCAAATGCTGTTGCTAAATCTTTAATGACAAAAAAAGATTTAGGTGTTCACACAGAAATGATTACAGAAGGAATAGTTGACCTTTTTGATTCTGGAGTTATTACAAATAGTGAAAAAACTCTTCACAAAAATAAAATAATTGGAACATTTGCTCTTGGAACTCAAAAACTTTATGACTTTTTAGATGATAATCCTTGTGTAGAATTAAAATCTTGCTCTTATGTAAACGATCCATATGTAATTGCAAAAAATAAAAAAATGATTTCAATAAATACAGCTTTATCTGTTGATTTGACAGGTCAATGTTCATCTGAAAGCTTTGGATTTAATCAATATAGTGGAACAGGTGGACAAAGCGATACTGGAATTGGAGCATTTATGTCAGAGGGAGGAAAATCAATTATAGCACTTCACTCTACTGCTAAAAATGGTACAATTTCAACTATATCAACAGGACACGCACCTGGAACTGCAATCTCTTATTCTAGAAATGATGTTGATTATGTTGTTACTGAATATGGTATCGCAAACCTTACAGGAAAAAGTGTAAGAGATAGAGTTAAAAGTTTAATAAAAATAGCTCACCCAAAATTCAGAGATGAGCTTACAGAGTTTGCAAAAGCCAATAATCTTATTTAATAAGATTTAATGTTATAAAATTAAAATTTATAAAAAAGGATGTGTTCAATATGACTGAAAAAGAATCAATTAAAAATATGGAAAAACAATTAGCTATCTTAAATAATCAAGTTAAAATGCTTGAAATTCTTACAAAAAACTCATCCTCTTGTGAAGAAATACTAAACTACTTTGGTGAAGAAAGTTCTGATTACATTGAAAATATAATCAGAAATGCATCACAAGTTCTAGGTAATTAAGCTCAATACTAAATTTATAATATAAATATTTCAATAATATAATACTTCGTTCAAAATAAAAAGGATATGTTATAAAATATAACATATCCTTTTTATTTAATTAATATTAAAACTTTTAACCCATTATTTTTTATATTTAAAATAAAATATTTAAGCTAAGTGCTAATTCAAAAAGACTTATAATCATAGAAGTTATACTATTAAACATTAATGGTATTGCAAATACTATTAATTTTTTATATTCATCATTATTAACTATATTTATTAAATTTTTTATTATCATCTTAATCACTCTTCATATTCTATTAAAAATGAAGAGCAAATAAGGCGCATAAACCATAAGATAAAATCCTCCTGTAATTATTCGTTTAACTATATTAAAAAGGTATTAGATTAAATCTAATACCTTCTCTTATATAAATTTATTAACTATCTAACATATCTACAGCTGCTTCTTCTTTCTTTAAAAGCATATTAAGTATAATTGAAACTACTATCGCAATAACTGCTGGCACTACCCATGCAAATCCTACATTAGCTAATGGTACAAATTTAAATATTCCATTAAGAGCTGTTACTCCAAATTGAGTATGAAGAACATCTAATACTGATACTACAAGAGTTGTATATACTGTAATCTTATAAGTTAACTTACTCTCTACTCCAATTATATTAAATAATATAAGAACTATTTGCATTGGGTAAAAAATCATAAGTATTGGTACTGCAAGTGATATTATACTGCTTATACCTGCAATAGACATAACTGCTGATGCAACACAAATAACTGCAACTATAATTTCATATTTAATCTTTAACACCTTTGAGAAAAACTCTCCTACCATAGCTGTTAAACCAATTGATGTTGTAAGACATGCAGCTGCAACAGCTATTCCAAGTGCTACTTTACCAAAGTTACCTAAAATTAAATGAGCAATACCTATAGTTAGTTCAGCTTGACTTATATCTTGTGGAAAATATCCTCCAAGAGCTGCTCCTAAGTATAATAATCCACCATAAACAAATATAAAACCAATACTTGATACTATACTCGCTTTCTTTAAAATGGATTTTTTTTCTGAATCTTTATTATAACCTAAAGCAACTATTGCATTTATAGCAATTACTGCTGTAATTGGTGCTCCTAGTGCATCCATTGGTTGATATCCATTTATAAATCCAAAACTAAATCCGTTTACTGTACCATCTCTAAATGCATGTTCAGTAAAAAATATACCTTTAATTATAATTACTGAAAGTATAATTAAAATTATTGGTGTTAATACCTTACCAATATATCCTACAATTTTTGTTGGTTTTAAAGTTAATATAAGTGTTATTGCAAAAAATATTGCTGCAAAAATACCAGGACTTATAGTATCTCCTATATTAGGTAATAAAGCCATTTCATAAGTACTTGCTCCAGTTCTTGGAATTGCAACAATTGGTCCTAAACATATTAAAATTAATGCTGTATAAATATTTGTAAACTTAGACCCTATCTTTTCTCCAAACTTTTCTAAACTACCTGCTTTATTAAGTGCCAATATTCCAAGAAGGGGTAGTCCTATTCCTGAAATAAAAAATCCTAATAAAGACATAAACCAATCTTTTCCTGAGTTTATACCAATCTCTGGTGGAAATATTAAGTTTCCTGCTCCAAAGAATATGGCAAATATTGTGAAACCTACTGCTATGAAATCATGTTTTCTTTTCATGTTCATACCTCCTATACTACTATTAAATTTTTCTTTTAATTTTTTGTACTTAAATCTTAACTTTTCTAACTATACTACTGTCCCACTGCTACAATGTTTCATCTATTTTATCATATAAAACATTATTTTGTAAATATTACAATATAATAAAATAAATTTAATTTTAAGCTTAAATTTTTATACAATTACTATTATTTTATAAACATTGTATTAAATTATTAATCCTATTTTAAGCCTTATTTATTAATGTTCTACTTAATATTCTTTTAAATAATTCAATTTATAATTTGTTCTTTAGTTTATTTAAATCCAAAATTTTAAATACTAATATACTTTACTAAAATTAAAGAGCCTATTTAAAATAAAAATTTCATAAATAGACTCCCTTAATATTATTATTCTGTTCTTAATGATTCAACTGGGTCTAATTTAGCAGCTTTTCTTGCTGGTATAAGACCTGAGCACATACTTATAATAGTACTTACAACAATACCACAAATAGCATAAGCTGGTGTTATATTTACAACATCAATATAAAAAACTTTCATTGAAGCTATATTTGCAAATTTTTCTATTAAAAATGCACTTACAAGCCCTATTATTCCACTAAATAATCCTATCAAAAATGCCTCTGATACAAATATTCTTTTTATATCTTTTCTTCTTGCACCTATTGCCCTTAATAGTCCAATTTCTTTTGTTCTCTCAACTACACTTATATGAAGTACTACTAATATCATTATTGATGAAACAATTAAAGAAATAGCTGCAATTCCTGCAAGAACTATTGTTAATACATTTAACATAGTAACCATTTGATCTCCCATAATTTCCTGAACTGAACCTTGATACCCCATATCTAACATTTTTGTTTTTATATTACTTGCCTCTTCTTTTGTATTTGCAATAAGATATATTACACTTGTATCTAAGCTTTCACCTTGCTTTTTAAGTAATGAGTTTAAATCATCATAATTCATAAATACAACTTCTGTTGTTTCTGACATACGATCTTTATTTCCTGTTGTGTAAACTCCACTTACTTTAAATGTTCCTTCAACTTCAATCCCTTGAACTAAAGTATTTAATTTTACCTTCTTACCAATAATATTTCCACCAAGTTCTTTTGAAATTAGCTCACTTACTAATATCTCATTCTTTTTAGGTAACTTACCCCTCTTTAAATTTTTATCAGTTATAGCAGATGACATGCTATTTAACATCATAATATCACATTTTTTATTTCTATATTCTAATATATTATTTCCTGAAATGTTTATATAACTAAACCCCTTTTCTACTTCTTTAACACCTTCTATTTTTGATAACTCTTTTATGTTTTTTTCTTTAAAAGGCTCCTTTGCTCCCATCATTGCTTTCATTGCAGCTGCTGGATTATTTGGATTATTAGAATTTTTTTCTGCTGGCATATTAACTTCAACTACTAAAGGATTCATAAAACTTTTTATCATATCATTAAAGTATGTTTTCATTCCATTACCTAATGATAGCATTAATACAACGCTCATAATCCCTATACTTACCCCTACTGCAACTAATATATTTCTCTTAAGTTTTTGATTCATATTATTTGCAGCAAGTCTTATTGCTGAAAAAAAACTTAAATTTTTATTGCTTTTATTTTCTTCTATATTTTTAAATAAAATATTATTTAATGGGGTTTCCTCTTTATCTTCAACTATTTCTCCATCAAATATTTTTATTATTCTACTTGAATAGGCTGCAACTTTCTCTGAGTGAGTAACCATTATTACAAGCTTACCTTTTTTTGCAATATCTTTTATAATATTTAAAACTTGTTCTGTTGTTTCTGAATCTAATGCACCAGTAGGCTCATCTGCAAGTATTATTTCAGGGTCATTAACTAAAGCTCTTGCTATTGCAACTCTTTGCTTTTGACCTCCTGATAATTGATTTGGCTTTTTATTTATATGATATTCAAGTCCAACTTCCTTTAATACCTGTGTAGCTTTCTTTATACGAATATCTTTACTTACATTAGATAAAGTAAGTGCAATAGTTACATTATCTAATATGGATAAATGAGGTATTAAATTGCAACTTTGAAATACAAAACCTATTTTCTTTTTTCTATATTCATCTAATTCCTTCTCTTTAAAGTCTCCTATGTTCTTTCCATTTATAAGTAATTGTCCAGTAAAATCTGAATCTAATCCACCAATTAAATTCATCATTGTAGATTTACCACTACCCGATTCCCCTATTATAGATACAAGTTCTCCTCTATTAAAAGCCACATTAATATTTTTCAAAGCATGAAACTTTTCTTTATTGCCTAACTTATAGTACTTATTAATATTTTTTAATTGTAATAAATCCATATTTTATCTCCTTTAAGTTAATGTTATAAGACCAATAAATTTAAAATAAATCTATATAACAACTTCTCTATAATAATTTAAATATATAACTTTAGACCTTTTATATTTTCTCTACTTTTTAAATAATTAATCATATAATATAAAAAATAAATTAATTAATATGGACTTTTCGTACAATTTAATTTTATTGATATTTAAATTAGCATAACTTCATATTTTCCCATATAAAAAAAGAACTGTAAAAAACAGTTCTTTTTTAATTTATACTTATTATTTTTGTTCTTCTACTTTATTTTTCTTTTTAATAAGTACTATTCCAAGTAATATGCATATAGCAGCTACAACAATAGATAATGCTCCATATTTATAACCAGTACTAGGTAAATTACTATCCTTATCTTCTTTGCTATTATCTATTTTGTTTGAATCATTTTCCTTAGTATTTGCTTGAGTATTTACTACTTTATCTTTGTTTGCTTTATTATTTTTATCTACATTTGCAATAACATTATTATCTTTTGGATTATTATTAGATGAATTAGCTACATTATTCTCTTTATTATTAACTACGTTATTATCTTTATTATTTGTTGGTTTTGTAGCATCTTGTTTATTATTTTCTTTATTTGTATTTTCATCTACTTTATCTTTGTTATTTTCCTTATTTGCAGATTCATTATTTTTACCTTTATCTGAATTATTTTTATCATTATCAACTTTAGTAGGTTCTATTGCAAATCCAGTTTGTGAAGTTGTGTGTGGTTTTTTAGCTGCAAGTAAATCTTTATATAGTAAATAATATGAAGCTGATGACCAACTGAAGTTTTTACAATTTAATCCATCACCGTTTTCAGGGTTATAATTTTCTCTTATAGGTCCATCTCCTGTTAATCTTTCAGCCTTATTAAATAACTTTTCTGTCATTGCTTTTGCTTCTTTATCATAACCATAGTTTTGAAGTGCTTCTACTCCAAATAAAGCTTGGTCTAACCATACTGGACCTCTCCAGTACTTAGTAGGTGAATATTTAGCATTATCCTTTGAAGCTGTTGGGAATGGCATTGGAGTATTAAACTTATTTGGATCTACCATATTTTTTTCTACTGCTTGAGCTTGCTCCTTAGTTGCCATTTTAGCCCATAAAGGTATCCAGCCTTCAGTACCTTTTCCTCTATTAACTAATAACTTTTTCTTTGTTCCATCATTATTGATTTGAAGGTCATAGAAAAATCCTGTATTTTTATCAAACATATTTTCATCTACATATTTCTTTATATGTTTAGCTTGATTTTCGAAGTTTTTAGCATCTTCCCCCTTGCCTAAAACTTCTGCCATTGATTTTAAGAAACCATCTTCAGCATAAAGATACGCATTTAAATCAACTGATTCTTGATTTATAGAATATCCTACAACTTTTCCATTTTTATTTTTATTTTCAAATACCTTTACTCCTACATCTCCATCGCCTGATCCTTTAACATCAAATCTAGTTGCATTATCCATTCCACTTTCCCAAGCAGCTGCCTCAATGATTGCATTAGAATCAAACTTTGGATTTCCATCTTTATCTTTAATTATATTTCCATTTTTATCATATAAATAATGAGCATTATGAACCATAGCACCATATTCTGCTATACCATTTTTGTCATGATCTCTATTTTCATACCACCATTTATGATAAGCTACTAACTTAGGATACATTTCTTCTAAGAAACTTGTATCACCTGTTTGTTTATATACATTCCATACTGACCAAGCTGATAGAGGTGGCTTAGAATTTCTCTCATTCCAGTTACCTCCCTTTCCTCCTCTTTCTGAATCTTTATTATAGAATATTGCATCTATTACAGCCCCAGCATCTTGTGGTCTAATTTTATCACTTGGTTTTATTTGATAATCAAACATAGCTCTTATATTGTTTTTAGCAAGTTCTCCATCAAAATTAGCAGCAGCAACTGCATGTTTCCATGAATCCCATGCCCACATTCCTAAAAACCATTTATATGACATTGAAGGTACAATTCCATCATGCTTAATTGCACCAGCTTTACTTTTCCAGTTTGTAGTTATAGTTTCCATAGCTTTCACTGCTACTTTGTCATATTTAGGATCTACATTCTTTGTTCCATCGAAAGTTTTATTTAAGTATCCTTGCCAACGTTCATTATTTTTATTAAAATATGTATCTCCATTAGCTAATAAATTATTTACCTTTTCATTTTCTTTAGTTTGCTCTTCCTTTGTAAAAGTATAACTTTCTGTTGTGTATGTTTTAAACTCTTTGTTTGGTAATATTTTTACACCTTTATTTAATTCAGTTGTATAATTATTACCATCTACCTTTGTATTTGTATCACCATTATAATTTATTGTAAATTTAGTTTGGTCTGTTGAGAAAAAGTTCCAAGTATAATTAATGTTTGAGAAAGTAATTTCTACTCCATTTTTAGTTGCTAATAATTTCTGATTAAGAGGTGCTGAGCCTCCTCCTTCTTTAAACTCATTAAATATATGACCTTTCCATCCTAATTTAAGATTTAAATCTTTATCAGTATTATTAATTATAGATGTTTGAATTAATGCTGTTCTATTAGTTGGAAATATAAGTTGTAAAACTAAAGTAAAATCTTTTAATTTGTAATTTTCAACTAGCCTTCCTGGATAATATGTAAAAGATGCTTTGCTATCTTTTGCTAAATCATATACTTTTCCAGTATCTGAATTTGTTATGTATATTTTACTTATTGAATCTGATAAATTAACTGGATATTCTTGTCCAATTATTACTGGACCTTGGAAATCCCCATAATTTTTTGTATCACTTTCTTTAAGTAAATAATATCCATGCCATGCACCATTATCAGAAAAGTTGCAGTATTTATTATTTGAATTTTCTCCATATAAGCTGCTTGTTATATTACCCTTTATATCAAGCACATTTTTATAATCCGTCACCTCTTTTCTTTTATCACTGGCAAATGCATTTACCCCAGTACAACTTAAAAGCATAATTGATGATAGTCCAAAAGAAGCAATAGATTTCATTGCCTTTTTGTTTAAACTCATTAAAAAACTCCCCCTTTTATCTCTTAAGTTATATCAATTAACTAAATTATTTAAATTAACCCAATTACCTATTATTTTTAAATATCTTAATGAAAATACAACTTCGTTTCTTATATTATCCAAATTTTATAATATAAAAATTTCAATAGTTAACTAATATCTCTTAAAAGAAAATTTAAATATTATAATAATCAGGAGTTATTATAAAATCTTTTTAAAACGTTTTCAAATATACTAAATTAACTTATTTCATTTTTCTTATGTGTATTTTATATATTTTTTAGTATAATAAAATATTTTTAAAAACTTTTATTAAAATTATATATTTTTTCTATAATTTGTTTAATTTTATAAAAGGCTTTTATTAATTAAAAATTCAAATATTTTAAAGAAAAAAATAATAATTTAAATTCAAAAATAAATTATAAATTAATAGAAAAAGGACTATTTAAAATAGTCCTTTATTTCATATAATATATTAAATATTTAATTTTATATTATGTAAATTTTATTTATTAGCAAACTTTTTCTTTCTAAATCTTGTGGCACTAATTAATACTCCAACAAAACATATTATAGCTGCAACTACATAAACAAAATCTGTTGCACTTATAAATACTTGATCTTTTCCTTTAATGTAATTTGTAACAGTATATCCAAGCATACTACTCATTTTACTATATAAAAGAGTTGTTCCAAGTGTTACTCCAGATATCATACCTAAATTTCTAACTAAAGCATTTACACTTCCTGCAATTCCAAGCTTATCTCTTTTTACAGTAGACATTACAAGTGTATTATTTGGTGATTGGAACATTCCATTACCAATTCCCATTAAAACAGAATATACTCCAACAAGCCATAAAGGAGTTAATTCATTTATTGTTGACATAAATATAAAACTTACAGAAAGCATGCAAAGCCCTATAAGTGCTATAAGTTCTGAACCAATTTTATCAGCTAGACTTCCACTTAAAGGAGATATAACTGATAAAGTTATTGGATATATCATCATAAATAACCCTGCATAAAATGGTGTAAGATTTAATACATCTTGAAGATAAAATGGTAATAAAATTGTAAAACAACTTATTGCTATAAATGATATAAATCCACAAAATATACTAATTGAAAATAAGTTGTTTTTAAATATACTTAAATCCAAAACTGGTGATTCTATTTTTAATTCTGTAAAAATAAATAATATAAATGATACTATACTTATTAAGAATCCAAGAAGTATAGGAGTCCTTTTATATCCCATAAATTGTCCTTCTGTTAATGATAATACTATTGATATTATAAATATTGCAAAAAGAACTGTTCCAAGTATATCTATCTTTTTATTCTTTTCCCCCTTTTCTTTAGGTAATATTTTCATTGCTGCTATAAAAGCTATAATTCCTATTGGTACATTTATTAAGAAAATATATTCCCATCTAAAGGATACTATCATTCCTCCAAGTGCTGGACCAACCATTATACCAAGTGCAACTGATGCCCCTGATATCCCAACTGCTCTACCTCTTCCACCTTTTGAAAAAGCATCTGTTATTATACCAAGACTATTTGCCATAGTAATTGAAGACCCAATTCCTTGGAAAACTCTTGATGCAACAAGTAAAGGTAATGTATGTGATAATCCACAAAATAATGATCCTAAAGTAAATAAAAATATTCCTATTTTAAAAGTATTACATTTACCTTTTACATCCCCAAATCTTCCTCCAAGTAATATTAAGCATGAAATTGCTATAAGGTAGCTTGTAACAATCCATTGAACAGAAGCCATAGTTACACCTAAGTCTTCTGATATAATAGGAAGTGCTACATTAACTATGCTACTATCTAAGCAATTCATGAAAGTTACTGTTACTACACATATAAGTATCTTCCATCTATTATCATGGAGAGGATTATAAGTGTTGTTTTTCATTTAAACTCATCCTTTCTTTTCATTTGTTTAATTATTTTAAAAGCATGAGAATAATTATAATATAAATAATTAAGTAATTTCATAAAGAAAATTTAGCTTTGAAAGCTAATTAAACATAATTAACATTACAATGCTTAATTATACTCATTATTACTATTGTTTAATATTAAAATTATTTAATAATATATCTTTAATAATAAAATAGAGTACCTTAAAACTTTAAAAGGTACCCTATCGTTTATGTTAATATGATGTTCAACCAAAATTTATAAATTAATATATTAATCTTAAAAACTCTTTCTTATCTTCTGTAATAATCTTTTTCTTATTATATACTTATATTTAGATTATTATTCATAATACTTATATTTAGATTATTATTCATAAATTTTAATATATATAAAATTTTTATCATTCTTTTATATAATTTATAAAACTCTAATCTTTAAATTATTGTTTATAAATTTAAATACTTTTTATAATAAATCTTTTAAAATATTACTGTAATTTGTTATTATCATATCTACATTTAAATCAATCATTTTTTGCATATCTTCTTTTGTGTTTACTGTATAAACATTAACTTGCAAAAAATTATCATGTGCTTTATCAACAATTTCTTTTGTAATACTGTTATACTCTGGATGAAGTGCATTAGCTCCTACCATTTGAACATAATTGTATGGTTCATATAAGCAATCGCAATAAAGTAATCCTGTTTTTATTTTTCTATTTAACCTTATGCACTTTCTTATTGAATAATGGTCAAATGAAGAAACTACTACTCTATCTTCCATTTCATACTTTTCTATCATTTCATAAACTTTATCTTCAATATTTTTATAATGAATTATACTATTTTTAATTTCTATATTTATAAGCTTATTATTTGTTTTCATAAAATCTAAAAACTCCTCAAGTGTTGGAATTTTAAGACCTTTAAATTCTTCCCCAAATTTAATTCCTGCATCTAAGTTTTTTAATTGATTGAGTGTATAATCTTTTATAAATCCTGTTCCATTAGTTGTTCTATCAACTTCTTCATCATGACATATAACTAATTTATTATCTTTTGTTAAATGTACATCTAATTCAATTCCATCACATCCAGCTTCTATTGCTTTCTCAAAAGCAAGCATTGTATTTTCTGGATATAAACCACTTAGTCCTCTATGTGCTATATTTAATGTCTTTATCATAATAAATTGCTCCTATAATTTATTTTTATATGTAAAATTTTAATAACTTAATAAATAATTTTATATAGTAAATTATACATTTTCCACATCACAGTATATTATATTATCTACACTACACAATTCTTTACTTATGTCTGATGTGGTACTAAAAGTTTTTGTTTTTAATACAAATTCTAAAACATATATACTTTCATTATTATCATTTATTTTACTTGTTTTTAGTCTTGATATTTTATAACACTCTTTAGATAATATATCCATTAGTTTTTTATCTGGTGTACTTGATAACTTTAATGTTATATCAAATGCTCTATAACAACATAATCTATTAATTTTTTTAAGCAACTGAAGAACTATAAGAACTATAACACTTGAAAATATTCCAATGAAATACATTCCTGCACCAACTGCTAATCCTATTGCTGCAGTTGCCCATATTCCTGCTGCTGTAGTTAACCCCTTAACTATTTTCTTTTCTAAAAATATAGTTCCAGCTCCTAAAAATCCAATTCCACTAACTACTTGAGCTGCTATTCTACTTGGGTCTAGTCCAATTGATTGATGTGATAGTAAATCATAAAATCCATATTTTGAAACAATCATAAACAAAGCACTTCCAATTCCAACTAAAAAATGAGTTCTAACTCCCGCTTCTTTAGAATTCATTTCTCTTTCAAAACCAATAGCACCTGCTAATAAACCTGCTAATATTAGCCTTAAAAAAATTTTCAAAATATCTTGAACTACCATTTTTTACTCCTTAAATTTTATATAATAAAATAATTCAAATTTAAATTAATAAAAAATATTAAGTAAATATTTTTAAATTTATATACAAAGTAATATTTAAATATATAAAAAACAAAAATTTTCTAAATTTTATTATATCACTTTGTGAAAACAATTTCAGAAATATATTTTATCTATTTTAAAAAATTTATCTTATATTATTTATTTTTATCATTAATTTATACTTATTTTTAAATTATTGTAACTAAAAATAAAAACCGCTAATAATATAGCGATTTTCATTTAAATATTTAATTGTGGTACTATTATATGTTTTATAAATAATCCTACATCAATTATATATATTATAGTTGATATTAAAACTGCTGGTATTATAGTTACTATGCATACAATATTGATTAAAAATAATATTAATTTATTTGTATTTATATACTGACTTCTTATATTTTTTATACTAATTACTAAAGCCCAACTAAATATAATTATTCCCATAATCATTATTAAGTTAATTAAAAACAATTCATTTCTACTATTACTATTTAGAGCAAGAGCAAGTGATATAATAATAAAGGTTGCAATATTTAATAAATACATACCAGATAAAAAATAATCTAACTTAACCTTATAACTTATATAAACTCTTAATGCAAACAAGCAAACTAAAAGTATTAATATTAAAATTTTAATCATCCCCTACCATATTTTATTAACCCCTTTAACCTTATTCCCTCCTTAAATCTTATTTAATTCCCCTTAAACAATTTTTATTTATTCTTTTAATCAATTAATTAAATATAATTTTTTATAATTTAATATATTTAAATTATAATAAAATTTCCAATATTTGTATACAAACATTTTCTTTTATTTTCATTTTATAACTATTTATACTATAATAAATTTTGTATAAAGGTTTTAAAATTTTTTATGTTAGAGGGTATATGATATGTTTGAAAAATTTTACGAAGATTTATTGGAAAAAGTTAATTGTGGTAACCGTGCTGTAATGCTTACATATTTAAATTTAAATAATGATACATATGGTTCCATAGAAAAAAAATTAGTTTTAACTTATGATGAAGTAAGTAAAAGAGCCATTGAATTAGACAATATTATTTATGAAAAAATTAATACTGCACTTTCAACTGGACAAGTAGAAACTATTTCTATTTCAAAAAGTAAAGGTTTACTAATAGAACCTTTCTTTCCAAAGCCAAGATTAATAATTTTTGGTGGTGGTCATGTAGCCAAGCCTTTAGTAGATTTTGCATCTAGAATAGGTTTTGCTATAACTGTTATAGATGACAGACCTTCTTTTGCTAATTCAACTCGTTTTCCTAATGCAGAAAATGTTATTTGTGAAAGCTTTGAAAATTCCTTTAATATTATTAATCTTAGGGATTCAGATTTTGTTGTTATAGTAACTAGAGGTCATAGACATGATGGTTTAGTACTTAGAAAGGTATTAAATTATAATCTTAATTATGTTGGAATGATTGGCTCTAAACGTAGAGTAAAAGGAATGATGGATGAATTAATTGAAGAAGGCTTTTCAAAGGAAAAATTAGATAAAGTTAACTCTCCTATTGGTCTTGATATTGGTGCAATTACACCTGATGAAATAGCTATTTCTATAGTTTCTGAACTTATTATGTTTAAAAATAAAAATATTTTAAAAGTTAATTCTAAGAAATTTTCTTATCCTGATTTTGATAAAGAAGTATTTTCAGAAATATATAAAAATGAAAATAAACCAAAAGCTGTTATAACTATAATATCTTCAAAAGGCTCTGTCCCTAGAAAAGCTGGCGCTAAAATGATATATAAATTTGATGGAAGTACTTTGGGAAGTATAGGTGGAGGATGTAGCGAAGCTTCTGTATTATCTAAAGCTAGAAATATTATGCTAAATAAAGGTTTCTTAATTGAACATGTTGATATGACTGGTGATGTAGCTGAATCAATGGGAATGGTTTGTGGTGGAATTATGGATGTTATTATAGAATCATTTTAAAAAAGTAGACAGGTTTAACCTGTCTACTTTACTTTAATAACCTTTACCCATTTTCCTAAATAATTTCTCATAAAAAACTCCTACTTATTTTAATCTATAAGTATTTGTACCTGACAGCTATAATAATCTGTATTAAAGAAATCATTAAGCAAATCAATTTCTATATAACTTTTAACATTTATATTATTTTTCTTAATATACTCATTTAACTTTATTAAACTTTCTTTTTCATTATCCTTGCTATAAGCTAGAGTTAAATACCTTCCTTCTTCTAAAACTTTAATATTTTCATCTTTATAAATTTCATTATCAAAAAACTCTAAGTCTTCTTCTATTGTATTAAATACATATTTAGATTTTAAATTTCTATTTTTTATACTTTCATTTTCTAAAACTAAACTATAAATTATACCTCTCTCAATAGAAACATTTAATCTTTTATTTTTAATAATTTTATCTAAATCAGAATAATAAATAAGCTCTTTTAAACTTCCAGCTTCCTTACATGGAGTTACAACTATATAACGTTTCTTGAAATATTTTATTTCTATATCTAAATTATTTAATAAACTTTTTGAATAACTTACTATCCCCTTTAAACTATTTATATTATCAATTATTTCTTCCATCTTCCTTATATTTTCTTCTGCTTCTAGTTTCTTTTTATTTAAAAATAAAATTAATTCATCAGTATTACAGTTTTTAAAAAGTTCCTTAAGTTCCTTTATACTTGTTCCTAAAGTTCTACATCCTTTTATAATATCAATATGAATAAATTGATCTATAGAATAATATCTATACCCTGACTCTTTATCTATATACTTTGGTATAAGTATTCCAACCTTATGATAATACCTTAATGCCTTTATTGTAATATCTTTAATTTTTGAAACTTCCCCAATTGAAAATAAATTCTCCATAACTCCCTCACCTTTTATAAATATATTTTAATACATTATTGACTCTCCCCTTAGAGTATATATTACTATAATTATAAAGTATTTAATCTTAAAAAAACATTTATTTAAAAGGGGTTTGATTTTAATGAGTAAAATTATTTATAGAGATTTAATTAAAGATGATTATAATACTGTAAAAAAAATGATTTGTGATGCCTTTGGATTTAAGGATTTTATTAAAGATACAAAATATTTAGATTCATTATTAACTTTATATCTTCAAAGCTGTATTTTGGAAAGTTCTTTTAGTAAAGTTGCTGTAAAAGATAAAAAGGTTATTGGAATTATATTAGGAAATAGTAAAAATAAAAAAAGTAGCTTAAAGAAAGCTTATAATAATTTTAGTTTTATTTCTAGTGGATTTAAAGTTATTTTTGCTAATAAAGAAAATAGAAAATCCTTTAAGGAGTTTATGAAAGTACAGAATGCATATAATGAAATTATTAAAGGTAAAAAGAATAATTTTGATGGTTGTATTCAACTGTTTATTGTATCAGAGGAGTGCAGAGGTTTTGGAGTTGGTAAGAAGCTTTTAAATTATTTGTTTGATTATATGAAAAGTTCAAATGTGAAATCATTGTATTTGTATACAGATACTAGATGTAATTATGGATTTTATGATAGTCATAACTTTAAACGTATAAATGAAAAGGAAGTTTTGTTTGATTCTTTTAATGAAAAGCTTGATGTATTTTTGTATAGTTATAGCTTTTAAATAATTGAAGTAAGTTAATATAAAAAAGCTTAAGTGTTTATAACTTAAGCTTTTTCTTTCTAAAACTATTTAAAAATTAAAATTTGAAAGTCCTAAATGATTTTTACAAAACTCCAAATTATCAAATTCCTTCTCTTTAATATACTTTAACATATCTGTTAAATAATTTTTATGATGTCCAAGCCCCTTAGAAAATAATTGAATAAACTTAACAATTTCTTCTTTTGAAACAGTTTCATTTTTTAAATACATTCCAACTAAATAAAATCTTATAAGTGAATATCTCATTAAAAGCATTATATATCCATCAAACATTGAGTCATTCTCTGAAAATGGGAACATATAATTATAAATAAAATTAACTATATAATTTTCAAAAATATAGCTATTTTTATATAAAAACTCTTTATTATAATCCTCAAAAGCTTTTATATACTCTTTTGAATACTTACTTAAATTATCATCTTCATTTAACTTAAAAGCTTTAATTATATCTTCTGTATGCTCTTTAAATAAAGGACTATCCACTTCTCTAAAGTTTTTGAAAAACTTCATTACTTTTTGGAAAAAGTCTAATGATATAATATAGCTCATATTATCTTTTCCATAATAATCTCTCATTTTATTTATATCATAATTTTCTATAAACTGTTTAACTCCTTTAAAGTTATAAGAAACTTCTTCCTCTAATGAGCTTATAAATTCACCTAATATATAAAGTCTTTCATTTATATCAAAATTTCTATTTTGAATTATTTTTATACTTAAATCTCTTATTTCTTTAAAATATTTTACTGGTGAATTATTAAACATTTTATCCTTTGTATTTACTTCACTTGATATTATATGTTTACCCAAAGTTTCTTCTGACTCTGAAAATTTAATTCCATCTTCTTTTAATAAAAGTATTCTTGCAGCTTCAGGACAAGATACATCAAGTGACATTTCATAAAATCCATCTATTTTATTTAATATTCTTGGAAAAGATGTACAAACATTTGAAAGATATTCTTCTCCTAAGTTTGATTGAATTATGCAATAATTTTTTTCATCTAAAAAAGGACATCTCTTATCTTTTTTTAATTTTACCTGTCCGTAATCTACATCATCACTTGTTTTACATTCATTATTATGTACATTTTTTTGGAACATTTTTTTCATTTTTTCATCTTTAACTTTATAATATTGTCTAAAAGTTATTTTATCTATATCTATATTCCAGCCAATACAACAACTATCTTCACAAGCTCCACCTATACATTTAAACTCTTTTAAATAGGTTGGATATCTTTTTTTTATATTTGTTCCCATTTTCTTTACTTCCTCTACATTTAAATTTTTTCTATTTATATTTTACATAAATTTTATAAAAATAAAAACAATACACCTTTAAAACTCATAAATTAATATTTATTTTTTAAACTTACTGCTTATTATTTTTTTGCACAATATTTATAATATCTTCAAAATATAAGTTAAATAAAAAAAGACCGTCTATTTTAAGACAGCCTTTTAATTATTTAATATTAGTAATTAATATATATTTAAGTACTTTGCCAAATTATTTGATATTATAGATTGTTTAAAAGAATTAGTAATTAATATATATTAAATTGCTTTTAAATAGTTAAGGTATATGTTTCCTTAATTATTTAATATTAATATTTAAAACTAAATTTTTTAAACTATAAATAAAATATATTTATATAATTTATGTTCCACAATAAGTTTTGTAATTACAATTTTTCTTTTCAGGTAACTTAGCATATTCTTCTTGTTCTTTTGTATGAGCATATGGATTTTTTAAAGCTTTAATTAAATTATTCATTACACTATAATCCCCATTTTCTGTTGCTGCTTTTAATGCTTCTTCTACTCTATGATTACGTGGAATTACTGCTGGATTATTATTTTTCATAAGTTCTATTGATTCTTCCATTGATTGCTTTTGTCTACTTAATCTATCTTTCCATAACTTATAAAAGTTTTTAAATTCCTCTTTATCAAAAAGCTCACTATCTTCTACTTTATTAAATGTTAATTCTAAAAATGTATTAGTGTAATCAGCTTCGTATTTATACATTATACTTAAAAGGTAATCTATTAAAGTTTCATCATCCTTTTCTTCATTAAAAATTCCAAGTTTTTTTCTCATACCATTAAGCCAAGTTTTTTTATAAATATCTGGATAATTTGAAATTGCTTTTTGAGCTATATTTATTGCTTCTTCCTTATTTTTATGAAGAAGTGGAAGTAAGCTTTCTGCAAATCTTGCAAGATTCCAACCTCCAATGTTTGGTTGATTGCCATAAGCATATCTTCCTGAAACATCTATGGAGCTAAATACTGTATCTGGATTATAAGTATCCATAAATGCACATGGTCCATAATCTATTGTTTCTCCACTAATTGTTACATTATCAGTATTCATTACTCCATGAATAAATCCAACTAATTGCCACTTAGAAATAAGACTTGCTTGTTTTTTTATAACTTCTTCCAATAAATAAAGGTACGGATTTTCTTTGTTTAATCCCTCTTTAAAATGTCTATTTAAAGTATAATCAGCTAAAGCTTTAAGCTCTTCATAACTTCCAAAGTTTGAAATGTATTGAAAGGTTCCAACACGAATATGACTTTTAGCAACTCTTGTTAATATAGCACCATCTAAGTAGTTTTCACGAATTATTTTTTCACCAGTTGTAACTACTGCTAAACTACGACTTGTTTCAATATTAAGTCCATGCATTGCTTCGCTTATAATGTATTCTCTAAGCATTGGACCAAGTGCTGCCTTACCATCTCCACCTCTTGAATAAGGTGTTCTCCCTGAACCTTTAAGTTGAATATCAAATCTTTCTCCTTTAGGTGTTATATGCTCTCCAATTAATACAGCTCTCCCATCACCTAACATTGTAAAATGTCCAAATTGATGTCCTGCATATGCCTGTGCAATAGGCTCTGCTCCTTCTGGAATTTCATTTCCTGAAAATATATTTACTCCATAATCACTTTTTAAAACATCAGAATTTAATCCTAAATCTTCTGCTAAAGAATCATTAAATATAATTAATTTTGGTGCAGATACATTACTTGGATTTTGTATAGTAAAAAACTTTTCTGGAAGATTTATATAACTATTTTCAAAATTAAAGCCTGTTTCTCTTAAATTTTTCTCCATCTTATCTCCTTTTCTATATGTAAAATTTAATCTTATATTTTAAATTAATATTTTATTGTGTTCGAATCTTATATTTTTAATTTGAAAATATAATAAGTAATAAAATAATAAATATTTTAATTTTAAAATTTTACTCTTACTTTTATTCATTTAGGTAAAAAAATAAAATAGTATTTATTTTTTAACCTTAATATAAATTTCTATATTGATAATTTCAGTCTTAACAATTTATTTCTATTAACAATAATTATCCTTACCTTTATACTTATAATACATTATTATGTACAATAATCAATATAAAAATGATTTAAAATTTATATAAAAAGAAGTAGCTTAAAATTTTTGTCTATTCTTTAATTAAAAGACATTAATTTATATGCTACTTCTTTTCTATATAATAATTTTCTATATAATAATTTTTTATATAATGTTTATTTTTATATACTATCTCTTTAATTTATATTGTACTTCTTTATATGTTTACTTATTTAAATACTTTGTTTTGCTCCAATTTAAAATAAATTCAGTTAATTCTTCTTTATTTTCTTCAAGTTGCTTTACTCTATTAACATTTGCTCCTGATGGATGTGGAAAGCCTTTAAGTATTTGATTTTTACTTATTACGCCTTCATCTTCTAATTTACATAAAACTTCTTCGACTGCTCTTCCAAGTGGGATTAATAATATATCATTAAAATGATTTAAGCTTTTAAATTCATCAATAAAATTTTCATAAACATATTTCATTAAAAAATCACTTTTAATTAATTTTGGAGTATGACCTGAATAGTTTTGCTTTTTTACAAATACTGAATAAGGGATTAATGATACTGTATGTAATAAATAATCTTTATCAGAAAAAAGTTCACTACAACTATCTAAATTAAAAACTTTATTAAGTCCTATTTCATCTAACATACTTATTATATTTTTTCTTAAAGAACCACTAAATCTTCCAGCAACTTTACACTTATATTGAATTTCTTTTATATCATTTGTTATTTCAAGTTCTTTTCTTGCCTCTGCTATTGCTGTACTCATTTGCTGAAATCCTGGAGTTATTCCTATTATAAATATTTTTGCCTTCTTATTCATGTATTCATTATGTGGGACATAATATATTTCAATATTATCTTTTTCCTCTATTAAAAAATCTTTAGTTAAAAGTTCTTCTTTTGTATACTTAGCTTTTATAGGTAATTTCTTTATTTTATCTATATAATCATATAATGTTTTTTTCATAATAACTCATCTCCAAGTTAAGTTTTTATACAATACAGTATTTACATTTTAATTTTATATTATAATATATCTTCTAAAGTATATTTGCCCATTTCTTTAATAAATGTATTTAATGATTTTGATATAACAACTTTTAGCTTACAATCATCTTTAATTAATGGACACATATCACTATTTCCCATACAAGAAACTAAATTTAAATTTTCTTCTGTTAAAACTAGAACGTTACCTAAATTTATTTCTTTAGGTTCAACCCCTAGTCTTAATCCGCCATTTCTTCCCTTTAAAGATATTATATATTCAGTTTTTGCAAGCTTATTAACTATTTTCTTTAAATGATGCTTTGATATATTAAGCTCATCTGACATCTCATCTATTACTGAAATTCTCTCTTCGTTTTTTGCTAAATATATTAGCATTCTAAACGCATAATCTGTAAACTTTGATAACTGCATTTTTTATCTCCTTTAGTAATTAAATCTATATAAAATTATATCAAAAAAAATATATAAAATAAAATGTGCATTTTACTTGCACATTTTATTTTATTGTGCTATATTTATTTCATGAAATGATAATAATTATTTCAAAATAATAAATATTAAAAGGAGACCTTTATATGCTAGACAAAAATACAATAAATATAATTAAAAGTACAGTTCCTGCATTAAAGGAACATGGATTAGAAATTACTAAAACTTTTTATAAAAATATGTTTGAAAATAATCCAGAAGTTAAACCATTATTTAATATGGATAGACAAAAATCAGGTGAACAACCAAAAGCTTTGGCTATGACTATTTTAGCTGCAGCTGAAAATATAGATAACTTAGAAGTTTTACTTCCAGCAGTAAAAAAGATTGGAGAAAAGCATTGTAATGCTAACATTAAACCAGAACATTATCCAATAGTTGGACAAAATCTTTTAAGAGCTATTAAGGATGTTTTAGGAGAAGATGCAACAGCTGAAGTATTAGAAGCTTGGGGACAAGCTTATGAGGTTATTGCAAAAGTATTTATAGATGTAGAAAAAAATATATATGAAAGTAAAACTATATAAACATTTATAAATTACTCCTATTAGAAAATTTTCAAGTTACAAACTTATAAAATAAGTTGAATTAAAAATTCACTTAATAACTTTATTAACAATAAATATCACTTATAAACTAATAATAACTAATAAAGCTAAGAGAGTATAAACCTATAATTACCTTTTACTATCATCCTTCCTCTCTTAGCTTTTATTTTATAAAAAACAAATTTATTTTTAATTAAATTCTTTTATTTATATTTCTTTTAATTAGAAATATTTTTTATTTTTATCTTCTTATATATATGTGATTATTTTATTATTTAAAATAATTTATTCCTATTGCATCTCTAACTTCTTTTAATGTATCACTTGCTATAACTCTTGCATTTTCACTACCAGTTTTTAGAATATTATAAACATAATCAATATTTTTTTCGTACTCTTTTCTTCTTTCTCTTATAGGTCTTAACTTTTCTTGCATAACTTCATTTAAATATTTTTTTATTTTAACATCTCCAAGACCACCTTTTTCATAATGATTTTTCATATTTTCTAATGTTATTTTATCTTCACAAAAAGCATCTAAATACATAAATACTGGATTATCTTTAACATTTCCTGGATCTTCTACTTTTATATGATTTGGATCTGTGTACATAGACATAATTTTTTTCTTTATAGTATCTTCATCATCAGATAAATATATTGCATTATTTAAAGACTTACTCATTTTTGAATTTCCATCTATGCCTGGAAGTCTTCCTAAACCTTTCTTTGGAAGAACAGCTCTTGGTTCTACTAAAATTTCTTTGTTATATGTTTGATTAAATGTTCTAACTATTTCCCTTGTTTGTTCAAGCATAGGTAATTGGTCTTCTCCAACTGGAACAACTGTTGCCTTAAAGGCTGTTATATCTGCTGCTTGACTTACTGGATAAATTAAAAATCCAGCTGGAATACTCATATTAAAATTTTTCTCTTTTATTTCATTTTTAACTGTTGGATTTCTTTCAAGTCTTGAAACAGTAACTAAATTTAAATAATGCATAGTTAACTCATTTAACTCAGGTATTTGTGATTGCACAAATATAGTTGATTTTTGTGGATCTATTCCAACAGCTAAATAATCAAGAGCTACCTCAATTAAACTATTTCTTATTTTTTCTGGATTTCTTGCATTATCAGTTAAAGCTTGTTGGTCTGCAATCATAATATAACTATTATATTTATCACTATTTTGAAGCTCTACTCTGTTTGTTAAAGAACCAACATAATGTCCTATATGTAGCTTTCCTGTTGGTCTATCCCCTGTTAATATTATTTCTTTACTCATTAATTCCATCTCCTTATTTTTTATTAATTCAAGTTATTAGTCTTTTTAAATTATGAAAATTATTAGAAATTGTTTTTTATTAAAATTTTGTATTTTACAATTACATATAAAATTCATATATATAACTTTAAATAAATACATAAATTAAAATCAGAATAACCAAAATCCTATTTAGATTTATCTAATCATTTAAACTAAATAAAATAACATTAAACATTATTTAGAAAAATCAATTTTCTTTTAAAATAAAAAAACTTCGCCCCTAAAAAATAGGACGAAGATTATATCCGTGTTGCCACCTAAATTGTATAGAATAAAATTTTAAACTATACCACTCAATTTCAAGTACTAACATACTCTATCTGCTATAAGGTGCAGCCAACCACTTAGATACTTTTTTATTTAAAAATATATATTTTTTAAATAAAATTTCACTTTGTTCCTCAAAGGTCCATTCACTAAATTCTTTCTTGCCTTAATTCCACCACCTAAAGCTCTCTTTGTTGAACCTAAATTTAGTTACTACTCCTTATCAAAGGATTTTTTAAATTTAATTATATTTTTATTATACATCAAAAATTCAAATTTATCTTTAAACTTTTAATTACATATATTATTTTAAATTTTACAAACAGTGAAAAGTTTACAGGCTCTATTATAAAACTTTAATTACATATAAATTATTTTAAATTCCACTACATAATATTATATTTTTAAATTTAAATATATTTATACCATTAATATATTCCAAAAAATACATATTTTCCGAAGCTGTGCTATAATATTTATTATTGATATTTACAAAATTATAAGGAGGCAATATATTTTGAGTACAGCTTTTGAAAAACAATATAAAATAAATGCTTTTGATGTTGATACAGAACATAAATGTAAATTCTCAACTCTTGCTGATTATTTATGGGATGTTGTTATAGCACAATCAGACTATTTAGGAGAAACTAAAGAAGGTTTCGTGCATAATAAATGTGTTTGGGTTCTTTTAAAATATGACATGACAATATACGAGTACCCTAAATTTAGAGATACTATAACTGTTGATACTAAAGTTTTAGGTTCAAAGAAGTTTTATGGTTACAGAAAAAATACTATAAAAAATTCCGAAGGTAAAATTATAGGAGAAGTTGTTTCAACAGCTATATTAATAGATTTTGAAAAGAGACGCCCAACAAAAATTTCACAAGACCAATGTGAGATATATGGAATTTCAGGAGAATTAGAAGAAGTTCCGCCTTTAGATGATATTAAAAATGTTGAAAATGAAGAGTACATAAAAGATTATCCAATTAGATTTAGTGATATAGATGCTAATGGTCATGTAAATAATGTTAAATATATGGAAATGGCAATGGATACTCTACCAAGAACAATATTAAATGATTATAGATTATTTAATATTAAAGTTTTATTCAAAAAAGAAACAACTGATGGGGATACATTACATATTACATCCGAAATAGTTAATAATGAAAATGATGAAATTACAACTGTTCATAATATTACAAGTAATAATACAGGTAAGTTACTTACTAAATTACAATTTATATGGAAAAAGAAATAAGATAGGCTTTTTGTCTATCTTATTTTTTAGAAACATATCTATTTCCTTCTATGTAAAATCTCCAAGGGAAATGAATAGCTTCCTCTGCATAATCAATTCCTATTCGCTTTGTTTTAACTACACCAAAATCTTTAAAGCCATCATCTATTAAGTAAAGCTTTCCTTTTTCATAAAGCTTAATTGCATTTAATTCTCTATCAATTAATAAAGCTTTGCATAACTTTCCTGGACCATTTGTAAGGGCTAATTTTTGTGCATTTGTAAGGTTATCAAAATCTTTATTAAATCTTTTATTAGAAATATAATCAAATTCATTTAAAGGTTCTAATGCTCTAATTAATACAGCTTCAGCTTCTTCTTTTATTCCTGTAACTACATTCAAACAATTATACATACCATATATAAGATAAATGTAAGCTATTCCCCCTTCTGAATAAAGTACCTCTGTTCTTTTAGTCCTTCTTCCATTATAAGCATGACAAGCTTTATCTCCATTACCAATATAAGCTTCTGTTTCAACAATTCTTGACTTTATTATTTTTCCATCAACTTCTCTAACTAAAATTTTTCCAAGTAAATCTTTTGCTAAATACAATGCATCTTTTTGAAAATAATCTTTATCTAACAACATAATAATTCTCCTATTTAAATATATAAATTTATTATTGGATAATTTACTATACTTATACATATAATTTATGCTCATCTATATTATAAAACTTTATTTCATTTATAATAATAAATTCAAAAAAATTTTTAAAACCAATATTAATTAAATTAATACATACAAAAACCAGTAGAATTTTATACTACTGGTTTTTGTATATTTTTTATAATTCATATTTAAATTACTTATTATATTATAATTTAAAAGTATAATTTCATTATTAAAAATAATATATATTGATACTTTAATTTTATTTATTGTATACTGCATTTAATTCACAATAAAGTAAACTCATAAATTTATTTTTTAAATCAACCATATCTTGTAATCTTTCAGTAAATACATCTTCTGATTCTTCAAATGGTTCTATTAATCTTCCTAAATATTCTTCTACATTTTCACAGTTAGTTATTCTTACAAAATCATATGTGCTGTCTATAAGTTCTGTAACATACTGAACTGCTGAACGTGAATAAAGACTATGAACTCTAAACTTTCCATCTTTTAATACATAAAAATTTTTCTTTTGCTTGCTGTAAATTATAAAATCTTTTATATCTATTTCAGCTAATAAATTATCAAGCTCAGATATAAATATATCTAAATTATATTCTTCTAATGAATCATATTCTTCTGGTGTATCTCTTTCAACCTTTAAAACCTTTCCTAATGTTTCAAGGCTTGATTTTACAATTACTCCACCATCTTTTATAAATTTTATATCAGAAGCATCGTATTTTTTAACATTTTCCTTAAAGTTTTGATCCATATATTCATCTACATCATCAACAACCTTAAATTCAAAATTATAGGTTGGGTATGAATATAAGTTTATATCATTAGAATTTGAAATAATCTTAAGTGTTATACCATCTTTAGTTTTTATTATATTATAAACTTTAGCATCTACATTTAAGTTGTTAGAAAAATCATTATATATTTCATTTAAATCTTCTAATATTTTTATATATTCATCATATTTAAATGGTTCCTTGGATAAACTTAAATAATATTTGATATCATTTTCCATCATCTATAATTCATCTCCTATATTAAAAGTAAACAAGTACATATCTTACTTCTAATTATAAGTAAATTTATCCTTTACATATTGGTTTTTACCTAAATTTTATATATATTTCATAATTATATAACACTTAGTAAGATGCGTTAATAAACTTAAAATTATTTACATCAAATAAACCTCTATCTGTTATTTTAAGCTCTGGAATTACTGGTAATGCTAAAAAGGATAATGTTAAAAATGGATTAAAATCAATTTCTGGCCCTATTTTACCTACTGCTTCATGTAAATTTTCAAGATCTTCTAACACATATTTTGTATCTCTTAATGTCATTATTCCACCAAACTCAAGTTGAATACTTGCTAAAACTTTATTATTTTTTGTAACAACAATTCCACCACCAATTCTCTCAAGTTCATTAACAGCAAGAAGCATATCATTATCATTACTTCCTGTAACAATAATATTATGAGAGTCATGTGCTATTGATGTTGCTATTGCACCTTCTTTAATTTGAAGTCCATTTATAATTCCAAGACCTATCTGTCCACTTCCTTTATGCCTTTCAATGACTGCAACCTTTAATAAATCATCTTTTGTGCTACTTACAAATTCATCTTTATTTTCTAAATTATCAACTTGTATTTTTAAGTGATTGCTTTCTAATCTATTTTTTATAAGACCTATAACATTTATATATTTTTTATCCTTTAAATCTATTTTAAAGCTATCTAGAGAAATATTAGGTAAATGAATACTATTTTTAATATTTATAGTTTTATTTTCTTTACTACTATCATAAATTAGCTTATTTTCTTTAACTACAAGGTTTCCATCTTTATATACTGAATTTATAGAAAAGTTTTCTAAATCATCTAATATTACAAAATCTGCGACATATCCTGGTGCTATTGCCCCTTTATCCTTTAAACCATAACATTCTGCTGTATTTAATGTTGCCATTTGTATTGCTGTTTCTTTTTTTATTCCATAATCAATTGCCATCTTTATTGATTTATCTATACTTCCATTTTTCATTAAATCGTCAATATGCTTGTCATCTGTACAGAAGCATAACCTTCTTGTATTGTATATATTAACTGAAGCTAATAACTCTTTTAAATTTTTTGCTACTGTTCCTTCTCGCATAAGGACATACATTCCTCGTCTTAATCTATCTATAACTTCCTTGCTTGTATGACATTCATGATCTGTTTTTACATCACAAACTCTATAAGCATTTATCATTTCTTCATTAAAACCTGCACAATGTCCATCAACAATTAAATTTCTATTTTTAGTTTCTAAAAATTTATTTATCATTTTGTCATCACAATTAAAAACAGCTGGTGCATTCATAACTTCAGCAAGTCCAAGCACAAATTTATGATTATATAAATCCTTTAAATCTTCTGCTTCTATTCTTGCTCCTGAATCTTCAAAATCTGTTGATGGAACACAAGAAGAAATCATAAAATAAAAATCTAAAGGTACATCTTCACTTAAATCCATCATAAGCTTTATACCTTCAACACCTAATACATTTGCTATTTCATGTGGGTCTGTTACCATTGATGTTATTCCATGCTTTAATGCTTCTTTATAATATTCATTTGGTGTAATTAAAGAAGATTCTATGTGAGCATGTCCATCAATAAGTCCTGGAACTATATATTTTGAAGTTCCATCAATTTCTTCCCTTCCATTATAATTTCCAAGTCCAATTATATATCCATCTCTTATTGCAACATCACATATAAATGTATCACTTTGAAATACATCAACTACATTTATATTTTTAATTACTAAATCACTTAATTCTTTCTTGGTTGAGCTTTTAATTTGATTTTTTAAAATTTCTTTTTTCATTTATTAACTCTCCCTTCAAAGGTAATACGATTTTAAGTTACACTTTTTGTATATTATTTAAATTATATGCTTAATTGAAATATTATTGTAATCCTTTAAATAAATATATTAATTATAAATTTTATTAATACAAAAAAACTTTATATAAATTCATAATATTTTATATAAATAATCTAAAACTTTAACTTAAAATATTAAAATTTCTTATTACTTTAACTTAAAACTTTATAACTTAAAATAAAGCTTAATATATAAATTAAAATATAAATTTTCTTACTAATATATAAAAAGAAGCCTTGCAAATTATACAAAGCTTCTTTAATCATCTTTCAAATCTTATACTAATTATAACTATATAATTTAAAAATTTTATTATATTTTATGTTTATGCTAATTATAACTATGTCATTTTAAAATTTCATTATATTTAATTCTAATTATAACTATTTTATCTTAAATTTTATATTTATTTTTAAGCCTTCATTCTGTTTACTTTTTGCATAAATTTCTCCATTATGAGCTTTAACTATATCATAAGCTATTGCCATTCCAAGCCCCGAACCCTCTACCTTTTTATTTGTATTTGTTCCCCTATAATATCTTTTAAAAATATTTGTAAGTTCTTCTTCTGAAACACCTTTTCCATTATCACAAACAAAAACTTCTACCTTATCATTTAACTTTTTAATATTTATATTCACCTTTACATCACTATCATTATGAACAAAGGCATTTATTATAATATTTATAAAAACTCTCTTTATTAAGTGCTTATCTAAATCAAGAAATATTTTCTCATCTGAATAAGTAAAATTTATATTCCTATGACTATATTTTTCATCATTTATAATATCTATTATTACATGTCTAATTAAGGATACTATATTTGTTTTTTGCTTATTTAAAACTAAAGTATTGTTTTTAAGCCTTGTTGATAAATTTAAATCTTCAACTAAAGTTTTTATATATTCGCTTTTTCTTATTATAGTGTTACAACACTTCTTCCTAATATAATCATCAATTTCATATTCAGTATCTCCCATTATTTCTGCATTTCCAATAATTGAAGTAAGAGGTGTTTTTATATCATGAGAAATATTTGAAATCCACTCTTCTCTCATATTTTCAAGCTTTTCTCTTTCTTTTTCATTACTTTGAAGCTTGTCCTCTAATCTATTTAAACAATTTTCAACTTCATAATACATTCCAAGCTTAACTTTATCTTTAGAATACTTACCATTATATAAATCTAATATTTTATAAACAATTCTATTTATAGGCTTTGTTATTGTTAAAGTATATAAAAAGCTTATTACAATAAGTAAAATTACATTCATTATAATTAAACTTGGAAACTTATGAGCCTTTTCAATTAAATTTACATCATAAGAATAGTTTACTCTCTTTACTTTATTAGTATCTAAAAATAAAAGATAAGTATATACTTTGTTATTTAAAGTTTTTTCATCTAAAAATAAAGTATTACTTTTATTATTAAAACTATTTATAAGTTCTTTATTTGAATAGCTTTTTAGTGCGTTATTTGGTTTATTATAACTATAAACTTCATTATTATTTTGGTCTAAAACTTGAAGTCCTATATTATTTTCTTTTAAAAATTCAATTCCTGAAGGTTTTACTTCTATATAATTATCATTTGATAAATATAAGTAATCTTTAAACTCTGATATTATCTCTTCTGGATGATAATTGTATAATGCTCCTTCTTTATAAATGCTGTTTCTCATAAAAATTATATTTATTAACACAATAACTGAACATGCAAGTATAAAAGATGTAGCATAATGAAAAATAAGTTTCCATTTCATTTTTATTCTCCATTCATTACAAACTTATATCCTAAGCCAATTACTGTTGTTATGTACTTTGGCTTTGATGGATTATCTTCAATTTTCATTCTAAGTTTTCTTATATGAACTGTAATTGTATTATCAAACCCAAAAAAGTTTTCTCCCCAAACTTCATTGCAAATCATTTCTTTACTAATTATTCTGTTTGGATTATTAATTAAATATTTAAGTAATTTTAATTCCTTTGCTGTAAATTCTAAAGCTTTTCCATCCTTATAAACTACACTTGTTTCTTCATTTATTTCAACATTACCAAACTTAATAATTTTATTTTCATTTATATTTTTACTTATGGAAATATTATTAAAAGCTTTAAGTCTTGCTTTAAGCCTAAATGCTACTTCCTTAGGACTAAAAGGTTTTGTAATATAATCATCTGCACCAATTGCAAAACCTAATAATCTATCAACTTCTTCTGATTTTGCTGATATAAATAATATTGGAGCTTCGCTTAATTTCCTAATTTCATTAAAAACATCATAGCCACTTATATCTGGAAGCATAATATCTAAAAGAACTATATCTGGCTTAACCTTTTTAAATAGTTCTATTCCATCTTCTCCATTATTTGCTACAAAAATATTATTAAAGCCCTCTCTCTTTAATACAGTTTCTAAAATATCAACAATATCTTGTTCATCATCAATTATCAAAACTTTGTATTTTTCAAAAATACTATTCATCTCATCCCCACCCCTTTGTGGTTTAGATTATATCATAAAGCTTAAGTTTTAAGTCAATTAGATTTTAATATGAAATTTAAATTTAAGATAGATTTAAGATGGATTTTATCCTAATTAAATATATAAATAATAAACTAATATCAAAGGGACAAACCTTAATTTTTAAATAGATATTATAAACTAATTAATTTAAATAAAAGTACTTTAAATTTTTTAACGTTACTTTCTTACATATATAATAAAATATTAACTTCAAATTAAAGTGTTTTAATCTATTTAAAAATAATTTAACTACAAATAAATAATTAAGGAGATTAAAATTTATGCAAGCAATTATGGAACCAATTTTTCACGTAGTTTATTTATCTACTGTAATTATTTTAGGAATTATAATGATAAGTAAAACAAAAGATAAATACTTTAGACTTTTTGGAATAATGTCTGTAACTTTAGGTTTTGGTGATTCATTTCACTTAATTCCTAGAATATATGCTCTGTTAACTACTGGTCTTGAAAATAATGCAGCAGCATTAGGTTTTGGTAAGTTAGTTACATCAATAACTATGACAATTTTTTATATTATACTTTATAAAATTTTTAAACTTAGATTTGAAATTAAAAACTCAAAAACATTAGATACAACAATGTATTTACTTGCAGGAATTAGAATTATTCTTTGCTTATTCCCTCAAAATGAATGGTTTATGTATAATCCTCCAATAAGCTGGGGAATTTATAGAAATATACCTTTCGCAATTATGGGAATTATAATGATTTATCTTTTATACAGTTATGGAAATAAATATAATGATAAAGATTATAAAAATCTTGGAATAGCTGTATTTTTATCTTTTGCATTTTATATTCCAGTTGTACTTTGGGCATCAGAAAATTTCCTTGTTGGAATGCTTATGATACCAAAAACTTTAGCTTATGTTTGGATTGTTTTAATTGGATATAAAGAATTTAAAAAATCCTTAAAATAACTTCCCACCCAAATTTATATATAAAATTTATATATTAAAAGCAGTAAACTATTAAAGTTTACTGCTTTATTTTATCTATTAATATTTTATTATTTATATTTATAAACTTATTTTACTGTTTTATTTTGTATTTATTAAATGCCTTGTCTGGATCAATATGAACATCTTTTATAAAAAGAATTATCCAAATAATTATTGATAAAATAGCAAAATATTTATTTAAAAAATATGATAAAATTGCTCCTAAAAATAATACTATTGCCCAAAGTAAAAATGAATTTCTCATATCCTTACTCATTCTACTTCTATCATAATTTTTTTGCTTTTCTTTTGAAAAATAATTAAATCCACTAATTAATATTGTTGATTTTTCTTTTAACACAGCAAAAATTATTGCCACTATTAAAAATATTATTCCAAGTACTAAACAAGATGTTGACCATATACTCATAATATTCCCCCATTAAAAAAACTTCTATATATTTATTTTATCATTAATCTATTAAATTCGCTTATTTTTGAAAAATTTAAGATTTATTTACCCTTTATAGCTTTTGACAATATAAAAGTTTTTAATATATTATAACTTTACAAATATATTAATTTATAAACTTTAAAAGTTTAATGAAAGGATAGGTCATATGAATTATTGGATAAGAGCAAAAGAATTAAAAGATGAAATAATTTCATATAGAAGAAATATACACTCAAATGCAGAAATAGGAATGAACCTTCCTTCTACTACTGAATTTGTTATGAAAACATTAAAAAGCTTTGGTTATGAACCAAAACAAATAATAGATAGTGGCGTAGTTGCAACAATTGGAAATGGTAAAGGTCCTTGTATACTACTTAGAGCTGATATGGATGCACTTCCAATGACAGAAGAAAGTGGATTAAGCTTTTGTAGTAAAAATCCTGGTTCTGCTCATACATGCGGTCATGATTTACATGCTGCTATGCTTCTAGGTGCAGCAAAAATGCTAAAAGAAAAGGAAGAAAATATTAATGGTACTATTAAACTAATGTTTCAACCTGGAGAGGAAACCTTCCAAGGGGCAAAGGCTATGATAGAGGCAGGAGTTTTAGAAAATCCTCATGTTGACAGAGCATTATCATTTCATGTTGGTGCAGGAAAAGCTCCAGTAGGGGTTTGTGCATATAATGATAAAGGTGCATCTTTATTTTCTTCAACAGGATTTAAAATTGATATAAAGGGTAAAGGCTCACACGGTGCAACTCCTCATGAAGCTATTGATTCATTAAACATAGCAGTTCACATTTATTTAGCTCTTCAAGAATTAATTGCAAGAGAAACTAATCCATCAACTCCTGCACTTCTTACTGTTGGTCAGCTTTCAGGTGGCTCTGCAAGTAATATAATTCCTGAAACTACAATGATGCAAGGAACTATGAGAACAGTATCAAAGGAAACAGATGAATATTTAAAAAATAGAATTGTTGAAGTTGCAAAAGGTGTTGCTTCAACATTTAGAGGTGAAGCTACTGTTTCTTGGCTTCCATCAGTTCCACCATTAATAGGAGACCCTGAGTTTACAAGAGAAATGCTTGGATATATGAAGGAGCTTGATATTCCTGGCTTTATGCCAGTTGGAGATACTACTGCTAGTGCTTCTGAAGATTTTGCTATTGTATTAAGTCACGTACCTGGAGCTTATATGTTCTTGTCAGCTGGTTTTACAGATAGAGAAAGCTATAGTGGTCATAATCCAAAGGTTTTATTTAATGAAGATGTTCTGCCAGAAGGTGCTGCTTTCTTTGCCCAATGTGCAACTAGATATTTAGAAAATGCAAATAAGAATAAATAAAATATAGATTTATATGATTTAATAATAAAAATGAGATTTATCATGTTTATATGATAAATCGCTAATTTTTCTATTTTAATACTGTATTTTTATTATTTTTTATTACTTTATTGAGTATATAAATTTATTACATCAATAAAGTAATAAATTCTTTTCTTTATATAGTACTATTTTCTAATTCATTACATAATTTTAAATTATATAATGCTAACTTTTCATAATAAGATAATTTATATAATTTAAATATCTCTAAAGATTTTATATAACAATCTTTTGAATTTTTTATATTCTTTTTACTATTTTCTACTTCTGCAAGATTAAAGTATGCAGCCCCTAAATTTAAGTTAGTTATAGCATAATCTATTGGTGTATTTTCTTTTGTTCTTATCTTCAAAGAATTTCTAAAACAATTAATCGATTTTAAAGCGTTTAATTTTTTATCCTTAATTTCTGATAACTTGTAATAAATTGACCCAATCCCATGCTCTATCATTGCATAATCAATAGGATTATTATCAATGGTTATAATTTTTTGAGCTAACTTAAATGCCTTAATACCTTTGTCAATATTAATAAATTTATCTTCAAAATCAGATAAATAATTGTATGCATTATCAATGCTATTTTGAATTCTAGCAAAGTCCAACGGATATTCCTCAATACCAATGATACATAAAGCTTCATTTAATAACTCAATAGACTTATATAAATATTCAACTGATTTACTAACATGTTTAGATAATTCCATATATACCAGGCCTTGATTACGCTTAACTATTGCATAATTAATTGGATATTTATCTACTTTAAAAACCTTTAATGCTTCTTCATTTGCTTTTTTTGATTCAAGTAAATATTCATATTTACAAGAACCATTATAAAATTCTAAATATAATGTTCCTAAATTCACGTTACACTCAGCATTACCTAATGGATATTCTATAATATTTCTTATTTTTAAAGATTCATTATATGCATTTTTAGCATTATTTAAATTTTTATATCTGTCTATTATGCTAGAAAGTTTTTCATAACTCATTCCAAGATTATTTTGTATTGAAGCATAATTAACTGGGTTATTTTCTATTGTTATAATTTTTAATGCATCTAAATAACTCTCTATTGCACTATATAAATGTTCCTTTTTTCCATTAATATCATAATATGTTTTATAAGCAATTCCAATATTATTCATAGTAGAAGCAAACTCAATAGGACAACTTTCAATTGTATAATACTTTAAAGCCTTTTCAAAATACTTAATTGCTTGATTCAAATTACCTTTAATATTTTTCAAATTCGCTAACTTTAAATATGCTACACCTAAATTATGACATGTTACTGCATATTCATTAGGATATTTTTTAATAGTATAACATTCCAAACAAATTTTAAAACATGATATAGATTTACTTAAATTCTTATTAGTATTATTTAATTCAGAAAGTTCTAAATATATAAGTCCAAGTAAATGATTATTAGCAGTATTCTCAAGCACACTTATATCAGCAATATCTACACTCATTGCATCAGAATACATTTGTAATGCTCTTTTTAAATTTTTTCCTTTTCTTTTATTTCAGATAGTCTAAAGTAAACTAATCCAAGATTATTTAGTGCTACTACAAACTTTGAATTTTCTTTATTTATATATATATTTATAGCATTCTTTAATGCTAATTCAGCCTTTTTTAAATTTTTTTCTTTATCACCTATTTCTGATAATTCAATATAAATAGAACCAATATTATTTTGGACATAGGCATAAAATTCATAGTTTAATTTACTTGAAATCACAGATAAGATATATTTATATTTATTCAATGCTTCTTTATAAAGTTTTTTTTCATAAAATCCATCAGCTTCCTTTAAAATATCAGTAAGATTATTAAATTTATCAATTGATAAATTAACATTTATATAATTGCTTTTAACATTTTCCTTTGTATTATTATTCTTTTCATTATTAAATATATTCTCTGATTCTTTTTTCTTTTTACATACTAGTAATTTTCCTATTCCTTTATATATAGCACCTATTCCCGTAATACCTATACCTGAAAATATCCACTCTTTTTGTTCTAAAATACATGTTATCAAATTTCCCATTTTTATTACTCCCAAAATCATTATATAATTATTTTTAAATATAAAATCTTATAACTCAATGTAATACTATATTTTAGTAATTTTAATGCCTATATTAATTAAATTAACTATTGTAATAAGATAAACATTATACTTAAAAATTTTCCACAGTTACTTCATTTACTCTTACATTATATATAAATACTTGAAATATTAACCATGATTATTTTTTAATTTTTAATTTTATTTATATTATATTAATATCTAATATAAATTTTAACTGCTTTTCTCATACTTACTCAAATTTATTAATTTGATAAATCCTCAGTTCGTCCTTCAAAACCCATATAAAAATTTTATATAATAAACTAAAGGAGATGATTAAAATTCCAAATTTTAAAAAATATCGCTTTACCATATTAAAATTTTTCATTTTTTCTTTAATAATAATATTTATATTTAAAAACAATCATTTATTAAAAGATTCATTAAATAAGGCTTTCTTTTTAGAAGATTACTACACTTTTTTGATATCAACGATACTATCTACTTTAATAACATTTGTATTATCAATTGTTTGTAGAAATATTAAATTAATATATAAAATAATCTTCTTATTTTTAGTTAGTATTTTATTTATTTACAAAACCTCTAGTCCTTCAATTAATATTTTTATATCTATGTTTACTTTTATTATATATTTTTATCAACTATTAACTTTTTCTTATTTTTTTGTTTTTTATCTATTGCAATTTACGGTTTTAGCTTATTCTAAAACATTTATGTGATTTAACACTAAACACTACATACATTAAATAACAATTAACATGTTTATAAAAAAATGGTAAAATAAATAAAGTGGAATGAAATGGGATAAAAAGGAGTGACTTTATGAGTTTTTGCTGCAAGGATTTATTCCAGCTTAAATATTTTTCAAAGGCAAAGCTACTAGCTGGACAAAATGGATTAAAAAATCAAATTTCTTTGCCTTATGTACGTACAACCGAATCTATTTCAGAATGGCTTTATGGAGGGGAACTACTTTTTGTTATTTATAATGAAAATGATGAAAACCTTTTATTACTTATTGAAGAATGTATTTTCAAAAAGCTTTCTGGTATTGTTATTTTAATTGATGAAAAAGATATAAGTAAAATATCAAAAGAAATGATAGATAGAGCTAATGAAGCTAATCTTCCCTTATTTATAATGCCATGGGGTATTAAATTAATTGATATTATACAAGAAATTTTTCTAAAGATTGAACAAAAAAGAGAAGAAAAAAAGAATGGAAAGCATTTTCTTGAATCTCTTCTTTTTTCACAAGATCAGTTGCATGAAAATATTAATGGTTTGGCTGAATTTTATAATATAAATTTAAGACCTTATCATTATATTTGTATATTTAAAATTAAAAAATTATCAAATACTCATCACGCTTCTGAAAATGTTACTAAACATATAATGAATTCTTTAGATGAAGGTTTAAATGAAAAAAATTATACTTTATTACATATGGAATATGCCAATCACTTAATGAGTTTAGTATTCGCTAACAATTGTGAAGATGCAAAAAAATCTTTAGAATATATTGAAGATATGTTTAAGGTCGCAAGTTCTAGATACTCTGAAAATGTAGAAATGAATTTAAGTTTTAGTCGTATAAGGGAAAGTAATTCTGATATTAAAATTAGTTATAAGGAAGCTTGTAAAGCTCTTTCTATGATAGGTATTTATAATAATGAGTCAAATATTATTAAATATAATGAATTAGGCATTGTAAGATTATTTATTGAACTTGCTGAAACTAAAGATATTGAGCAATATTGTTATGAAAATCTAGGCCCTATATTAGATTACGATAAAAATCATGGAATGGACTTAGTTGGCACTTTAAAATGTTATTTTAAAAATAATAGACATTTAGTTAAAACTTCTCAAGAGCTTTTTATTCATAGAAATACTTTACTTTATAGATTATCAACAATAAAAAATCTTTTGCAAAGAGACTTAGATGATGCTATGACTGATTTAGAGCTTTTTAATAGTATATTGATTTATGAATTTCTTAATTTACAAAATAAATTATCACTTTAACTAACTCTAAATTAAATGTATTTATTCATAAATTAAACTTAACTTTAAGCTTAACTTATAGTAAAAAGTTAAAACTAATTATAATATAAGATTAATTTAATAATATAAAGTTTAAGTTAGCTTGATTTTTTAAATTAAATGGACTATATCAAAATTATAATTTAACTTTGATATAGTCCATTATTTATTTTGTCAATTTTATTATTTAAAATTATAACTATTTAAAATAAGAATGTACAAAAGTTTTTATTGGCTTATAAATTTCATTATTTTTATTTATAATATATAAAAATAGTAAGAGTAGTAAACTGAATTTAACTTTTTATTTTATATTAATTTGCAACTGGTTCTTTTACTTTTTTAGTTTGTTGTACTTTTTCTTTTGCAAAAGATAGTATTAATACTCCTGCAAATATTAATGTACATGCAATAATTTTCATTAACGTTATTTTTTCTCCTAAAAGTATTGCTCCAAAAATAACACTTGTTATAGGTTCAAATGTACTTATAACAGCAGCTTCACTCGCTCCAATATGTTTAATACCAACTTGTAATAATGATAATGCAACAACTGTGCATAAGAATGCAAATATTGCAGATAGTCCCCAAGCTTTAGGTGTTAATGTTGAAAAAACAAGTTGATTTGTAATCGTTCCGTATATAAACATACCTATTGATGATGAAATTGCTACATAAAATGTTATTTTAAATGGTGGTTCACTTTTTAAACCACTTTTGTCCATAAATATAATATAGAATGCATAAAACATACCAGATGCTACAGCTAAAATTAATCCTATTAATGTACTAGCTCCAAGAGAAGCTGATGTTAATGCTGTAATAAAGAAACATCCTATACCAGACATTGCAATAATTAATGCTAAAACTTTTTGTTTACTTAATTTTTCGTGGAAGAATATTACACAACCAAGTGTTACGAATATCGGATAAGTAAAGTGTATTGGTGTAACTATTCCTACATCTACATAAGCAAAAGCCATATTTAACATTAATGTTGTTATTGCGTTTCCAACAAAACCTAGTATCATTAAATCTTTAAGTTGTTTTTTTGTTACCTTTAAATTTATTTTTAAAAGTAAAATAATTACTAATAAAAATGGTAAACTTAAAAAGTTCCTTAAAAATGTTAGTGTTACAGGGTTGCTTCCTTCAAGACCATAGGTCATAGGGCCTAATGTAAAGGCAAACCCAAAGGTAATTGAAGATAGCATTGTTAAAATAATTCCTTTTGTTTTCATAATAATACCTACTTTTTATTAATTTTTTTCAAGTACTATTTAAACATTAATTGAAAGCTTCTTCAATAATTTTAATAATATTTGGGATAACATCATCAACAATTATTTTTCCTCTTTCAGCTGATGATGATTTAGCTGATGCAAGTATTCCAGTTTCAGGAACTATTCCCTTTTCTATTGGATATTTATAATAAGTTGCTGGGCTTGCATTTTCTGTATCCATAATTTTATCTTCTCTTACAAGCTCTGGTGCAAAATACATCATTAATGATGTTTCTGTAACAGCTGCATGTTCTAGAGCCCAACCTGGGAATGGTACTTCATCAAAAACTTTATCAATTACGTCAGGTGACATTGGATTCCACCAGTTAGTAAGAAGTATTTGAACTTTATCTCCATATTTTGCTGAACATAAATCCATAGCTTCTACAATAAATGCTTCATTTTCAAAGTGAGCACTTAATATAAATATTTTCTTAAATCCATCACGGACAAATTCATCAATTATATCCATTACTAATGCTTGTAATGTAGCTCCATTTAAATCTATTGTTCCTGGGAATAATGGACCACCACCACTTAATGGTTTTGATTTATATCCATATGAAAGTGCTGGAGCAACTACCCCATTTATTTTTTCAGCAATTCTGTAAGCAAATCCATTGGCTAATACTGTATCTACGCAAGTTGGAAGATGAGGTCCATGTTGTTCTGTTGAACCTATTGGTAATATAATTACATCATCTTTTTTCTTTGCGAATTCTTGCCAAGTCATGTTTTCCATTTTTACGTTTTCGTACATAATAAAGTCCCCTTTTCTCGTATAGATATTTTAAGCTTATTTTAATTAATGTTGATTTTTAGCTAGCTTCCTAAAAACATTTTAAATAAATAAGTAGGAATTTAATGTTTTTAATGTTTATAAAGAGTTAAATAAATAATCAAATTGAATGTTGCTAAGAAACCAGCTAAAAACAAAAATTATAAAAGAAACAGCTTATTTAAAATTTTTATGTAAATTTTATCATGTTCACAGTATACAATAATGATATTTTTGTAACAATGTACTAAAAATACAAATATCTCTATGAAAATATGTTCTTTATGTGCACAGTAATACCTAAATATTATTGTACATTTAGTACAATGACTAGCTAATTTTTTCATGTTAAACTTCCATTATCGACAAGACCTTTACTAAAAATAATAAATAACATATTTAAATCTATATTTATTGAGTTATTAATAGCATATTGAAATTTATATTTTTTAAATTATTAAATATCAAATTACTACTCTATTTAGTTGTTTTAATAATTTAATGATTAATACTTAATTTATTTAACTTAATAATTTACTTTTATTTTTAGTAATTGCAAGAGAAACTGAAGGGAGATTATTTAAATGAAAGTTATTTTATTTAAAAATGCTAAATTAAAAGGTAAAAATGAATTAGTTGATTTACTTGTTGAAAACGGTGTCTATAAGGAAATAGGTCCAAATCTTTCTGAAAAATATAAAGATGTAGAAAGTTATGATTTAAAAGGTGACCTTGTTATACCACCTTATGTTGATCCACATATTCATTTAGATTATGTTTATACAGCTCGTATGCCTGGTGCAAATAATGGAACAGGAACTCTTTTTGAAGGAATTCAAAGATGGTCTGAAACAAAAGGAAATATGACAATAGATGAAATTAAAGAACGTGCAAAAATTGCTTTAAGAAAAGAAATTTTATATGGAACTCAATATATGAGAACTCACGTTGATGTAACTGATCCAAACTTTACAGGCTTAAAGGCTATTATGGAATTAAAAGATGAATATAAAGATATTATTGACATTCAAATTATAGCTTTTCCACAAGAAGGTATGTATTCTTACAAAGGTGGGGATAAATTAGTGGAAGAAGCATTAAAAATGGGTGCTGATGTAGTTGGTGCTATTCCTCATTTTGAATTTACAAGAGAAATGGGTGAAAAATCAGTTAAGAAAACTGTTGAACTTGCAATGAAATATAATAAATTAATTGATGTTCACTGTGATGAAACTGATGATGACCAATCAAGATTTGTTGAACTTTTAGCTGCTGAAGCTTACATGAATGGAATCGGAGAACTTACAACAGCAAGTCATGCTTGTGCTATGGGTTCTTATAATAATGCTTATGCATTTAAATTATTTAAACTTTTAAAATTATCAAAAATGAATTTTATATCATGTCCAACAGAAAATATTCATTTACAAGGAAGATATGACACTTATCCAAAGAGAAGAGGTCTTACAAGAGTTAAAGAATTAAATGATGCTGGAATTAATGTTTGTTTTGCTCAAGACTCAATTTCAGACCCATGGTATCCATTAGGAAATGGTAACTTAATGAATATATTAGATGCTGGAATTCATATATGCCATATGATGTCTTTTGATGAAATTAATAATGCATTAGATTTAATTACAACAAATGGTGCTAAAACTCTTCACATTGGAGATAAATATGGTATAGAAGTAGGTAAAGATGCTAACTTTATAGTTTTAAATGCTAAAAACGAATTTGATGCAATACTTGAAAGAGTTGGTGTTAACTGCTCTGTTAGAAAAGGTGAATTCTTATTTAAGAGACAACCTGAAGTAATTGATACAAACGTTACTTTATTAAAATAACTATATAAAAAATTAGATGTTATAAGGGGAATTAACATAAATTAAGTTTATTAAAAATAAAGATTTATAAATACTATTATAGGGGAAATAATTTTATTAATACAAATATTTATAATTCATATTTAAGGGAGTTTAAATAATTTTATTAATATAAAAATTTATAAATAAAGGTTTATTATAAAGTCAAGTTAACTATTAAAAAGAAAAATAATTCAATTTTAATTTTTTTAAAATAAATATAAGTTATAAGACTAATTAAGGGTAAGATTCAATTTTCAATGTTTATATAAAAAGATACTTTACAAAAAATATATGACCAAAATAAGAATTTAACTTTATTAAAATAAATATAAAGTTAATTATAATACCAACAATAAACAAAATTTTAGTAAAAACTATTTTGTTTATATAACAATCACTCTTTAAAATAGCTATAAAAAACTAAGGATATATTTTTAAAATATATCCTTAGTTTTTTTTGTAGATAAATTTAATATTGATTCATTTAAATACTCTACTACCTTTGGTGAATTTACATTAATACAAACCCTCACATTTGGATTAGATTCTCTTATTTTTTCTGCATAAGCTATTGTTCTTCCAACTGAAGGCCCTTCTTGTTCAACATTTAAATAAAGTGGTAACATTTCAAACCATTCTGGATGAACTGCTGCAATTACTGCTGAAGGGTCATGTAAATAAGAACCATTTACTCCTGGTGCTATTTCATCATGAATATGAATATAATAATCAACAGCATCAGCTAATTTTCTTCCTGTTTCAGTATTAGTTTTTCTCCATTTATCTGTATCAGTAAGTTTAAGTACTGAACGAGTTGTAACATCAAGTCCAACCATTATAACATTAGCTCCACTATCAAATAATAATTTTGCTGCATATGGATCTTGAGAAATATTAGCTTCTGCAAATGGACTAACATTTCCAGGAACAGTTAACGCTCCACCCATAATAACAATTTGTCCAACTTTTTCTGCAATTGTTTTATCTATTTGTAGAGCTTTTCCTAAATTAGTCATAGGGCCTGTCGCTACAATTGTTAAATCTTTTCCGTATTTATTTATCATATCTACAATATACTGTGCACCATTATTATATATATCTTTTTGTGATTCTTTTAAAACAACTTCTCCAAAACCATTTTGCCCATGAATTTTTGCTGAAATTTCTTCACGCTTAAAAGAAGTTTTGTTTAATGCATGATTTTCACCTGCATATACAGGAATATTTTCATTTCCTGTCATAGTTAAAATGCTTGCTACATTTTTAACTCCTTGTTCTGTATAAACATTACCGTAAGTTCCTACTACCCCTAGCAGTTCAAATTCTTTGCTTCCTAATGCAATTGATAATGCCATTGCATCATCAATTCCAGTATCTAAATCTAAAATTATTTTTTTCATACTCTATACCCTTTCATATGCTAAATTATAATTAAACCTAAATTGATTAATATTATATTATCAATAAACTTTTTCTTAAATTGTAATGAAAATCAAAAAAATTTTATCCTAATAACTCATTTGAGATTTCAGCATATCTTTCATCACTTATTCCAAGCTTTTCTTTGAAAACTTCATCATTCATTCTTTCAATAATTATTTTATCAGGATTTATTTTTTCAATAATGTTCTTCAACTTTTTAACTGATTCATCATCATCGTTATATCCCTTAATTATAGTAATTTCAAATATAAATTTTCCTTCATATTGTTTATCAAACTTTACCATGCTTTCAATGTATTCTTCTAGTGTATAACCTTCAATAGGTCTTTGTACTTTTTGAAAATCTTCTTCTTTTATTGCTTTTATTTCCCCAATTATTTCATCACATTTATTAGCAATTTTTATATATTCATCTCTACCTAATATATATCCATTAGAAAGTAATCTTACAGGTATTCCTTTTCTTTTAATTAAATCGATAATATCACTTATTTTGTCATTTACTAAAGCTTCTCCCTTTGAATTAATAAAAATTAAATCTGGTTTTGTATCTTCAATAGTTTTTTCAAATTCAATTAATGCATTATCCATTTTATCAAAAGAAGTTTGTGTATCTATTTTATTTATTGATCTTCCAATTGGACAAAATATGCAATCAAAATTACAATACTTCTCTGGAAGTACGTTCATTTCAAGTACCCTTTTTCCATCCTCAATATAAATATCTTTGTAAGTAAATTTATCCACTATGTTATCCCCCTTAAGTTTGCTAATCTTTGTATTTAAATACGTTTTTATTCACTTTTAAATTATTAATTAATTTCTACTTCTTTATTATTAATATCAAGAATTGAAATTTTAAAATCTCCACCTAATTCTTCATTAACTATTTCAGCTAATTCTTTTAATGCCTTTTCAAACTCCTCTGTTCTTTCCTCATCAATTAATTCTATACATAAAAAAGCATTTTTTGTATCTTCAGTAAGCATTGTTCTTACTGATTCACGCCAGTTAAAGCATCTACAAATTGCACCTGCATCATCTTTATATACAACTTCACCTTCACATGGTGGTGTACTTTCATCACTTCCTAATGTTATAAAAGGCTCATCTCCAACTGCTTTAGTTAATCTTATATTTCCAACAAATTTATCTATGTCTTCACCACCACATGGCATAGCATATTTTAAAGAAATAGAATTATAAATATCAACTAAAGGATTAATTGTTCCTATATGATTCCCATTATTAACTCTCTTTAATAAAGCTTCAATTGATGCTCTTGCACCTTTCTTTTTCTTAAATTTTTGGAAAGCATCTCTCCAAACCCTTATAACTTGATTTTTGCTAAATTCTGAATTGTTTAAATGTGTTAATGCTTCTTTTTCAGCACTTAAAAGCATATCCTTATATTTATCTTCATCTTTTATAGAATTATCTATGCCTTTACAAGCAATAACTCCAATTTTTGCATTAGGAAACAGCTCCCAAAAGTCATTTTCAATAATAAATTTTTTCATTTGTATAACCTCCCAAATCTAAATAAAATCCTTAATTATAAATAAAAAAAGCCTTAGAAATATCACAAAAATATCTCCCAGGCTTTTATCCTTCCGTGTACACAAAAATGTGCGTTTTCTCTCGGACCTGCTAATTTTTTAAATTATGGAACCCTAGAAAACTTAAATATATAATTCTATTTTAATTTATGAGTAAAATTTATATTTTAATTTTATCATAGTGAAAATTCTAAATCAATTTTATTTCCTTTAATAACCTACAAATATTTTCTGTTGTTCTTTCTATATTTTCTGGTCCTTTCTTTAGAGCTTCTTCTAAAGTTGTTGCTTCTTTAAGTATTCCAAATATTGATGTTATACCAAGATTATACAATTCTGATGTTCCTTCTCCAACTCTACCAGCTAAGGCTATAACTGGTATATTAAAGGATTTTGCAAGACTTGCTACCCCTATTGGAGTTTTTCCAAATTTCGTTTGAAAGTCTATACTTCCTTCTCCAGTAAATACATAATCTGCATATTTTATTTTTTCCTTTAATAGAGAATATTTTATTACTATATCTATCCCTTTAAGTAACTTAGCATTACAAAAGCCTAAAAGTGCAGCTCCAAGACCACCTGCTGCCCCTGCACCTTCTACATTTATATTTTTTCCTAAGGCTTTTAAAACAACTTCTGAATAATTTTTAAGGGAATTTTCTAAAATATCAATATCCTTTTCTGATGCTCCCTTTTGTTTTGCAAATACTTTTGTAGCACCATTTTCACCTATTAAAGGATTTTTTACATCACAAGCTACTTCTATATTTACATTAAATATTCTCTTATCCATTTCACTTATATCTATATTTTTTAAATCTTTAAGGCTTTCTCCACCAAATGGTATCTCATTACCTTCATCATTTAAAAACTTAACACCAAGGGCTTGTAACATACCTGCTCCACCATCATTTGTAGCACTGCCTCCAAGTCCTATTATTATTTTTTTAACACCTTTATTTAATGCTTCTTTTATTAATTCTCCAGTTCCATAGGTTGTTGTTATAAGAGGATTTCTTTTGTTAATTGGAACTAACTGTATACCACTTGCTTGTGCCATTTCTATTATAGCAACATTTTCTGTACCAAGTATTCCAAACTTTCCTTTTACTTTGTTACCTAAGGGACCTATTACTTCTTTTTCGTATATTGTTCCATTTGTTGCATCAATTAATGATTGTAATGTCCCTTCACCACCATCAGCCATAGGAACATGAATACATGTTGCATCTTTGAATACTTTTTTTATTCCCTTTTCCATAGCTATGCAAACTTCTTTTGCAGTCATGCTTTCTTTAAATGAATCTGGTGCCAATACAAACCTCATCATAAATCACACTTCCTTGGATTTATATTATTATTCCTTCAAAATGGTCTATTTCATGTTGAATAATTTGTGCAGTAAATCCAGTAAATACACCCTTTTGCTTTTTGAAATTTCTATCAAAGTATTCTACTTCTATTTTTTCATATCTTGTTGTTTTTCTAAAACCTGTTAAGGATAAACAGCTTTCTTCTGTTTCATAACTGTTTTCTTTTTTTAATATCTTTGGATTTATCATAGGAATTATAAGATTTCCTACAGTAAATACTAATATACGTTTTTTTATTCCTATCATGTTTGCAGCCATTCCAACGCAACGGTCTAGGTTTACTCTTAATGTATCTTCTAAATCATTAATAACTGATATATCATCTTTAGTTGCTATTTCTGATTTTTGACCTAAAAATAATATATCTTTTACTATTGGTTTTATCATATTTTTTCAGCCTTTCTTTTTTGGGATTATAATTTGTTTTTTATTTTATTAATTTTATTTCTCTTATTAAATTATACATTATGATTATAGTTTAATAAGAATAAATTCAAAATAGTTTACATAAAAATGCACACCTTTTTGATTAAATTATAAAAATATATTTATAATTAATAAATTCTTTAATTCCCCCTAAAAAAATACTATACTTAAATAATAAAATGAAAAATACCAAATTGAGGAGTTTATATATGAGAAAAAAAGATATACTTGAGTTAAAAAAGCGTTTCAAAAAAGATTACTGCACCTTCAGTAAAATGTGTGGTTGCTATGTTAATGGAGAAAAAAACATACTTTTAAAATTTAGAGAAACTTTCCTAAACTTAGATGAAGATGAATACTTCAAATACTTAGAAATTGCAAAGAAAGTTTTATCTGGAACAATAGGCAACAACATTTTAGAACTTAACTTTCCTCTTAACGAAGATCTTATAAACGAAAAACAAATTTCACTTATGCAGCTTAAAAATAGTCAACTAAATGATGATACTTTACTTGATGATTTTTACAAATCTATTATAGAAAATTATGATTATACAGGTAATTTTTTAATACTTGTTTTTAATGACTCTTATGATGTTCTTACAAAAACTAAAGACAATCAAAAGTTAGATGAATCTGAAGAAGTATATGAATATATTTTATGTGCAATATGCCCTGTTGAGCTTTCAGAGCCTGGACTTAGATATTTTGAAGAAGATAACACTATAAAGACACGTATTAGGGACTGGGTAGTTAAGCCACCTGCTAATGGTTTTGTATTCCCTGCATTTATTGACCGTTCATCTGACGTTAATTCCATTATGTATTACACAAAAAATGCAAAAGATACACACCCAGAACTTATGGAAAATACTTTAGGTTGTGATTCAAAACAAACTGCAACTATTCAAAAAGAAGCTTTTAAATCAATTATTAAAGATTCCTTCCCTGATGAAGCTTTAGCTGATAAAGTTTTTATGGATGTGCAAGAAAATTTAAATAACATGATTGAAGAATATAATGAAATGTATGATGATACAGACAAAGAGCCTATTTCTTTAAAGGATAAAGATATTCAAAACCTTCTAATTGAAAGTGGAGTCCCTGAAGAACTTACTTCTAAAATTGAAAAATCCTTTGTTGAAAGCTTTGGTGATGATGTTCCTTTAGCTGAAAACTTAATTGATTCAAAGATTCTTAAAGAAAATGAGCAAAGAAAAAAAGAAGAACACTTAAAGAAACAAGTTAAAGTTCTTAAAACTAAGCTTGAAGAAGTTACTAAAGAAGCTTCTTTAAATAATGATAATATTTCAGAAGATAATTCTAATAAAGCTTTAGAAGGCTCAGACACTAATGAAGCTATGGATTTAGAAGAAAATATTGAAGCTAATGAAGAAATAGCATTAGAAGAAGCTTCTGAAAACAGAGATGAAAATACTTTAAATTCAGAAGATACTTTAGAAAGTAATGATACTAATAATTCTAATGATGAAAACTTAGAAAATAATTTGGATATGTCTGATTATGATGTTGTACTTCAAGTTAAACCTGAAAAGGTATCTCAAATAAAATCTGAAGTAATTAATGGACAAAAGTGTATTGTTATTCCTATTAATGATGATGAACAAGCTAAAGTTAATGGATTAGATGATTTAATTTAAATAAAAAAGCTACTAAGAAAAATTTCTTAGTAGCTTTTATTTATTCATTTATTTGGATTTTTTAATTTATTTTGTATCAAATACCATAAAAAAATTTCATATTTTAAAAAATCAAATTTACAAACAAATATCTTATAAAATTAATATTTTTTACTATATTGTTCGTAATTTTTATTATATTTTTTCATAAAAAATAACAATTTTGATTTAAAAATCACTTGTTTTTTTCATTTTTTAACGCAAAACTTTCATTTTTTAAAATTTTTGCAAGATTTAGCTTCATAATTATTCATTTTAAATTAGAAATTTTTTCAATCTATTTTGCAAAATACAAATATTATATTAAAAAATTTCAAAAATATAAGGATAAATTCTTTTTTTTATGTTATACTATAATCTGCAAATTGCAATTTTATATATTCAATTCTTGCAAATATTTAATTTAATAAAATTCGTAATAGTAATTTTTGAATTATAAACTATTGAAAGGGGCTATTAAACAAATGAAAAAATTCGGACTAGCATTTCAAATTATACTTGGACTAGCACTAGGTATTATTGTAGGAGCTATCTTTTATGGTAACCCAGTTGTTACTTCATATCTTCATCCATTTGGAGATATTTTTATAAGATTAATTAAAATGATTGTTGTACCTATCGTCTTCTCATCACTTGTTGTTGGGGTTGCTGGCGTTGGAGATATTAAAAGACTTGGAAAAATTGGTGGAAAAACAATTCTTTATTTTGAAATAATAACTACTTTTGCTATTATAATTGGTTTAATTGTAGCTAATTTATTTCACCCTGGAAACGGAGTAAACATAAGTAGTCTTGCAACTACTAATATTGATAAATATATGAATACAGCAGAAGCTGCATCAAATCATGGATTTATTGATACTTTTATAAACATTGTTCCAACTAATATTTTTGAATCTCTTGCAAAAGGTGATTTACTTCCTATTATTTTCTTCTCAGTTATGTTTGGTTTAGGTGTAGCTGCAATTGGAGAAAAAGGAAAACCTGTACTTGCATTATGTCAAGGTATTGCTGATGCAATGTTTTGGGTAACTGATAAAATTATGAAGCTTGCACCACTTGGTGTTTTTGGATTAATTGGTGTAACTGTTTCTAAGTTTGGTTTAACTTCATTAATTCCTTTAGGAAAATTAATTGTTACTGTTTATGGTGCTATGATATTCTTTATATTTATTGTACTTGGTATTGTTGCAAAAATAGCTGGAACAAGCATTATAACTCTTATGAAGGTTTTAAAAGATGAACTTATTTTAGCTTATACTACTGCAAGTTCTGAGGCAGTTTTACCAAGACTTATGGAGAAAATGGAAGCATTCGGTTGTCCTAAGGCAATTACTTCTTTCGTTATTCCAACAGGATATTCATTTAACTTAGATGGATCTACTTTGTATCAATCTATTGCAGCACTTTTTATTGCTCAAATATATGGAATTCATCTTCCACTTTCTGCGCAAATTAATTTAGTGCTTGTATTAATGCTTACTTCAAAAGGTATGGCAGGGGTTCCTGGTGCATCTTTCGTAGTTCTTTTAGCAACTGTTGGTTCTTTAGGAATTCCAGTAGCAGGAGTTGCATTTATTGCTGGTATTGACCGTATTGTTGATATGGCAAGAACTGTTGTTAATGTTCTTGGTAACTCATTAGCTGTTGTTGTTATTTCTAAGTGGGAAAAGGAATTTGTCCCTCAAAAAAGCAAGGAATGTATTAATTCAGTAAGTGAAATAGCATAATTTATAATTTTTAACATAAAAAAGATAGAAGTAAAATTACTTCTATCTTTTTATTTTATATAAATTTTAATTATTATATTTTCTTATTAATTTTGGTAATTAAAATCTTGTTTCATTGCATATGGGAACTTTTTAATTTCATTTCCATCTAAATTTTCTTTGTGCATATCAACAGCATTTATTCTATTATTATAATAATTTCTATAATAATAAATTCCTTTTTGTTGATCCATACAAGCTGTATATGTAGTTAAATCTTCTAAACCATCTTGTGTTATAACTCCACCTTTAACCATTTTTACATAATCAAGCATATTAAAGAATTGAGTTATAGCTGCCTCATCATCTTTTAATTCTGGCATATGAGCTCTAATGTATGCAATCCTTACGAATCTTGATACTGAAGAAAAATCTCCTGGCATTCCTAATGTTCCAGCTCCAATACCTAATGCTCCTAATTTTTCATCACTCCACATAGTTTCTTTTGGATGATTTGGATTAATATATAAATATTCATTTAAATTTGTTAAATGCCAATCAAATTTTGGATTGTTAGTCATAACCCCTACTGGATTATCATAAACAGCAATTCCTTCTTTAGTTCTTTCAACTACTATTGCTTTTCCGCTTTTATCACAAATCATAAAATGAAGCATTGATACTGGTGTCTTTTCATTTATAGGAATACTTACTAACTCTATACCCTTAATAGCTTCTTTAACTTCGTCTACTGTTTCGTGATTAGCTAATACCCAGTATATAAAGTCATATGGTGTAATATTATCTTTTCCTTCTACTGGCTTTTCTGCAAAGCAAGCATAACCATCAAAATTTAAACCTGCACAGCCTAATCCTTTTTCATTCATACCATCAGCCATAGCAAGATGGTTATCAATAATAGTACCCATACCAATAATTGCATATTTACATGAGAAATTTTCACCTGTAACTATACTTTTATTTATATAATTTCTTGGAATAACTAAAACAGATTGATTGAAATTGTATGCTAAATCCATATTTCTCCCAAAAAAATTATGACCTTCATTTGATTTAATACTTAATCCTGTACACATATTCTCACCTCATAATTTTTATTTTTTATAATTAAATATTAATTAAAAACTTTTTATTATCTTTGTATTTAATTATTTTTCCATCATAATACTTATTGCATTGACAAGGATTATGTAAATTCTTTGTTGGAATTAACTTATACTCCCCATCATAGCAATATAAATACAATCCATCATTTTTTAAAATATAAGAAATAGGCAATACCTCTATAAATTTTTCTTCTAATTGTATTTTTACAAAAGACTTTTCATTTAAACATTTATTAATTACTTCGTTTATATTGTTTTTATTATTATCTTTCTCACTCTTTAAATCTATTATGAATTTTTCTTCTAAATCAGATAATATTTCTTCACATCTTTTTGAATTAACAAGTTTAAATTTATCAATAAGATTTGCTCTTTTTAAATCACTCATTATATTTTCTGATATGTATAATGATAAAATTAAATCTTCAAAGTCAGCTTTTGTTAATATATATTTAGCTATTATGTAGTTTTTGTCTATTTCTATCCCACCATTTTTCCCTCTATATGAAATTATAGGAATGCCTAAAACTGATAGTTTATCTAAATCTCTACGTATTGTCTTTTCTGATACATTAAACTTTTTTGCTAATTCTTTAATTGTAGTTTTACAATTAATTCTTAATAAATAAAATAGTATTTCCAATAATCTCATATTTTTCTCCTCAAAAATAACTATGTCATAATTTTGTTTCGTTATTTTATTATTATAATAATACTTAAATTGGTCATATAGTGTCCTGTTTAAATTTAAATAATATTATTTATAAAAACTTATTTTAATTTAAGAAACAGAAAACTTATTAAAATTGTATCTTAATAATAATATAAAATTTAATAATTACACATAAAAATTAAAAGCTTAAATATTTTAAATTATTAAATAGTATATTTTACAAAATATACTATTTAATAAAGTAATGAGATAGTCAAAAAATTTAACTACCTCATTGCTTTTATTGTAAGTTATTTTGATTTTAAATTAATTTACCTAAACTTGAGGTAACATTAATACTGAACATTTTGCTCTTTTTATTACTTTAGAAGTTACTGAACCAACAAGTTGAACAAATTTCTTTTTAGTATTTTTGGCCATTACTATCATGTCCACATTAAATTCATCAGCACAATCCAGTATAATATTATCTGCATAACCAAATTGGAATTTCTTTATGCATTGAAAACCTTTTAAATTTTCTGCAGCTCTTTCTAATATTTTGGAGCTATTTTCTTGTTCTGACATTATTAATTTTGCTACAACAGCCCCTTCAACATAAACTACTTCTCCAACATTTAATAATATAACCTCTGTTTTTTCTGGATTGAAATTTTCTTTTATGAAGTTTACTTCCATTAAGTCTCTATCGCTTCCATCAAGAGGTAATAGTATTTTTTTCTTCATAAATTTCACCTTCCTTTGTAATTTTTCATTTTAAATTCTCTTTTATATACCCTTATACTTATATAATTCTATATATTAATAATATTTCCTCTATATTATTAAATTAAAAGAGTGCATTTAAAAAATTAAATGCACTCTTTCTATATAACTTTCTTCTGCTCACGCTGTAATATCATATTAGATAAATTAATATAAAAATCTTGTTCTTATTTTATTTTTGACTTTTTAAATTTTCTCAATAGATTTTATAACAAAATAATTTTATATATTCAAAATTTAACTATACATTACTTTCTTCCATTTTCTTATCTTTGTTCTAAAAGATTTAAATGGTGCAACAGTATTAATGTGAATCCATTTCCATATTGGCCAATTAGAAGGGGTCTGTGATGCCCAGTTTCTTTTCCCTTGAACAAATAACTCTTCATCTGTGTAACTATTAATAAGTTCAATAATTTGATTCTCTAAATTTATAAACATACTCTCAAGCTCTTTTAAAGTATAATTTTCATATTGTTTATAAAAACTATTATATAAGCCACCAAGCTTATTCCATTTGTATTCTGGTGTTGGTGTTATAACTGTTTTTCCTTCTTGTTCTTCCTTTTCCCAATTAAGAAGCAAGTTCATCCATCCTAATTGATATGCAATCATTTGACTTGGAGTTCTATCAACTTCATCAATTAACTTATTTTTATCATTTTCCTTAATATCATCAAACTCTTTTATAAATAATTTAGCTTTATTTGAAATTTCTAAAATTAAATCCTCTTTACTCTCATATTCTCTCATATATTCATTCCTCTCTAAATTAATTCTCTTTTATACCTTATGGTTAAACCCTTTGATATCCTATGCCTTAATTTCTTCTTTCATTTCCTCTAAATCTCCTTTAACTAGAGTATCAAGAGAAACACCAAATAGAGTACTTGATAGTACCAAACTATTTATATCAGGATAATTCTTTCCAGTTTGAAATCTTTTGCCGTATCATCTTTAAATAAGGTTTCTACCAATTTTCTTTTCTAATTCTGTCATCCATTAATATTCCATATATGTATGAAGGAGCTTGTAAGTTTTGAATAGGTTCAAGTTTATCTAAAGGAACAAAATTTAAAGCTTTTTCAAATTGTGATTTAGATATAATTCTATTAGTTGTATTTAATTTAATAGTATTTTCCCCTATTAAATTATATGTAAATATCTTACCACCTTTTTGCTTAAAGTCTTTACCTTCATTTTCAATAATTCTCTTCCATATTAATTCTATATCAATATTGTTTACCTTACATATAGTTTCCTTCCAATGAATTTCCTCTAAATTTGTTAATAACTTATACCATTCCTTAACGTTTTCCCAATTTATTTTATCATTACATGATATTTGATTACTGCATTTATTGTATAAACTATATTCACCAAGTTTTATTTCCCATAACAATTTTTCTTTTCTTAAATTTGAATTATATTCATATAAACGCCATACCAACCCATTTGTGTAAATTAATTTCTTAAATGCTTGTAATTCGCCATAAAACTGCTCTTTCTTATTATTTATTTCTGAATCTAACTCTAAATATATAGCCTTGACTTCAATTGAACCCAAAATCTTATTTTCACAACTACCTGAATAATAGTAACTTGAATCCATTATCAAAAAATCAGAAGCACCAAATTCACCATTATTAATTCTATACATCCTATCTTTTTGATTTTGATGATTGTAAAAACTCTTAATATTAGATACATCTCTTAATGAAATATTTTTACTACTATCCCTTTCACGAATAATTGATGCAACAATGGAATATAATTCACATTCTAATGGATTTTGCTTAATTATAAGCTCTATTTCTCTTTTAAATTCATCAAAACTATTTGCTAATGACATCTTTAATTCCTCCTACTTACTAAATACCCTCTTATACTTTCTATTAATTCATCTCATTATATTTATTTAAATATACAAATATTATATAGCAATATCTAAATTAAGCATACTTATACTCATATTTCTAAACAGAAAAAAAGAAGGAGAATTCTTCTTTGACTCTCCTTCTTCCTTATTCAGATATTCAATTATATCACCATTTATTTTTAAATTTATTAACTATATTTCTCTATCTTTATCTATTGTTATTTATGATATTATCATATGTAGTAACATCTTTTAAAATTATTTTAGATTAACAATTTTTAATTCCACGTAACTTTCTACTAGCTTCAAGCATATTATCTAAGATTTTTTCTATCTTAGTCATTTCATCATTATATATTTCTACATTTTTAATTAATTCATCTGTATAATCATATATAGGAAAACTTTGTTCTTGTAGATTATTCTCAATAAAATAATCTTTTAGCTTATTCATCTCTTCAAGTGATAACATAGCTTCTTTATTTTTTATGTAAGAATAAACTTCAGAGCTTCTAACAACCTTTTGATTTTCACTATGATTTGTAATTGAAACTTTGTCATTAGATATAACCACTATACCCTCTGCATCTATGTAATTTTCTATACCTCTACCTAAAACTCTATTAATAATTTTATTTATGTAAACAATATGTCTATTATTTTGAGCTGTAGCACTTTTCATTACATCACGTTTACCTTTATCGTATTCTCTAATCCATCGTCCATCTCTTTCAATTTCTATAGAATAATTTCCTTTAAGTCCAAAGTTTTTAACTTCTAATATAAAAACACCATTTCTTGATATTATAATATTGTCATTTTCTATACTTTGCATATTACCATTAATATCTGGTTCCTCTAATCTAATATTAGGTAAATTATAAATATTTTCATATTCATTAAGTTCCCTATTTACAGCTTCTTCACCTAATCTACCATTTTTAATATTATTATAGTCAGTTTCGCATATATATTTTCTTCTATTAATTAAATTATATATTTCATAACTTTTATTTTCTATATTTTCTACAAATGCATTATGTTCTGGATTTATATCCCAAGTTTCATTGTTTATAAACTTAAAATCTATTTTTTTAAGTTTATTAGATATTTCTTTTATCTTCTCAATATCATCTAATCTTAACTTTTCTCTTTCTTCATTTGTACACCATCTTTTTTTACCTTCATGTTCTACAAATTTTAATGTATTATCATATAAATAAATTTTATCTTCATCAAAATTATTACAAACTGTTAAATCATAACCTTCTACATTACCAATTTTACTACGTAAATGATTTAATATTTCATTTCTTCTTCCTGTTCTTTTTCTTTGTTTACAATCTACAAAAAACTTTTTAGAACGCGTTTTCATTAACTCTGGTACAAATGTAGTTAACATAGTATATAGTAATGGTACTCCTAAAATCATCAGTATAATAATTATAAATTTTATAAGAGAATCACAAAATCCACTATTTAAAGATTTATTAACAATAGCTTCATGTAAATAATTTGCTATAAGCACCTCACCTTTTCCAATAATCATAATTAGTATTCCAACTATTATACCCCCAGTGATTGTAGCATAAATTTTATGTAAGAAATCTTTAAATCCACTGTTAACTATCAACATAATTATACTACCTATAATTGCTGTTATAAAAAATAAAGTCATATCTTCACTATTAAATCTTTTCATGTCTACAACTTCATAATTAAGTACTGTATATACTCCATAAAGAAAAATTAATATCTTTCCCATAACTTCCTCCTTTTCATAAAAATAGGCTACTACCAATTTAGTAGCAACCCGTTTATTTTCAAGTGGCAACTCCGTTTGTTTTCCTATACTAATCCTTTTTCTTTTAACACTGAAATTCTATCAGGTGTATGTAATTTTTATCCCCCTTATGTAATATGTTACTTTTAAATTTTACTACTTATGGTAAATAATATCTAATTAAAAAATTATTTATTTTTTTATTTTTTTATTAAATTTAATAATTTTTTGTTAATTTAACACATATCCCCACAAACTAACTTCCTATATGCTAAAAATCACTTTTTCATTCTTTAGTAACCTCATATTTAACTTGCTAATAGTTAACTATAAAATATAACATAACAAAAAATACATTCTTGAACTTAATAATAAAATATTTAAAATTATACTATCAGGAAAACAACCCTGTTCTAGCAGTGTATATTCTAATTAATAATATAAAAACTCTAAACAATATAAATTTAAAATTACTATATATAATTGTAATAAGGGAACTATTAATCTCAAAAATTATTATTAATCTTACATAATTAAATATATAAATGACTAATATTTATCAGTTTAAAATATTAGATTATTTTTATTATACTTCTACATACCTCTCTTACCCAATCTAATAACTATGTTTAATATTTATTTTATAAATAAAAAAAGGTTGTAGTTTAAACTACAACCTTTAACAATCTAAAATTATCTTCTATTTTGTTCTTTCTTAGCTCTTCTGCAAGATATGCATCTTGTTGGCTCGTTGTCAAATCCTTTTTCTTTGTAGAATTCTTGTTCTCCTACTGAAAATACGAATTCACTTCCGCAATCTCTACACTTTAATGTTTTATCTGTCATAAACATTCCTCCTAAAATTAAAGATTCTAAATTGATATAATAATCTCTAATCTTTGAGAAACTATTTACCTAAATGAAACTTTTTTTGTTAGCACTCTGCTACTAGATTAGTATAACATAGTCTTTAATCAATTACAACTTTTTTTATTTATTTTTTAAAACAATTGAAAATTTATACATTTTTTTCTATTTAGTGATTTGCAAATTAATTATACCTATACAAACATTTGTTGTAATAATCCTTTTTTCATTTCTCTTAAATCATCAAGATTCTTTTGCTCCTCTTCTATTAGGTTATCTATATTAGATAAGAAATTAGCTATTTTTGTTTGTTCTTCTAAACAAGGAAGTTTTACAACAATTGAATTTAGACTTTCAGTATTTAATGTTATTCCCTTTGTAGCCCTACAACCAAATGATGAAATATTTACTGTACTAAGATATTCGTACATATACTCATTTAATATATTATTATTCTTCCAATAAAATTGGCAAATAGCTTCATTAGTCATAAGCTCTTTCTTAACTATTGCCAATCTACCAATCGTTAATTTGAAACTCATAATTAATGTATCTTTTGGTACTAACTCTCTTTTCCCTAATAATTCACAAGAAATTTTTTTATTTCCATTGTAAATATACTTATTAGTCATTCCAGCTATTGATAACCATTCAACATCTCCATTCCAGGCGTTATCGTCTTTAGTACTAGGCGTGAATCCAACTTTTATTCGTGAAATTTCTTCAATACTAACAGTTTCCCACTCAGGATAATCTAATCCATCCTCATCTTTAAATCTTATTTCTTGTTTAAAGATTTTCTGCATCATTCCTTTTTTATAAATTTTTAAATCTCTTACTTTTCCTTCTTGTTCTTCTATTAAACTATCTAATATTGTAAAGAAGTATGCTATTTTTTCTTGTTCTTCTAAACTTGGTACTTTAATTTTAAACTTAAATAGTTCATCCAATGTTATACTAACTTGATTGGCATTTCCTCTACAAATATTTTCAATATATTTTGTATACCTTGTTTTTTTTAATAAATCATATAAAAAGCCATTTAATATTTCTTTTGGTACCAACTTTACTAAATTTTGATTCAAAAGTGCTCCATTACAAAACTCTGGTATTTTTACAACTTTCCCAACCATTGATGAATATAATGGTGGTCTAGAACCAACTGTTGAAACTATTATATCATCAGTTTTTAAAATCCAATCTTTAAACTTTTGATATTTATTAACCTCAATAAACGTATTTCCTTCTTTTAAAATAGAATTAGCTGTTGTATCAGATATTTTAACAACCCTTATTCCTTTATCAATGTAATCCTTAGATTTAAATGCAAATCCTTTTTTATAATTAATGACATCTCCTAATTTTTTAGTTTCCCATTCATCACTAAACTCTTTAAATCTTAATTTTGGCACATTCTTATTCATCTTCTGCACCTCCTATAATCCAAGTTCTTTTAATTGTTTATTTAACTCTTCATATAAGTTATTAATCTTTTCTTCTCTCTCTTTAAGCCTTCCTTGCACTTCTACTATATCAACTGGTTCTTCTTCTTCAAATGTATCTACATATCTTGGAATATTTAAGTTATAATCATTTTCTTTTATTTCTTCTATATTTGCTACATATGAGTATTTATCAATAGTTTCTCTATTTTTATATGTTTCAACTATCTTATCTACATCACTATCTCTTAATACATTTTGATTTTTACCTTTTTCAAATTCATTTGAAGCATCTATAAATAATACATTATTACTATTTTGTCTATTCTTTTTAAACACTAATATTACTGTTGGTATTGATGTTCCAAAGAATATATTTGCAGGAAGCCCTATAATTGCATCTAATAAATTTCTTTTTTCTATAAGATATTTTCTTATAACACCTTCTGCCGCGCCTCTAAATAGCACTCCATGTGGTAATACAACTGCCATAGTTCCATTATCATCTAACTGATGTATCATATGTTGTATAAATGCAAAATCTGCTTTTGACTTAGGTGCTAGTTTTCCATAAGATGAAAATCTATCATCATCTAAGAATTTAGCATCTGCTGACCATTTTGCTGAATATGGTGGATTTGCAACTATTGCTTCAAATTTTAAATCTTTATGTTGTGGGTTTTCTAATGTATCATCATTTTTTATATCAAAATCTTTATATGAAATTCCATGAAGTATCATATTCATTCTCGCTAAATTATAAGTAGCAGAAACTTTTTCTTGTCCATAAAAATTTCTAACCTTTGCTTCTCTTGAAACTCTAAGAAGTAATGAACCTGAACCACATGTTGGATCATAAATATTTTTTAAGTCAGTTTTTCCCATTGTAACAATTTTAGCTAATATTTTTGATACTTGTTGTGGTGTATAGAATTCTCCAGCTTTTTTACCTGCATTTGCTGCAAATTGTCCTATAAGATATTCGTATGCATCTCCTAAAATATCAATTTCACTATCATTAAATTTAAATGGAATATTTGCAATACTTCCCATTACTTTTGAAATTATTTCACTTCTTGATTTTACATCTTTTCCAAGCTTAGTTGATTTTAAATCCATATCATCAAAAAGGTGATCAAAATCTTCTTCACTTTCATTACCAAGTGTAGATTCTGTAATATCATTTATAGCTTCTTCTAAAGTTTCTATATCAAAGTCTCCAGTTTCTATTCCCTTTAAAAGAATTCTAAAAAGATATTTTGGCTCTATAAAGTATCCTATATCATTTACAAGTTCTTCTTGTAGTGCTTCTCTATATTCATCATCTTCCCATGCTTCTTCATAAGTCATATTATCTTCTTCTAAAAGTTTTAATGCTCTTTCTTCTACATTTTCTGAAAGGTATCTATAGAAAATAAGCCCTAGTATATAATTTTTAAATTCACTAGCTTCCATGCTTCCTCTTAATGTATTTGCTATATCCCAAAGTTTATTTTGTAAATTACTTTGTTGCTCTCTTTGCTTATCCTGTGTATTCATATCTTCCTCCAATTGTGAATTTACCATTATACTCTCTACTAAATTACCCATACCTTAAATGCCTCCTAATTAAAATGTGAATTTATTTACATGTTCTATAATAAAATCTTTTATTCTATTTGAAAGTTTTCTCTTTTTTAATAATCCGCCTGTTAAAGAATCTTTAATTTTAGCACTGTCTACTTTTCCTGAATATTCATATTCACTTATAAATCCTTTAACTGTTTCTCCTTTGATTTCAACTTCATTTGAAAGATTTAAAATATCTTCAACTCTTTTTTCTTCAATGAAGTCATTAAATAATTCATCCATAGAATCATCTTTTGTAGCCTTTGGAACTACTTTTTCTAAAAACTCTCTAATAAGTTCAGACTTTAATCTTAAGTTTTCATTATCAGCTTTATCTAAAAGCCTTCTTATTTTTTCAACATCTTTTTTAACTTTTTCTTCTGTACTAAAATCAATATTTCTCAAAAGATTTAATATATATGAAACATTTATTTTATCTGTTTCCATAAGTTCTATTCCAAAATCTATGTCTGCTAATATTGATGTTTTTTCTTCTTTTTTAACAGAATCATAAATCCCTAAATATTTACTTTTATAATCTTCATATTCTTGCTCTGATATTCCTAAAAGCTCTTTAGTAAACTCAAAGTCAGTAAATGTTTTTAACTTTGTAAGCTGTTTTGTAAGTTCTTTAAAAGATTCAACAAATGCTTTTTTATCATTTTCATCTTGCATCATATCAATAGTTTCAAGTGTTGGTGCTATATTATAAAGCGTTTCTAATCTTTTCTTAAAAAGTTTTAAGTAATGCTCATAACTTTGCATTAAAACTACGTCTGATGTTTCTGTTTTAGAAAATAAACAAATAGCTTCATCAGTTTCTTTTTTTAAATTTCTATAACATACTATATTACCATAAGGTTTTGTAGCATCTAATACTCTATTTGTTCTTGAAAAAGCTTGTATTAATCCATGATGTTTTAAATTTTTATCTACATAAAGTGTATTTAAAGGCTTACTATCAAATCCTGTTAAAAGCATATTTACAACTATAACAATATCTATTTCTGAATTTTTTATTTTATTTGAAATGTCTTTAAAATAAGCTTCAAAGGTATCTGTACTATATTTTTTTTCTTCCTCTTTATACATATAATTATAATCTTTTATAATTTTTTCTAAACTATCTCTTGAATGTTCTTTTTTATTACTTAAATCTTCATTATCTTGAAAGGTAAAAATTGCTCCAATTTTTAAATCATGCTTTAGTTCTTTAAATTTATCATAATACTTAATAAGCGCAGGGATACTTTGTACTGCTAATATAGAACAAAACTTTCTTCCATTAGTTTTTTTGTCATGATTTTTAATTATATGTTTTGCAATAAGTTCTATTCTTTCATCAGCCATAAATACTTCTTCTTTATCTATTGCTTTAACTTTCTCATCATCATATTCATTTATATCACCATCAAAAGTTTTTATATATTCAACTGAAAATCCTAAAACATTTCCATCATTAATTGCATCTTTTATAAGATAACTATGCAAACATTTATCAAAAATATCTGCCGTAGTTCTACCATCTTGACTTTTATTTTCTAAAAGCCTTGGTGTCCCTGTAAATCCAAAGTATTGTGCATTTTTAAAATGTTTATTTATAGCTGTATTCATATCTCCAAATTGACTTCTATGACATTCATCTATAATAAATATAACCTTTTCATCTTTATATTTTTCCATTCTATTTGAATATTTTTCAGACTTTAAAAGTCTTGCAAGCTTTTGAATAGTTGTTACTATAAGTCTTGTATTTATATTTTCTATTTGTTTTATCAAAATTCCTGTATTTGTAGTTGTATCTACACAACCTTTTTGGAATTTATTAAATTCTTCAACAGTTTGACTATCTAAGTCTTTTCTATCTATTAAAAAAAATACTTTTTTAATACTTTCTTCATCTGCTAAAAGCTGACTTGCCTTAAAAGATGTTAAGGTCTTTCCAGAACCTGTTGTATGCCATATATATCCGTTATTATTAGTTTCTCTAGCTCTTTTCATTAAAGCTTCAACTGCATATATTTGATAAGGTCTCATAACCATAAGATTTTTTTCTGAATCTTGAATTATCATATACTTTGCTATTAAGTTATTTAATCTATATTTATCTAAAAAACTTTCAGTAAACTCACTTAAATTAGTTATACGTTTATTTTTTTCATCACTCCAAAAGAAAGTAAAATCAAATTTAATATCTTTATCGCTATTTGCATAATACTTAGTATCAACACCATTTGAAATTACAAAGCATTGAATATATCTATAAAGCCCTTTAAAAGAATGCCTTCTATATCTCTCTATTTGATTAAAAGCTTCTTTAAAATCCTTACCTCTCCTTTTAAGTTCTATTTGAACCATAGGTAATCCATTAATTAAAATAGTTACATCATATCTATTTTTATATTTACTTTCCATAGTAACTTGATTAGTAACTTGAAAAATATTATTATGATGATCTTTTTTATCAAAAAATTCTATATAAATAAAAGTTCCATCTTCTCTTTCTAATACATATTTATCCCTAAAAAGTTTTGAACTTTTAAAAATACTCTTTCCTTTTAAATAAGTTAGTATTCTATTAAATTCCTTATCAGTTAACGGAACTCCATTTAACTTTTTCTCATTAAATTTTGATAGTATTTCTTTAAAATTTCTATTTAAATCCTCTTCATTATTTATTTTTACTTTTTCATAACCTTGTTTTGTTAATTGTAAAATTAATCGTTCTTCTAATTCACTTTCACTTTGATATGTCATATTTCCCCCTAAATATACTGTAAAATTATAGTATAATAATACTACACTTTTTTTAAAATATAAATTATTTAAAATATAAAACAACTGAATAAAAAACTCAACAACACTTTTCTGTATTGTTGAGTATTATAATTATGCTAGAAAAATACTATAAATATAAATACATATACAACTTTAATAAATTAATAATTTATTCTACACTTCTCAATTAAAAATTCAAAACTCTATCTCTCATCCACCTTAAGTACAGTATTTAACATAACACTTGCACCATTTGTACATTCCTCTACACTTGTAAACTCCTCCTCACAATGACTATGTCCATCCTTTGACGGAACAAATATCATAGCAGTAGGAAGCATACTTGCTACATACTGTGCATCATGTCCAGCCCCACTATTTATATATTGATTTTCTATATTAAGTTCATCTGCACTTTCCTTAATAATTTTTACAAGTTCCTTATCAAAATAAACAGTATCACGTTCCCAAGCCAGTTCACATTCAACTTTACACTTACAAACTTCCTTTGGTATATTATTAATTACATTAACAACTTCCTTAATAACTTCTGGATTTTCATGCCTTACATCTAATGAAAAAGATACAAAGTCTGGTATTACTGTGTGAACACAAGGGTGGCATGTAATTTCTCCAGTTGTATATACAAGATTTTCATCAAGTTTATCAAGTTCATCATGAATATGTATAAGAACCTTTGCTGCTGCATATAGTGCATCTTTTCTAAATTTCATTGGTGTTGTTCCTGCATGGTCTGCTTGTCCATAAGTTTTTATTCTGTAATTAACCATTCCAAGTACACAAGTAACAACTCCAACTTCTTTTTTATTTGCTTCAAGTATTGGCCCTTGCTCTATATGAAATTCAAGCATACATTTATAATCATCAGGATTTAATCTATTTTTTTCATCTCCAATATAACCACTATTTTTTAAAGCTTCTCCAAATGTACTTTTCCCATCTACTATGCTTTTTGATTGAAGCATTTTTTCTTTATCAAATTTTCCACATAATATTCCAGAGGACATCATTGCTGGTGGATATAATGAACCTTCTTCATTTGTCCATACCATAGCTGTTATTGGATGTTTATGTTTTATATTTTCAGATACTATTGTTTCTAAAACTTCCATAGCACCAATAACCCCTAGTATTCCATCATAATTACCACCATTTTTTACTGAATCTAAATGAGATGCCATAACAATTCTTTTTGCATTTTTATCTGTACCTTCTATTGTTGCATATATATTTGCCATATCATCTAATTGTATTTTTGCTCCAATTGCTTTCATTCTCTTTATAAATTCTTCTCTTGCAAGTATTGCTTCCTTTGATAGAGAGTATCTTGTTATTCCACCTTTTTCTGTGTGACCATATTTTGAAAAGGTTTTTATTTTATCTTCCATTCTTCTTTTGTTACAATAATATTTTTTCACCCTCAAACACTCCTTTTATTTTTCAAATACCTCTCCATATTAATTTTAGTATTCTTCCATTTATTGTTCAAGTTTATTAAAATTTAGTAAATTTCTTTTGTAACTTATATTAAAAAAAGAACCTCATCTATATAGACTTGGTTCTTTTTATTTTAACCATAAGTTTCCTTAATACTATTAATCTTTTTCCCATCAATATTATAAAGTGTTATATTTCCTTCATAACTTTACACAAGCCTTTAAAATTAATCTTCCACAATATTTTTAACTGCTGGCCCTCCAATTAATCTTCCTTTATAATCAAATCTTGATCCATGACATGGACAGTCCCATGTTAACTCATCTGCATTCCATTTAAGTTCACATCCTAAATGAGCACATTTTGTTGATACAATATATTCTTTTCCATTCTTATCTTTATAAACTCCAACCTTTTCTCCATTATATTCAACAATTCCTCCATGACCATTTTGAATATGCTCTATTTGACTACTTGGAATATATATTTTTTGTGCAATAAAGTTTTTTGCTGTTTCACTTATATCTTTTGCAACATTATTTATTGATAATGATAAGTCAAATCTCTTTGGAGAAAATATTTCTTTAAAGTCATTTTCTTTTTCAAGTATCATATCTGATATTATCATTGCAGATACCATAGAACTTGTCATTCCCCATTTATTAAATCCAGTTGCTACATATATATTAGGTGTATCATCTGAATATCTTCCTATGTAAGGTATTCCATCTAAAGTCATACAATCTTGAGCTGACCAATGATATTTTTCCTTTGATTTTGGATATAACTCTTTTGAAACTTCTCTTAATTTATCATAACTACCACCAGTTTCATTATCTCCTGTTCTTTGCTTTATTCCACCAAGTAACATTAAATCTTTATAATTTCTAAAAGAATATCCACTTTCATCAACGTCTATATACATACCATTAATTTTATCTACATTTTCTAAAGCAATAACATATGACCTTTCTTGATGCATTTTTAAGAAATAATATCCTGGTGCATTCATTATTGGATAATGAGTTGCTATAACTATATAATTTGCAGTTATCTTTCCTTTATTAGTAACTACTTCATTTCTTCTAATTTCTATTGCTCTAGTATTTTCATATATAGTTAAATCTTTTGAAATGTTTTCTAAAAACTTAAGTGGATTAAATTGTGCTTGATTATTGAACTTAACAGCACCTTCAACTTTAAATGGAAGTTCAGTTTCTTCTACAAACTCAGCATTAATACCAAGTTTTTTAGCAGCTTCCACTTCATCTTTTAGAAAATATGTTTCATTTAAAGAATAAACATATGCAGGTCTTTCTTCAAAATCACAATCTATTTTTCTCTCTTCAATAATTTCTTTATACTTTTTTATAGCAAGTTCATTTGCCTTTGCATATTGCCTTGCCTTTTCTTCTCCAAATTCTGATATTAATTTGTGATAAATTAAATTATGCTGAGAAGTTATTTTTGCAGTAGTATTTTTAGTGTTTCCCCCTGCAATCTTATCTCCATCAATTAAAACAACATCTCTTCCCTTTTCCTTTAACATATATGCTGTTAATATTCCTGCTATTCCAGCTCCAATAACTAAAATATCAGTTTTTATATCTTTATTTAAGCTTTCTCTTTTTGTAATTTTACAGCTTTCGCTCCATACTGATTCCATAAATTCACCTCATATTTTTCTTATATACAAAGTATTTTTTCTTATGTTCAGCTATTATATACTTAAATATCATTTATTCATTTAACTATTTTTATATTAAAAATATAATTTAATATAATTGCTTATATATACTTTTGATAGTCTTTAAACTTTTAAAAATTGCAATGTAAAATTAATTTTTAATTCAAATTAACTTCATATAATTAAATTTTAAAATCTTAATTATTTATATTTCTAAAAAAGAAAAAATCTCTACATTTTAAAAGAGCCTTTTAATAACATATAAATCTATCTTCATAAACTACAATTATTTTTTATTTAGGTATACTTATTAAATTTTAATCTTAAATTTTTTAAGCTTTATAAATTTAAAATAGTATTTAAAAAGCATACGAAATTATATGAAAATTTATATACAGAATATAAAAATCTATTAAAAAAATAAAAAATTTTTAACACTTCTGTTATTAAATAGGTTATATGTGATACTATATATTAAAAGTATAATAAAATTTTATACTTTCATAAATTTAATGTAGTTTTTAAAAGTAGTTATAAATAATCATTTTAAACTATTAGGAGGATAACTATGAATAAAAAAGGTTATATTGGATGGCTTGCAATTATTATAAGTTTGGTATTATTATCCTTAGAATTATATGGCTTAAAAATCATTCAGTACATTGATATGCAAATGCATAGTAGCTTTTACACTAATCCTATTTATTACATATATGAACTACCAATATTATTATCATTTATAATAACAATAATACTTGCTGTATTAGGTTGTGTCTTAATTATTAAATCTCAAAAATACAAAAAAAATATTATAAAATAATTTATTATTTATGTTTATTAATGTTTAAAATTTATATAAAAAATAGTTAAAGAAAATAATTTTATTTTCTTTAACTACTTTTAATTATGTGTTTAAATCTAGGTGATTTTTTGTAAGCATTTCAAATGCTATTGTAATGAATATTAATGTTTCATATTACAATTAAAATAATATATTTGTATTTATAAATTAAATATAATAAACTTTTATTATATAATTTAAGCGAAATTAATTTTTATTCTCATTGAAAATCTTTAAAATAAAATATCCAACAAATAAAACTGTATATGTAATTATTTTTATCCAATCTAACTTGTGATTAAATAAAGCTATCATTATATGTACATAAACTAAGAAATAAAATGGATAAGCCCATCTTTGTATCTTCTTCCACTTTTTAAAGTCCATTTTACGTCTAACTTTTTTAAATGAAGTTACACATAAAGGAATCATTATGAAAAATGCTATAAGTCCTATAATTAAATAAGTTACATAAAGGAATTTAATTGGTTTTCCTAACATAAATTTATTTATAAATCTTACAAAATACATAATACAATGTGGAGTTATAAGTATTGAACCTAATATAGCAAGTTCTGCTCTAATACTTATTAATTTTTTAGTTATATTAAGCTTTTTATTTAAAGCTCCTGCAAACATAACAAGTACGAAAAATGCTATTGCAACATTTCCTCTCATAAATGCTTTTTCTAAAGCTCCAATAAACCCTTCTAGTTTATAACCATTTGTTAATCTTAATATTTCATAAACTGTAACTAGAATTCCAATTACAGTAGCTAACCCATAAAATACTTTTGAATATTTTCTTATAGCTGTTGGTAAAATCAATGATAATGCCGTAACTATAATTAATGAATAAATTAAATGCATAATTTCTTACCTCTTTCTATTGATATTTATTATCATTATCACATTGATAATAATAATATATTAACTTTGTGTCGTCAATGTTTTAAATTTTAACTTTTTGTGAATAGAGTATTGTATTATATTGTTTTATATTAATAATTTCTTTAACATAATTATAGGGATATTTTTACAAGGTTGTATAAATAATATAAATAAGGGGGCTTAAAAAATGGATATTTTAAATATTTTGGTAGGTATATTTTTTCTATACATTATAATAAGACATATACATTCAATAATACATCTTAAAGTTAAAGCAATAAATCAAAAGTTAGAATCATTTATTATGATTGTTTCTATAATTGCATTAGTTATATTTGTTTATTTTTATTCAGATACAATAAGCTTTTACATAATTGGAACTTTGGCTATAATAGGTTTTATATCAATATTTTTAGATAAAGGAATTTGTGAAAATGGATTTGTTAGACAATATCGTTCCTATGAGCTTATTAAGTGGGAAAATATAAGTAAGGTTACAGTGTCTTGTGAAAAACATATAAAAATTGAATTAATAGGCGATTTTATAGAATGTTCTTTGTACTTTAAATTATCAGATTATGATAAAATTATGGCTATTTTAAAAGAAAAAGTTCCATCTAAAATAATATTAAATATTGATACAAACATTCCTATAAAAGAAAAATATAAATAAAAAGTATATATAAAAATAAAAAGACTTAGAATTAATATCTAAGTCTTTTTTTATTGATACTTCTTTTATATAATCAAGTTTAAATCTCTCTATAAATTAGTATAATATTACTAAAATAATTATAAGTTCTCTATTCTTTGGAATTCATCTAAGTATTTAAACTCTAATGTTCCCGTTTTTCCATTTCTCTGCTTTGCAATAACCCAACATATTACATCTTTATTTTCACATTCATTATCATAATAAGCTTCTCTATATATAAACATAACTAAATCAGCATCTTGCTCTATATTTCCACTTTCTCTTAAATCAGAAAGCATAGGGATTTTATCTCGCCTTTGTTCTACCGCTCTACTTAATTGACAAAGTAAAATTATACAAATATCTAATTCTTTTGCAAGTAACTTTAAACTTCTTGTTACTTCCCCTACTGCCTGTACTCTATTTTCACCTTTACTCATATCCATAAGTCCTAAATGGTCTATTATTACTACATCAAGGCCTTTTGAAAGCTTTAACCCATTGCACTTTGATTTTATTTTTAAAATATCTTGGTAACTTGAGCAGTCAGTAAATATTCTCCCTCTTTTTGAAAATTCATTAAAAGTATTTATAAGTTTAGTAAATTCAACATCATTTAGCTTTGCACTTGATATTTTTGATGCTTTTATATTTGACCTTGCCGCAAACCTTCTTATACCAAGACTTTCTTCTGTCATCTCCATTTCAAAAAGCAATACATTTGAGCCATTATCTGCAAGTCCCTCTGCAATACTTAAAGCTGTTGCTGTTTTTCCCATTGAAGGTCTACCACCAATTACAACAAGTTCTCCTTTTTGAAGACCATTTGTTACACTATCAAATTTATAGAAACCTGTTTTCATGCCAAACATATTCCCTTTAGAATTATAAATTTTCTCAATTTTATCTAAAGTTTTACTAAACAAATCCTCATCACTTAAAATTTTTCTTTTACTAAATTCTTCATCTTCTAAAAGGTCATTTTGTATTTTACCTGCTATTTCAAAAGCTTTTATTTTTTTCATTTTGTATATATTTAAGTCCTTTATTTAGAGCCATCATTATTTTTCTTCTGTAACTTTTTTCTTTTAAAATTTCTATATGCCCTTCTATATTAACAGGTAGCCCACTTGTTATAAGCTCACTAATATAGCTTATTCCACCAACTTCTTTAAGCTTTTCTCTAGTTATTTCTTCAATTAAAGTTGTAACTGATATTTCCTTCCCTTCATAATAAAGATTAAGTATACCCTTATATAACTTTTTATGTTTTTCCAAATAAAAATCTTCTATTTTAAGGCTCATAACACAAGTTTCTATAAGCTTTGGTTTAACTAATATAGCTCCTAAAACTTCTATTTCAGCCTCAATACTTTTTATACTACAAAAACTATTCATACCCATAAACTCTCCCCATAAAATATAAAATTATTTAATAAAACTAATCTAAGCTTTTATAAAAATCAAATAGGCTTATATAAATATTTTTATAAAATTTTAATCCTCAAAAAAAGGTTTATAAACATCTTTAAGCTTTCTTTCCTTCTCTTTAAAATCTTTTTTCTTATACTTTTCATTTAAGTATTCTTCAAATTTACTTTCTCTAAAAAGAGTTGATGGTCTTAAATAAATTTCATACTCAGTATCTTTCCAACATCTTTTTTTATTTAATATAACTTTCTTAAAATCCGAAATATCAAAACCTAAATCAATAAGTCTTTCAATAAGCTTTACTGTTTGCTTAGTATTGCTTTTATATTTTGTACCAAGTTCATTATTTAAAAAATCTATTACTTCTTCACAAACTTTTTTTGTATATATTTTTTATTATCTTTTTCTTTGTTTATATAAACCTGATTATCTTTTGTTTCTACCTTTGAGTTTAAAGCATCAGATTTAAAACTCTTATCCCTTTCTTCTTTTAAAACGGTTATTTTAGGGCAAATTTTTTTAGAGCTTGTATTAAAATTAAACTCATCACTAAAATCCATATCATCATAATTATTAAAATTATGGTGGTAATGGCTCTTGTAATAATTAATTTTTGAGCTATTATCAAAATCATCTTCTTCATAACTATTTTTTGTGCTGTTATCATAAGCTTCTTTGTAATTATTAAATCTAAAATTAAACTCATTAATTTCTTCTTCTCTAGCTAGTAATAATTTATAATTCTCTCCAAACCTATAAAAAGTAAATAATCCACCTTTTTTAACTAACCTATAATCAAGTATTTTAAGTTCAACTAAATTTTTAAGCCTTCTTCTTAATACTTCACAATTTTTTATTTCAAGTATTGGAAGCTCCTTAAGTAAATGTGATGATTTTATCCAATAAAATTTTTCCCCATCAATTTCCCTACTTACAACAAAACCTAATTTTATAAAATCATAAATGTACCTAATAATTTGTAAATCTTTAAGGTCTATCCCTAATTTTATAGCCTCCTCTTGTAAATATCCTAAAACTATTTTTCTCATAAAAACCAACTCCTTTATAAAACTTCATCTACTTTACATATATGCAGTTATATAAATTTTTGAGAAAAATTTTTTAATCTTTAAATACTTTAAAATAAAAAATTTATTTAAAATAGAAATCAACTAAAAGCTTAATTATGTTAAAGAGTTGATAAAAGAAAATATTAAACTTATTTAAAAGAAAATTTAACTAAAAATCCTAATAAGAAAATTTTATTTAAATAAATAAAGATGGGTTGTTTTTAATGCATCCCATCTTTTATATTTTTACTTATTATTTTTTATTTTTAAAGCATTCTCAACAATATTAATTGCTGTTTCATCAGAGATGCTCTTAACGTCATTGTAAGCTTTATCATTTATTTCATAAATTAAAGTTTTAAGAAAATCTATAACATTTTCCTTTGCTTTTAAAACATCATCATTAAGTAATTCTTCTTCTTTTTCCTTAAAAACATTTTTCAAATTTTCATCACATAAAACCTCATCAAGCTTTGATAAAATCTCCTCTATTGCAAGCTTTATAGAATTAGCTCCTGTTATATCAGATAGCTTGTTTATTTCCATCTGTAAAATATAAACTGCATTATCTTTATTAATATTTAACTCTACCTCTTTTGTTTTCATTTTTATACCACCTCTATAATTTAATTGAAAATTATTTACTATATTACCACATAAATAAATGATTTCTTTATTATGTTTAAATTTAAATATATTTGTTTAAAGTCTATTTCAAATCTTATTATTTGAGTCATAAATGAACAAATATTACCAATTTTAAACATTTACTTATAAACCTATTAAACTTGATTTACACATGAACTTTTTTGAGTTTTACTTGTTATAATAAACATGTAATAAGAATAAGTTAAGTAGATTAATATTCTTTTAAATAAAAAAATTTAATGCTTATCCTTAATATAATATTAATCTACTTAACCCCCCATCCCCCTTTTATAGCCATACAATATAATGCTCTAAAGTTCCTTTAAGGAGCTTTAGAGTATTACATTATAAATTATATAAATATCTTTTAAAAAAATTGAGGTGAATTTAAAATGAGTAATGATGTTAAAGATATTAAAGAAAATGAAAAGGAAGAAATCAAAGAAACAAAAGAATTCTTTAAAGGAGTTAAAGAAGGCATCAAAACTGAAAAAGTAAATGATCTTGATGAACTTGGAAAGATGAAGCAAGAAATTAAAAAAACTAAAGATACTGATGAACCATCAAGTATTGCAAGAGCTGAAAAGAAATTAGACTTAGATACAATAAAAGATTTAAAACATGAAACTAAGTTAGAAGCTAAAGAAAAAATAAAATTCTTAAAAGATTGTGAAAAGATACTTATTAAAATAGAAAAAGAAGAAGGCAAATCAAGTGCCGAAATTATAAAGGAATTTAACAAAATGTTTGATGAAGGAATGAAGCAATTTGTTAAAGATAATGAATTAAGCAAAGCAGATGAAAAAAAATTAGTTGATGAATTTAAAAAAGACTTTAAATAGATATTAATCTATTTAAAATATAAACTTCCTAGTATAATTATTAGTTACCCGTAAATTGTAAGTTAAAAGGCTATGTAGGCTGTCTTATATAGACATTCTACCTAGCCTTTTAGTATTTTATGTACAAATTTTACTATTCTTTCTTGAAATTATAAATTATAAAAGCTATAATATAATAATTTGATAAATTATATAAGATATAATCTAATAATTAATAGTTATAGCTTAATATTTAAATAAATTTATAGAGGGGGTATTAAATATGGGAAAAACGTTAAATCTTACTGAAGGGCCAATTATTAAAAAGCTTATTGCACTGTCCTTGCCTATAATGGGAACTTCGTTTATACAAATGGCTTATAATATGATTGATATGATATGGGTAGGACGAGTTGGCAGTTCAGCAGTTGCAGCTGTTGGTACTGCTGGATTTTTCACTTGGCTTGCAATGGCATTTGTTTTAGTTTCAAAAATGGGAGCTGAAGTTAAAGTTGCACAAAGCTTTGGTCGTCAAGATTATGAATGTGCTAAAAATTATATTAGAACTGCACTTCAAATAAATATAGGTTTATCTATTTTATATTCGTTAGTTTTAATTTTCTTTAAAGGGCCGTTAATTGGTTTCTTTCACTTAGGTGACCAAACAGTTATAAATATGGCAGAAACTTATTTAGTTGCTATTGTTTTTGGATTACCTTTTTATTTTATAAATCCAGTATTTACTTCAATTTTTAATGCTGTTGGCAATAGTAGAATGCCTTTTTTCGTAAATACATGTGGTCTTATTGTAAATATGATTTTAGATCCAATTTTTATACTTGGTATTGGAAATTTTAAAGGACTTGGAGTTTTAGGAGCTGCTATTGCAACTGTTATTGCTCAAGTAGTTGTATCATTATTATTTTTATACAACATTATTAAAAGCAATTATGATTTTTTAAAAGTTAATGTACTTAAAAACTTTAATTTTAAATATGCAAAAACAATATGCAAAGTTGGTACACCAGTTGCAGTTCAAAGTGGATTATTTACTGTATTTGCAATGATACTTGGAAGAATTATTGCAGTTTGGGGCCCAATTCCTATTGCTGTTCAAAAGGTTGGTTCTCAAATAGAATCTATATCTTGGATGACTACTGAAGGACTTGCCGTTGCACTTGGAGCATTTGTTGGTCAAAACTTTGGTGCTAAAAAATTTGATAGAATTATTAAAGGTTATAAAGCAATTTTATTAATTGCCCTTGGTGTTGGTGTATTTGCTTCTATACTTCTTATATTCTTTGGTAATTATGTATTTTCAATATTTATTCCAGAGAAAGAAGCAATTATTCAAGGTACATCTTACCTTAAAATACTTGGTTATTCACAAATATTTATGTGTATAGAAATTACAACATCAGGAATATTTAATGGTGTTTCAAAAACTCATATTCCATCAATAATAAGTATTGTTTTAACTGGAGCTAGAGTTCCTTTAGCTTATATTTTATCAAGTCCTAATCTTTTAGGAATAAATGGTGTATGGTGGGCTGTAAGTTTAACTAGCATATTAAAAGGAATTATAATTATTATTGTATTAATTAGATATTATAAAACTGATAAATTATTTAAATAAATTTAAAGGGAAGTAGCACTTATCTACTTCCCTTTTACAGTATATAATATTAATTTATAATAATACTTTTTAAAATAAATCATAAAAGCTTGTTATTAATTACTATAAATTTAAAACTTTGCACTAAAATTTATTGCATAAAGTCCATAAATTAATCCTAAAGCAAGCATTAAAAAGAAACTAATATAAATTATAGTTTTCTTTTGTTTATTAATATTTATTCCATTTTCAATAATTTTTCTATTAATTACTCCTATAAATATCAAAAATACAGTAAATATAAAATTTCTATCTTTAATTAAATAAATATAAGTTATTAAAGATACTATATTTATAATAATAGCTGATACAACTGGATTTTTATATAAAATTCCCTTCATATTATTCCCCCTACACCCTTTATATAAGTTTATTATATATAACAAAACTTATACATTTCAAGGATGTTAAGGAATAATTTGTATAAATTAATTTCTTATAAAGTTAGTCCATATTCTTTCTTCTAACTCTGGCTTATTAATATTATTTTCTCTTCCAAACTCTATACATTTTAATAACCAAGCCATATTTCTTCCTAATATTCTCATTGTTTGCATGCCTTCTAAGTCATTTTTAACATCTTCTACATTAGAACCGTGTACCATATTCCAATATTGAGAGCTTACAATTGGCATATTTGATATTGTAAAATACTTATTTATTTCATCTAAAGTTGATGTTGTTCCAGCACGTCTTGCACTACAAACAGCAGCCCCTGGTTTGAATGCTAAATTCTTTCCTCCACTAACAAATACTCTATTTAAGAAAGAGCTTAAAGCACCACTTGATGCAGCATAATAAACTGGTGAACCAAATACAAATCCATCTGCATCCTTTGCCTTTTCTACAAATTCATTTACTTTATCGCCTCTAAAACACTGACCTGTCTTTTTACATGCTCCACAACCAATACAGTCAGCCATAGGCTTGTTTCCTAATTGAAATATTTCAGTTTCAACTCCATTTTCTTCTAAAGTCTTTGCAACTTCACTTAATGCTGTGTAAGTACATTTCTTTTCGTTTGGACTTCCATTAACTAATATTACTTTCATATTTTATGCCTCCCAAAATTAAATCCATTATAACTTATATGAATTAAGTTATTGTTTTAAAACTATACTTATATTAAATACATTCTAATAAAAAATATTTCTTTTATTAAATAAATTCCAATTACAAAATATTTCTTTTTATAAATTATGATTAGCTTTAAAACAAAAATAAACTTTTTAACTCTATTTACAAGTATAACCCTTCATTTAATTTAGTGGAAATATTTATATTATAATTTAAATATTTTTTAAAATTTATTGTATTTTAAATTGATTTTTAATGTATTTTAGATTAATTTTAATGCTCATTTTATTTAAAACTAAATTTTTTCAATAAAATAGGACAAGCATTACACTTATCCTTACATTTTTATAAATTTATTATTTAAAATTATAGTTTTCTCTTAATATTAATTCTAATAAGCTTATTATTAAAATTTAAATAACTCATAAAAATAAACATTTACTTAAACCATAGTTTTTATTATAAATTATTAACTACATAAATAATTACCTTACTTACTAAATCTATTTCCAGTATTCATATATACAACTCCACCGATTACAACTAAGAAAAATAATATATTTTCAAAAATTAAAATAACATCAATATTATTAACCTCCAAAACTTGAGCAATTGGCAAAATACATTGAATAAAACCTAAAACAAAAAGAAATTTAGCCATAAACTTACTTAATGCTTTTTCATCTATTTTCTCTTTTTCTTCTTTAGATGCAGTATTATATCCTGCTATTAAAAAGTTTGCCTTTCCAGTTCCAATTATTAACCCTAATATCCAAAGAACTGCTGGAGTTATAAAATAAACTAATTTCATAAAAATTCTCCTTTAGCTATAATATTAACTAATATTATACCATATTTTTCAATATACTATATTTTTAAAAGTTTAATATTATATATCTTTAGCTTATTTTTTAAACTTCTAAAGAATAAAATTAATTCCAAAACATATAGTTCCTGCAACAATAAAAGAAACCATACTTAAACTTAAACTAACAATTGACCTAATATTACTTTTAAACTTACTTTTCTCTATTTTAGATATAGAAAGATTTAAACTACCAATGTAATGAGCATTATTTTCTTCAAGGCCTTGCATATAAATTCCAATAGAATTTCCTCCAACATGAGAAAAAAGACCAAATAATATACATATAATTCCTTCAATAAATAAAATATCACTTAATTTCTCATTACTATTTTGAACTATAAATATTCCAAGTTCATATAGTATAGTTCCCCATATAATTCCAAAAATAATACACAAAACAACTGATTTAATGCTCCTACTATCCACAATAAATCCCCCTAAAAATATTACACCATTATTATTTTATGTTTGTTTTATAATTGTTACCATATTTTATGAAAATTATTTTATTGAATTGTAGTAAAAAATTTAATTAATAATAGAATAATAAAATTTTTCATGAATAAAAGTAAAAAGAACTTAAATAATAGAGTTTAAAATATTAATACATAAAAAATAAATTACTAATTATTTTAAATTATTTAAAGATAACTAAAAAAGGGGGCTATTATGAATCATTTAGGAACAAAATATATTGAAACAGAAAGATTAATTTTAAGACAATTCAAATTAGAAGATTCAGAAGCTATGTTTAGAAACTGGGCAAATAGTTCTAATGTAACTAAGTTTTTAACTTGGAAACCTCATGAAAATATAGAAGTTACAAAAGATATTTTAAATTCTTGGATTTCTCAGTATAAAAACAAAAACTATTATCAATGGGCAATTATTTTTAAAGAAACAGGGATGAACCTATTGGAAGTATTAGTATTGTCGACCAAAATGAAAAATTAGGAATAGTTAATGTAGGTTATTGTATTGGAGAAAAATGGTGGCATAAAGGGATTACTTCTGAAGCATTAAACGCTTTAATTGACTATTTTATCACTGAAGTTAAAGCAAATCGTATTGAAGCAAGACATGACTCTAATAATCCAAACTCAGGTAAAGTAATGATAAAATGTAATATGAAATATGAGGGTACTATCAGACAAGCTGAAATAAATAATCAAGGAATATGTGATTACTCACTGTATTCAATTCTTTCAGATGAATACAAACAACTTTTTAAATAATCTAATATAAACTAATATTTTTAAGGAGAATTTTATGAGAAAGAAACTAATAATAATAAATGGTGTTATTGGGGTTGGTAAAACAACTATAAGCAAACTTCTTTATAAAGAACTTGAAAACTCTTTTTGGTTAGATGGTGATAATTGCTGGATGATGAATCCTTTTATAGTAAATGAAGAAAATAAAAGTATGGTTTTAGATAATATAACTTATATATTAAATAATTTTATAAAAAACTCATCCGGTCAATATATTATATTCAATTGGGTTATTCATACAGATGAAATAATGGAAACTATTTTAAATAAACTAATACTTTGTAATGTAGATGTATATAAAATATCATTAATATGTAAAAAGGATGAATTAATTTCTAGAATAGAAAAAGATATAAAAAATGGCTTAAGGGATTCTAGTAACATCGAAAGAAGCCTAGAAAGATTATCTTTATATAATAAAATGAACACCATAAAAATAGATACAACATATAAAGATTTACATACAATAGTTTCTGAAATAAAAAAATTAATATTTAAAAATTAACAAATTGTTTAAATTTTTTGCTATTACATCAAATTTTTTTTTTGTGCTATACTTATGAAAGTCAATGCGTTGTACCAAAGTGTCATACCACTTGTCAAAGGATACACGCATTTTTTCTTTTAATCATAAAAACTTTAAACAAAATAGGAGGACATTAAATGAAAAATTGTATGCCTAGAAATGCAAAAGAAGGCTTATTATATGGAGGAATTATATGTGCTTTAACTTGTATATGTATGGCAACTATTAACATTTCAATTGCTATGGGTGGAATATCAAAATTATCACTTATTACAACTTTAAAAGCATTCCCAATGCTTTTTATAATTGCAATGTTAATTGAAACTTTTATTGTAAGTAAAATAGCTGATAAATTAGTAGAAATTTTCACTTCACCAACAGATAGTTTAAATGCTTATATCTTATTTAAAACATTTTTCACTGTTATCGGTATGTCAATAATTATGACCGCTATAGGTGGATTTTTTGCAAATGGTCTTGATATTATAGTCTTTAGAGAATTTCCACTTAACTGGCCACGTAATTTTTGCATAGTTATCTTTTTAGAATTACTCCTTGTACAACCCTTTGCAAGAAATATTATGAGATTATTACATAAATAATAAAAAAACATATAATTTAAGTACCATTTTTGTTAAAATCAAAAATAATTAAATATTAAAAAACACTCTATTTAAAAACAAATAGAGTGTTTACAGAGTTTAATTTTAAAACTCAAAAACTAAAGAATATTATTATTAAACTTAAGAAATATTATTGGCGTTCTTTGGGTATTTAATAGTTTTTTATTTATATAATATGGTTAACATAAATAATTAAATTTAAGTATTTGTACAATGGTATTTACATTAATAAGTCCAAATTGTTGAGCGGAGTGAGTTTTAGACTTTAGTAAATACCATATAACAAAAACTATAAATTATTATTAAAATTATATAATTCTCAAAAGTTTAATATATAACTTCTATTAATTTACTACATAAGTTTTTTCATTTGAGATACTAATGGATCTGCAATTGTTCCAACTATTACTTGTACATTTTTAGAATCTAATTTCATTATTCCACTAGCACCTAATTTTTTAATTTCTCTTTCATTCATTTTTGATGAATCTTTAAGAACTAATCTTAATCTTGTTACACATGCATCTAAGTGTTCTATATTTTCTTTTCCACCTAAAGCATTAATCATAGCTTCTGCCTTAGCTTTTATTGGTGAAGAAGCTGATGCTGAGTAATCACCATCTGATACCTCTTCTAATAAATCTGCTCCAGTTTCTTCTCTTCCTGGAGTTGGTAAATTAAATTTCTTAATTACAAGATAGAAAACTACAAAATAAATTGCTGCAAATATTAAACCTACAACTGCAATCATTATTGGTTTTGATGAAATACCAAAGCTTAAAAGATAATCTAAAAGACCTGCTGAGAATCCAAATCCCATCTTCATTCCAAATATATTTGCTACTGCCAGTGCTATTCCTGTCATAATTGCATGGAATACATAAAGTACTGGTGCTAAGAACATGAATGTAAATTCGATTGGTTCTGTAATACCTGTTAAGAATGCAGTTGCTGCTATACTTATAAGCATACCTGTTACAGCTTTTCTATTTTCTTTTTTAGCTGCTGCTATCATAGCTATACAAGCTGCTGGTAATGCAAACATCATTATAAAGTAGAATCCTGTAGTATATGCTCCTGCAGTTGGATCTCCTGCAAAGAATCTATTAATATCTCCAGTTACAACTCCATCTGGACCTTGGAATGTTCCAAATTGGAACCAGAATATAGTGTTAAGTACGTGATGTAAACCAAAAGGAATAAGTAATCTGTTTAATACTCCAAAAACAAATGCTCCAATTGCTCCAGCTTGAGCCATTGAATTACCAAATGCATTTAAGTTACCTTGAATCATTGGCCAAACGTATCCTGCAACAAATCCTAATGCTAAGCAAGTAAATGCTGTTGCTATTGGTACAAAACGCTTTCCTCCAAAGAATCCCAAGAATTGTGGAAGTTGAATATCTCTAAATCTGTTATAAAGTAATCCTGCAACTACTCCCACAATAACTCCAGCTAAAACCCCCATATTAATTTCTTTATCAAAGGAAGTTGCCACATTAGTAATAGTAAAATAACCAACTGCAGCTGCAAGTCCTGCAACACCATTATTTTCTTTAGCAAGTCCTATTGCAATACCAATTGCAAATAAAATTGCCATATTGTCAAAGATAGCAGCCCCTGCTTTATTCATCCAAACAATGTCTAAAACATCTGGAGCTCCAAGTCTTAGTAGAAGTGCTGCTGCTGGTAAGCAAGCAACTGGAGTCATAAGTGCTTTACCTAGCTTTTGTAATGGGCCAAGTATTTTTCCATTTCCTTTTGCCATTATAATTCCCCCCAACATAAATTTTTTATATTTAGATAGGCGATTAAAAGTAAGAATTATGATATTATAGCTATAAATTTATTTTTAAGCACAAAAAAAGCTGGAAAGAATATACCTATACCGTTAGTATGGTATTCTCCCCAGCTAATGCCCAAATTTAAATTGGTAACACGCCGATCTAAACATTATTTGCTTTATCAATTTAATTTTATTTCATTTTGAAAATCTTGTCAACGATTTCAACATATTTTTTTAAATTTCTACAAAGATAATTTTAATCTTTCTATATGCATAGCTAAATAAGCAATTTCATCATCTTCAATCTTAGTATTTAACTCTTCTTCTAACAATTTACTTATATAACTTGCAATTTCATAAGACTTTTCATATTTTTCTTTAATAACACTTGTAAGTTCATTTTTTATAGTTTTCTTAGTTAATAATCTTTCTATTGCAAATCTTATATGAGTTAAAAACCTTGCATAATCTAATGATTTTTTATTAATTTTTATTTTTAATTTTTCTTCAACATTTTGAACTATTAAATTGCTTAAATAGCTATACTTTATAGTGTGAGAAAGCTTACTATTATTTATTGCTGAATGAATGTGTAAAGCTATAAATCCAATTTCCCCATTTGGTACTTTTACATTAAATTTTTCCCCAATTTTTTTAGAAGCTTCTGATGCTAAATTAAATGCTTTTGGATATAAAGTTTCTATTTCAACTATAAAAGGATTTTGTATTTCTTCCCCATCTTTAAGCCTTTTTATTGCAAAATATAAGTGATCAATAAGTCCTATATGTATATTTTCACTTAATTCTTCTCCTAAACTTTCTGATATGCTATATATAATTTCTTCACAGAAAGCAAAAAATTCTGAATCAACCCTATCAACTATTTTATTTAAGTTTATTAAATTATTTTCATCTTCAATAGTAAATAATTTATCAACTTCTGTTCCTTTTAAAATTTTTTCTCCAAATCTTTTACTAAAGCCTATCCCTTTTGAAAATAATATTTTTTCTTTTCCTTTTGACTTAACTAAAACTATACTATTATTAAAAACTTTAGTTACAACAACATCATTACTTAACTTTACTCCCATTTAACCCTCCCATAGATTTAAAATTTTACTTTTTACCCCATTTAAGTAATATCATAACATACTGTGATATAATAAATATTAATTAATATTCATTATAAAAGCAATATATTTTTATAATTTAATAAATTTTATTTATAAAAGTTATAAAAAAGAGAGATAAATTTTAATACTTTATCTCTCTTTAAACTATATTAATAAAAATATATTAAGTTTTTTCTTTAAATAAACTTTTATTATTTAGTATTTTTCTTTGAGAAAAATTTAAATAAAGTTGTTCCTGCTGCTACTGCTAAAGCTCCAACTGCAATTTTACCTTTGTGTTTTCCAAAAATATTGTGCTTAGGCTTTTCTTCAATTGTCATAGTAACTACTACTTCACTACTATCACCTTTGCTACTATAAATTTCTGATAATCTTTTTAACTTAAAATACTTTTCTTTTGAAAAATTCTTCATTATTTCTACTGAATATCTATCTATGTAATTTCCTAGGCTTTCATTATTTTTACGTACAATTTCTCTGCCATTGTCTATATCAAATATGTCTTCATTTAAAGCTTTTGCTTCTAATGCTTTAATTTCACTTTCATCCCCATTTAAGACAACTAAGTCTATTAATTTTTCTTTTATATCCATACAATTCAAACCTCCCTTTTAGTTTGTAATAACGCTTAAAAAATATATTAGCTTTCTCTTTAAAACTATATATATTTTATAAATTACATTGATTTTATTATAACTAAACATTCTTTACAATATGTTAAATATTAAATTTATATTAATAAAATATAAGCTTTTAATTAATCACTTAAGCCCTTTATAAATAAAGGGTTTAAATGTAATTCATCCTCTAATAAATAGTATGTCCTAAATCCTTTTATAATATTAAATAATCTTTAAATATGTATGTTCTAAACACATTTATAATATTAATAATCTTTATTATAGTTTTGTGCATAAGTTTATTTATAATACTTATAAATAAGTTTAAATAGTTTTTATTATTTAAACAAAGTTATAAATAATTCTTTATAATTTATAATTAACAAAAGGTACTTTTATCAAAATAACCTATCTAATTCTTTAAAATAAGCTATCATTAACTAGATTTAATAATAAAAATCATCACTGTGGTAAAAATATTATTAAACTATCAATTTATTTTATATTAATATTAAGAACTCAATTCATAAAAACTTTTCAAATTATTTCTTGATAATTATTATTACTTAATATATAATATAAACATAAAGTGATTGAGAGTTATAGATAGGAGATGTTAATTATGAGCGATAAAGAAAACTTAAACAAATATGAACAAATTTATGAAGAAGAAAAGAAAGTTAACCCACAAAATCCATGTGATCCATCACATCCAGATTATCCATGGGTACCATGTGGATTAGATAATAAAGACAAAAAAGAAAATAAAGAAAACAAGTAATTTAATTTAAATTAAGCTAGTTAACCAAAAAATATCCCATAATAGATAAAAGAGAGTGTTTTTTTAAAACACCCTCTTTTATTTTTTAATATTTTATATGGCTTTTATATTCAATTTACCCATAAGCCTTAAATACATATATATTAAATTTTTAGGGGGGGATTTAACATCATATTTATCTCTAGCTTATGGATATAAATTGTTAGTTAATTTATAATTTTTAGTTATTTATAAATTTTTAGTTCTTTTTAATTTACTACACTTTAAATTATTACAGTTTAAATTATTAAACTTGTTCTATAAGCTTTTTATCTTTAAGCCTATATGTTTTATCTGAATTTCTTGCAATTTCATTGTTGTGAGTTACCATTATAAGGCACTTATTTTCATCTTTTACAATCTGCTTAAAAAGCATAATTATATCATCTGACGTTTTTTCATCTAAATTTCCTGTTGGTTCATCTGCTATTATAAGCTCTGATTCACAAGCAAGTGCTCTTGCAATTGCAACTCTTTGTTGCTGTCCTCCGCTTAATGTAAGAACCTTTTGATTACCTTGACTTTCAGTAAGTCCAACTTTTTTTAACATATTTAATGCAACTTCTTTTTTATTTTTTACTTTAACACCTTTTATTGACATTGCAGAAATAACATTTTGAAGTGCTGTCATATAATTTATAAGATTATACCCTTGAAATATTATTGATATGCACTTATTTCTATAACTTGAAAGACCAATTTTTTTAAGAGCTTCTCCCTTATATAAAACATCTCCACTCTTTGCTTTATCAAGTCCTGATATTATTGATAAAAATGTAGTCTTTCCACTTCCAGAAGGTCCAATTATAGTGTAAAACTTTCCTTTTTCAAAACTTACATTTAAATTATCTAATATATTATTATCACTATTATAATAATAAGATACGTCATTTAAACTTAATATGCACTCTGACATAAACTAACCCTCCTTTATAAGCTTTAATCATGCTTGCTTAAAATTTCTTTTGGCTGTAATCTCATAATAGCACCTGATGGAATTAATACAGAAGCAACAGATATTAATGCTGCTAATCCACACATTTTGCCATAATCTTCTCCAGATACTGATACATCTAAATTATCTATTGTTTCAACTTTTTCTTCTCTGCCTCTTCCGCCCTTATCCATACCGCCTGGGCCACCTTGTCTATCTATAGGACCACCTGGTCCAAAATTATTTACACTTTCCGTAACTTCTGTTTCTTTAGACATTAATACATTTCCAATTGATTTACTTACAGTATTTCCTAATACCGATGATACTGCTAATGCTAAAATTAAAATTATAATAGTTTCAGTTATAAACTGACTTATTACTCTAATCTTACTTTCTCCTAAAGATAATAATATTCCAATTTCATTTTTTCTCTCCCTTATTGAAAGCATTATAATAAGTCCTAATATAACAGCTCCTGCTATTGATACAACTATTACAGTCATTTTTGCAAATGATGCTACATTATCAATTGAGCTCATCATAGTTTCATAAGCTCTACTATTTGCATCAAGTGTATATGTGTCATAATCTATATCAATCTTTTTACCAGCTTCTATAAATGAATCAACATTTACTGGGTCATTTAAATAAAACTCTGCACTATCTACAGTGTTTTTATAATCAGCTCCCTTTAAAGTATTTGCCACAGTATATGGAACATAAATTTTATTATATGGATTCATAGCTGAATTTCTTACTGCAAAATCTGTAACTTCTTCTCCACTTTTATAAATTCCAACTATTTTTAATGTTACTGTATCATCTTCATTCATTGATGATTTAACCTTTATTGAATCTCCAACCTTTAAACTATTTTGACTAGCTAAAGTTTCTTCAATTACACAAACCTTATCATTCTTTAAACTATCATCTATTGTTTTTCCGCTCTCTAATGTACTTTCTCCATCTGAAAATGTATTTAATGAACTTAAATTTGAAACTCCATAAATAGTAATATCTGCATTACTTATAGGTCCTCTAAATCCGCCTCCCATTTGCATATTCCAATTTGTATTATTATCTTCTTCATCACTACTTGTAATTGGTTCAAATCCGTCTGATATTCCTTCAGCCTTTGATATAAGATTATAAGATTTTATATTATCTAACTTTAAAATTTTATTTACATCATCAATTGAAACCTTTGGCATTTCCATCTTCTTTGGTTCACCCTTTTCTTCCATGCCTTGTTTCATATTTTCTCTAATCTTCTCCATATTAGCTGAAAAAGTAACTGTTGCTCCAAGCTTTTGTCGTGCCAAAACTCCAGCCTTTTCTGTTGCACTTCTTATAGAAAATCCAGCTAATACAAATACACAAATAGCTGTCATTACTAAAAACAATATAAAGGATTTTGAAAATCTTTCTTTTACACTTAAAAATCCTCTAAACAAAAAATTCATTTTATCCCTCCTCTTTTTAATATTCATCACAGGTATCATATTAATTCTTTAAACTGTAATGAATATGAAAGAGACATGAAGTTTAAGTGAAGTTAGTAATTAAGTGAAATTAATAATATTATTTTTAAAGTAAAAAAGTAGAAATAACATTTTGTTACTTCTACTTTTCTTTTTCCTTAACTTATTTAATCTTTATAATTTATTTAATAGATTTAAATTTTAATATAAATATAAACTTTCCATCTTTAGTATCAATTTTATAATCAATATCCTTATGAAGCTCTAAAAGGGTCTTAACTATATAAAGACCAAGTCCACTTCCTCCAGTTTCCTTATTTCTTGATTTTTCTCCTCTATAAAAAGCTGTAAATATAGCTTCCTTATCTATATTTTCTATTTCTTCTGCATAATTAATTATTTTTAAAGTTCCATCTGATTTTAAAATTATATTTACATCCTTATTGTCATCTGAATATTTTATACTATTATTTATTAAATTTGATATAACCTTTTTAATTATATTGCTGTCAGCAAAAATATTAATACTTCCTTCTTCTTTTATATTTATATCAATTCTTTTTTCATTTTTTAAATAATTATATCCATAAACAATCTCATAAACCAAATCATTTAAATTAATATTTTCATAATTTAAAGCTATGCTTTCCTCATATCTAGCAAGATTTATTATTTCTTGAACTAAAACTTTAAGATCATTTACACTATCTAAACTTTCTTTTAAATATTTATCCCTATCTTTATAAGGACCTATATTATAAATCATTCCTTCTATTTGCCCATTTATAACCGTAATAGGTGTTTTAAGTTCATGAGATATAGCTTTTATAAAATCTCGTCTTCTTCTGTCTTGAAGTTTTTCTCTTTCAATATCACTTAAAAGCTTTTTATTTGCTTCTTTTAAATCATTTATAGTTTCTTCTAAGTTTTCACTTATTGAATTTATACTTTCAGATAATTCTGCGATTTCATCATTACCTTTATAATTTAATTTTTCATCAAAATCCATTTTTGAAATTTTTCTTGATACATCATTTATTTTTAGAAGTGGCTTGCTTATTACTACTGAATAAACATATTGAGATAATACTCCAATTATTATTGTTATAAAAAATATTATAGGTAATATTGTAAGCATTGCCCCTTGTATTTCTCCACCTAATTTATTTGGTGATAATATTTCTAAAATACATTCTTCGTTTAAAGCTTTTAATTTTACTCTTTTAATTATTTTTATTTCTTCTTTTTTGTTTATATTATTTATTGTTGAACCTAAATACTTTTCTCTTGAAAATAGAGGCTTATTAATTAAAAAATCATTTGATGCATATAATACTTTCCCATCTAAAGTTTTAAGTAATACAAACCCTTTATTTTCATAAGAAAATTTATCAAGTTCTTTAATATAATTTTCTTCATTATCATTTTCTATAAGCTTAATTAAGTTTTCTGTTGAATTTTTTATAGACTTTTCTCTAGAATTTGAATATATTGTTGGTGCTACAAAAAACAAAATTGTATAAGTTATTATTGATGTAATAAGTATAACAGTTGTTGATATTATAAATAATTTATTCTTTATTCCAAGGTTATTCCATTTGTTCTTTAAGTACATATCCAACTCCCTTAACAGTTCCTATGTAATTATAAACTATTTTCTTTCGTATATTTTTTATATGAGCATCAATTACCCTCATATCCCCGTAGTAATCATATCCCCAAACTTTATCCATAATAAATTCCCTTGAAGCTACATTTGGATAATATTCCATTAAAAGCTTTAATATATTAAATTCCTTTAATGTAAACTCTACATCTTCTCCATTTACATAAACTTTATAAGTATTTGGATTTATAGTTATTTCATTAAACTTTAATTTTTCTTTAGAATTATCATTATCTTTTTTATTTATTTTAGTTCTTCTTAAAATAGCCTCAACTCTTTTTATAAGTATATTAAAAGAAAAAGGTTTTGTTATATAATCATCTGCCATTATATCAAAAGCTTTAATCTCATCTCCTGTTTCACTAAGTGCTGTTAAAAATATTATTGGAATATTGCTTATTTCTCTTATTAATTTACATAATTCATATCCATCAAGCTTTGGCATCATTACATCTAAAATAACTAAGTCAAATTCATTCTCTTTAAATTTACTAAAACCATCAATTCCATCATAACTTCCTATAACCTTATAGCCTTCACTTTTTAAAAATTCTACAATAAGCTCATTTATTTTTTTATCATCTTCAACTACTAATATTTTTTCCATAATGAAATTAAGTTACCTCCTAATAGATATTTTTATTTAACTCTTATTAATTTCAAACTAAAATAATTTAAAGTTTAAAATTAGATTATTATTTACTAAATAAGTTTTAACTAAATAGATTTTTATTATTTTTCATTTTAACACTTTATAGACTTTTATTTTCTAATTTCACGTAAATTTCACATTAGAATTTTAGTATTAGTTTTAATGTTTTATAATTTAATAATTTTAAAATTAACTACTTGTTTTAAATAAATTCCTCGTTTAATTTTTTATATTTTAAAATATAAAGAAAGAGCCATCTTTAAATAGATGACTCATACTAACATTATTTAAATTATTTTAAATATATTCTCTAAATCTATCTGGTATTTCACCAACGAATCTCTTGTTACTTAATGCAAGATACCAGAAGCCTATAAAGGAGAATATAACCCCAAGTATACTTCCAAGAACTCCAACATCAAAGTTTCTAAAGACTCTGTATAAAACTATTATAGGTACAATCCATCCTATAAATGGTATAAATGATAACAATACATACCAGTAAGAAAGTCCTGCTAAATGATATAGCTTAAACATATTAAATACTGGAATAAACATAAGCCATGGATTGCTAAGATTGGCTTTCTTAGCCATTACATAAAGGGGATATATTTCAATTAAATATACCACAGCATATAAAATAATACCAAAAGTAGTTGATCCTGTTTCATAAAGCATGTTATAAACATTTGTATACATAATATGAATCCACTCCTTTCATTATACTATTATTTTTCTTTAAATCATTCTATTTTATACAAGTAAATTCTTCTAGCTCTCTTTAAATTCTTCTAATTCTCTTTAGTATTTTAAGTATAAAACTTCTTAATTTAAATTTTAATATTATATATAGTTTAAATCTTTTACTTACTTTGCTACTTTGTTTATTTAAGTTTTATTTTTAAAATCTTACTTAAATTAATCATCATGTTTACTTATTTCTGTCATAAGATTATTGATTTCATCTCTTTGAGCTTTATTTGGTGAATTTACATCTATCATTTCAATAACTTCTTCTGCTTCATCATATTTATTTTTTGCAATTAAATCCTTTGCCTTTTTTATATATCCATTTACGTCTTTAGTTTTATCAATTTGAAAAGCTAATTCATGTTTTAAATTATCTATATCATCTTTAATTTTATAATCTTTATATTCTACTGGAATCTCATTTAATTCTTTTACAGCATCCTTATATTCACCAGCATTATAATGAGCTAATGCACCTTCATAATTACTTACTATATCTATTAATTGTTTTGCTTCTCTGTTTGAGCTATCTTGGTCAATTACATTTTCAAGTGCACTTTCTGCCTTGTTATATTCTTTATTATTTATAAACTCTTTTGCTGCATCAATGTTTTTTGATATAGAATTATTGTTACATCCTACAAGAGAAATCGCTAATGTACAAATAAAAGCTGAACCTAATAATAGTCTTATTATATTTTTCATTTTTATCACTCCTTTAGTTTTATAATTAACTAAATAATTCACGATTAAATTCTCTTATCATCTCTTTATTTCCATAATTGATTTTTATTTTATCTATACTTATTTCATCATTTCCTATGTTATAATCATCATCTTCTAAAGGCTTAGAAGCTAAAACATATCCTTCAATAATATCGTTTACCGCTGATACATCTGCAATTGTATCTCTCTCATAAAATCCACCAGTTATTTCATCAATATTAATTGTAAGCATTGAATCTAAAGCTTCATTTAAGCTTTCTATATCCATAATTTTATAACATTTAATTATTAAATATAATGCAGTGTTTAACCTCTTACAATCTACATAAGGAAGTGATTCTATCTGTTCTTCACTTAAAATAACACCATAATTTAATATTCCTTCTATTATTTTAACTCCTTGAAGACTTGTAACTTCTTTATATTTTATTTGTTTTATTAATTTTTCCTTATCAGCTGGATTAATGTTTCTATTTATAATAATTATTTGTTTTAATAAATCATTTATTTGAAATTTTTTCATTCTTTTTCCCCATTTCTAATATTTTTATTTTATAAAAAAATTTTATCAATAATTTGTATCATAATAATTAATCAGTAATTATTTTTCTGTGAACCAAATAAAACCTATTGTTAAATAATATTTTGTTAATTTGTAAAAATATTAAATATTACTACAAATTCTTCTCTTTTTTTTAAAATAATACTTATTAATTTATAAACAAAAAACATGCATATCTAACCTAAATGGAGGATATACATGTCTTTTTTTAAATTAATTTATAATTTCCCTATACGTCCCTCAATTATTTCTTGTATAATTTGAACTTCTTTTGTTGTTATGACCAAATTATATTCTTTTCCTATTTCATAGAAGCTATCTTCTATAATTTTTATTATTCTTTTATTATTTTTAATATAATCCTTTAATTCATCTTCCTTGCAATCTATTCCCTTATTAATCATAAGTCTTTCAATCATTATACTCATATGAATATAAAGAAGCATTCTAAGTTCTGGAGTAAAGTTTTTCTTTAACTTCTTTTCCATAGATATAACAATAGTTTCAACTTCATTTATTGTTTTTTGTGGATTTAAAATAGTTAATTTACTTATTATATTTTCAAATGAAAAATGTTTTGCTAAGTCTTTTCTTATTATTTGAACTTTATCTTTATCTATATTTTCAATAAGAGCCTTATTTATCTTTTCATAACTTTTAATTTTCATTAAATCATTTAATAAAATGCATTCAATTCCTTCAATTTTTAAATCTGTTGTACTTATTATAAGCTTAACATCATAATCATTAAAAATTTCATCATCTAAGCCTTTATTAGCAAGTCTTCCATACTCATAAGGTATTATATTTATTTCTTTATCATCAATACATCTTGATAAAAGTTCTTTTATTTTTACAGAAGTTCCAATACCAGATACACAAGTTGTAAGAATTGCTCTTTCTTTCTTTTTACCCTTAACAAGCTTATATTTAAAATTACTTTCTTCTTCAAGTAGTTTAATAATAGAATTTAAATCAGAACCTTCATTAACTTTCTTAGATATATCTATAATAAAATCAGTAGTTATATTTTTTATAATTAATGTATGTCCCTTTACTATGCTTTCAATTTCATCACTAATTTCAAGCAATTCTTCCATATCAACTAATATAATATTATCTCCAAAAGTACAAACTGAATTTAAATATCCTTTTATAGTCTTAATTTTATCTTCTCTTTTAGTATCTAATGAAAAATCAAAAGGAGTTATTAAAAATTCTCCAAAATATTTATTTACAACACTTGATAGACTTCTAGCAGTAGACTCCCCATGTGCCATAAGTATAATATTTGTTTTTAAATCTTTATTATCTGTTATTGTAAATATGTAAATTGTAAAAAAGAAATCTATAATAAAACTATTTTTATAATTTATTAAACTTGATAATTCTTTTATTATGTAATCTGAAATTATATTTTCTTTCCAGAAAATTTTATTTTTTATTTCTCTTATTCTTGTTTTATTATAGTCATCAAAAAATTCATCAATTTCAGTGTACTTATTAAAAAATAATAATATTTTACTTACTGCATTAACTGCATTTTTATAATACTTAAATCCATATAACTTACTACTTTTATCAAGAGCAACTTTTACACTTTCATTATAATTATTTCTCAAAATTTCATCATTAAAATCAAAATCTTTATAAACTATAATGCTAAGTATTTTATTTACACATAATCTTACTTCTTTTTTTAAATAATCTATAGTTATATTTCTTTTGTCATATTCAATTAAAAAACTTTTTAATTTTAAAATTTCTTCTTCTATAACATCTTTATAAGTATAATAAGATTTTTCCTTTTTGCCTTCGATTATATCCTTTTCCTCTTTATACTTATCCATAACACCTTTATGAATAAAATAAACAGGTCTACTTTTTCTTTTTATAACTTTCCCTTCATCTACTAAAACGTTTAAATAGTGACTAACAGAATTTCTTTTTAAATTTAGCTTCTCTGCAATTTCTGTTGTTTCTATGCCCAAAAAATCTTCTCTATCTATTAATCTTGAAGTTAAATCTTCCAAACACCTTTCGACTCTGTCCTTATTTTTCAAAATATTCTCTCCCCTAGTTAATTTAATCCTTTTCATTAGGATTATATCACCAATTTTAGTTGTTTTTCAAATTATTAACTAAATATATTGTAAAATATAAAAATAAACTAATATAAAAGCTCTATAATAAAATAAATACTTTAAATAAACTCTTTTAGTTTACCTTAAAAATTTTTACAAATATATTTTTATTTAAGTATATTTTTCTTATATTATACAAATTTGCATAATAAATAAGTTCATTAAATAATAAAACCAGCAGAAATTTAAATTCTACTGGTTAGTTTTCTTAATAAATATATTTAATTAAACTACATATTAAATTTAAGTTTCACTTATTTATATTATTTTAAAATAATACCTTAGATGTTTCCTAAAGCTTTTTTATACTTTATATACTTCCTAAAGCTTCTTTTCTATTTTTCCAATCTGGCATAACATCTTCTAAAACTTCATAAAAATCTTTACTATGATTTGCATGAACTAAATGTGCAAGCTCATGTGCCATAACAAACTCAATACATTCAATATTTCTTGTAATAAGTTCACTATTTAAAGTGATTATTCTATCATTTTGATTACAAGAACCCCATCTTCTTTTCATTTTTCTTGATTTTATTTCAACATGCTTTATATTATATCTCTTAAATTTTTTAAACGTTTCCCTATAAACTTTTAAAAATACCTCATTAATTTTATCCTTATACCATCTATTTAATGCTAAATTTATTTTATGTAAATTATCCTTATCTTTTAAGAATACATAAATTTCGTCTTTCCCTAGCTTTACATATTCCTTATTACTTTTAACACCCTTAATTTTATATATGTTTCCTAAATATATTATATTATTATCTTTAAGCAACTTTTCTTTTTTTACTTTAAGCTTTTTTCTTTCCTCAAACTCATCTATATGTTTTAAAATCCAATCCATCTTCCTTTTAAGAAAATCTATAATATATTCTTCATCAACTTTATTATTGGCTGTTACAGTTATCTCTCCTGAATCTTTAACTCTTAAATTTATATTTTTAACATTTTTTCTTATAAGAGTTACTTCTATCTCCTTCTCATTTTTATTTATTTTTAATTTTTTCATAGCTTTCGCTCCCAATTTTTATACTATATATTTAAATAATTTTAAAACCATAATTAATGCTACTTTAAAAATTGATTTAAAATAAAACCTTACACTTTCTATTTTATAATATAATTTTTAATAATAATTATCAAACAAAAATAAATATTAAAAAAGAGGTTAGCTTTAAATTTCTCTAAAAGCTCCCCTCTTTCTTCTTTTTCCTTTATAATACTATAATTGTTTATAAATTACTTTACTTATACATAATTACTAATTAATTTTTCATATAAAAATAAAGTTATAATTTTATTTTTTTAGCCTTATTTATTAGCTTTTTCATAATCTTTTATAAATTTTTCAATTCCAGCATCAGTTAAAGGATGCTTTGTCATACTTACTATAATCTTATAAGGTATTGTTGCTATATCTGCACCTGCCATAGCTGAATCCAAAACATGCATTGGATTTCTTATACTAGCTGCTATAATTTCGGTTTCTATTCCATGAAGTGCAAACATTTCTGATATTTGCCTTACAATTTCAATTCCTGGATTTCCTATATCATCAAGCCTTCCAATGAATGGACTTACAAAACTAGCTCCAGCTCTTGCTGCAAGTAATGCTTGAAGTGGTGAAAATATTAAAGTTACATTTGTTTTAATTCCTTCTTTTGAAAGAATTGAAACAGCTTTAAGACCTTCTTCACACATAGGAATTTTAATTACTATGTTTTTGTGAATTTTTGAAAGTTCTCTAGCTTCTTTTACCATTTCATCACCATTAAGGCTCATAACTTCAGCACTTATAGGACCATCTACAATGCTACAAATTTCTTCTACAACATCTTTAATATCTCTTCCTTCTTTTGCTATTAAAGATGGATTTGTAGTTACTCCAGATAAAATTCCAAGCTTACTAGCTTCTCTTATTTCCTCTACATTTGCAGTATCTATAAATATCTTCAAAAAACTCACTCCCCTTTATATACTTATACTTCTATTTTAAATTATTACAGTTTTATTATAAGTATTTATTATAAAAATTAACAAAAATTTACTATACTTTATTTTATATTTATAATTAAACCTTCATTTATCAGTACTCTAAAAATACAGTTGTTAAGCTTAAATCCTTATCTTCTAAATTATTTGATCCATAGTTACATCTAATAAAATCACTATCAATTGACTTACTATAAATAATTCCTTTACTAAAGCTTTCTCCAGAATCCTTTGAAAAACATTCAATTAACTTTCCATATTCAACCCATTGAATATATAAGCTATCCCCTTCCCTAATTACTTGAGGAAAGGTACACTCAACACACTCATTAACAACCTTAATATTTTTATTAACTATTTTTCCTTCAAAAATATTAACCTTTAAGCACATACAATAATATTTGCTATCATTATTTTCAGAATATGTTACAAAAAAATTATTCTCATTATCTTTTGCTAAAGATAAATACACTTTTTGTTTATTTGTACTTGTAAGTTGAATTGGATTTCCCCACACTTTACTTTTTAAATCATAACAAGACACAAAAATTTCTTCTAATTGGTCTACAATTTTAAAATAAAATACATACATCATATCCTTAGTAAAATCAACACAAAAATTACTTAAAATAATACATTCAACTTTATCTATTTCTTGTTTTACTATTTTATCTCCAACCTTGTTATAATGTATCAATCTAAAAAAATTTCCATCATAAGCATCCATTGAATAATAAATAATATGACTTTCATCATTTATATTTTTTATATAAGGAAATTTTATTAAAGTTTTATATTTATCATAATTATAAAAAGATACTTTTGATTTAATATTGTTAAGTTCATTAAAATATAAAATTTTACCTTCTTTATTATTTATAATTCCATAAATATTATCTTTATTATCTATATCAAACCATACATCAACAAAGCTTAAATCTTCATTTGTAATTTTCTCATTACAAATATTTTTTTCATCATCATAAACACTAAAACTTCCATTATTATAATTTATTGAATATATACTTCCATCTGACTTTTTTAAAATTGTTTCATATTCCCTTACAAAAGACATATGCTCACTCCTAAAAGTTATTTTTATGAAATATATATTCTATTTTGGTTATTCTTATGAATTACAACTAATTTTAATCTCCTTTAAATAATTTAATATACTTTATAAAAATTTCTGTAAACATATAAGACAATTTTCATAGTATATAAGTAGGTAAATCAAATTTACAAAAAATAGTTTTAACACTTCAATAAAATATAAAAAATTGATAGACAACTGATAAAATTTTAAGGAGGATTTCAAATTATGTCCGATTATAGATATTGTAAAGATAAAGATTCTTATTTTGAAGATAGATTAAACCATAATGATAGATTAAACTGTAATGATAGATTAAATCATGAGGAAAAAGAAAATTGTTTTGAAAGGCCTGAAAGATGTTGCCAAGCTACAACTTGCAACCCATTTAAACCAAATTGCAAATCAAATTGTTGTTCTGGATTACCAAAGGTTACACCAGATTTAAGTTCAGTTTTTAGTGTACCAATATTAGCTGATAAAATATTTGATTGTATGAAATCAGAAAATCCATTCTTTGGAATGTTTGAAGATTTAGAATTTACTATAACTTCTCAACCACCACAAAATGGTTCATATACAGCTGGTACTGATGTATGTGTTGATAGAGTATCATTTAGTTATGATGCAATAGGGGCTATAGTTACCGGTGATAATACCTTAGACGGTAACATTACAATATGCTCAGAATTAGCTACAGCAACAGCTATTAACCCAACAACGCTTGATAATGATATAATTATTGCAAATGATTTTTCTATTACAACTGGAAATATTCCTTGTTGTCATAGCTGTCATCATCATAATAATAAAAACGGAACTAATTGTAGAGTATTAGAAAGAGAACTTAATTTCTATATTAGTGATTTAGTTATAACTGTAACTGGTAGAGCTGGTTGCATACCATTTACTGCTGAATCTGCTCCTCAAAGTGGAACATTAAATGAAATTTTAGGGTTACCTTCTGAATTTAATTTCTTTGGTAAAATATGCTTGCCTCATTTAAGTTCTGGAATACCATTAAGAGAAAACTTTAAAGAATGTTTATCTATAGAATGTATAGAACCAACAACACCATTACAAGGAACAACAACTTTTACTTTTAATGCAACTGTAGAATCATCACTTTTAATAATAAAATCTTTATATGCTTTAATTCAAGAAAACTTATCAGTATTAGCTATTAATACTCCTAGAGAGCATTGCTGTAATAATTCTGGATTAATGAAACCTCATAAATAAACAATTATAATATGCGTAGGCTTTATGCCTACGTTTATTTTTACTTATTCGTCAATATTTTTCTTTAAAATTAAATTTATTCGTAAACAATTTAAGTTATCTCCATAATATAAAAGTAAGGAATTTAATTTATAAAATTATTTTATTTAAGGAGGAACTTTTTATGTCCGATTGTAAATATCCTGAAGATAATATGTCATACTTCGAAAATGACTTAAATTGCTACGAAGAAAAACCTAATAATGATGATAATTGTCATCACGAAGATCATTGCCATCATGAAGAGCATTGTCATCATCACGAAGACCATCATCATTGTGATGAAATAAAATGCTGCACTGACTGTGCTCCATTTAAACCAAATTGTAAACCTGAATGTTGTTCTGGATTACCTAAAGTAGTGCCAGATTTAAATAATGTTAAGGCAGTGCCAGTTCTTACAAACAGAATATTTGATTGCATAAAATTAGAAAATCCTAATTTTGCAATTGCTAAAAGAGAATTTAAAATTATAAGCTCCCCACCACCAAATACTAATTATAATTGTGGAGACAAAGTTTGTATAGATAAAATTTGTGTTAAATATGATGTTATAGGCCCAGTATTTGAACACTGTAAAATGTATGAAACAACTAGTCATAAACCTCATACTACAGTTTGCTCAAATAAGGTAAATCCACAACCTATCCCTGGTTCATCTATACCTTATCCAGTAAAATTTGGTCATAATGATAAATCTATTTCAAATAATCTTATTTTTAGCATTAATAATACTTCTTGTTGTTTTGACAATTATCATGTAAAAGAAGGAAGACAATGTAAAGTTGTAGAACAAAATATTCCATTTAGAATTTTAGGATTAAAAATTATTGTAACTGGTAGAGTTGGTTGCTTACCATTTACTGCTGAATATATTCCTCATCATGATGATACTGAATTATATAAAACATTAGGATTACCAAATCATTACAACTTCTTTGGTAAATTATGTATCCCTCAATCAAATTCTGGTGTAATAATTAGAGAAAACTTTGAATCTTGTCTTTCTATAGATTGCATAGAACCTGCAACTGATTTATATAAGAAACATTATACTGTTCAAACTGACACTACTGAAGAAGCTATTGCTTCTGAAGAAGCTGATGTTTCTGAAGAACTTGATACTTCCGAAAAACACGGAATGCATAATAATCAATTTAAATTCAAAGCTAATATAGAAACTTCATTATTAATAAAGAAAACTATATATGCTTTAGCTGAAGAAAAGCTATCAGTTTTAACTATTCCAACTCCAAGAAACCAACAATGTCATAAACAAGATCATGACAACCCATGCCATCCTTGTTCCTATGATAGAGAATAAGTTTGTTAAACAAATTTAATATTGTTTGCAAAATAAACGTAGGTATAATATATACCTACGTTTATTTTAATTTAACTTATAATTTTATCTCTAATATAATCTACATCAAACATATCAGGAAATTTTTTCACTTCAAAAAGCACATCATATCCACTATAATTACATCTCTTTGGTGCATTTAAAAATACTTCAGTAATTTCATTTTGGTACTCATAAGCCATATTTTTATCTTCTTTTATTATACTTATTATTTTATTGTATATTTCTTTAAAATCACTATCCTCTAAATCAAAAAAGTGATTATTAAAGCAATTAAGTAAATACTTAAAATGTGCTTCACGAGCCTTCTCATAAACAGAAGAATATATAGCTATACTCTTAGCTTTTTTTCTTATATCACATCTCTTTAATATAAGTTCTAATACCTTTTCTTTAAAACTATCTTGAAGTATTTGAAAATCATCTAAATACTTATTGTATTTATATTCTTTAAAGCCTTCATCTTCTCCCTTTAATATTTCATTAATGGAATTTTTAAGGTCTATATAAGTTTTAATTTTATCATTATAAATTATATTTTTTATAATATTATTTTTAATTAGTTGTTCTTTATTTTTATCATCTAAACTTAAAGCTTTAATACTTTTATTTATAAAATATTTTAAACTATTAACTGAGCTTTTTTCTATATTATTGAAGGTTATATTATTTTTTATATTGAATTCTTTATCATTACATTTTATATTAACTACTTCATTATTTTGTGTACCAAATGTTCTACTATATTTACTTTCTATTCTAAGCTCTTTATTGTTTTTATTTTCTATATTATATTTAAATATTGATATATTTTGAAGGTTATCTAAAAATATATCTTCTTTAAAATAAATAAAGCTGTCACTTCCAAAGTCTAAAATAATACATCCATTATTCATAAGTCCTTGTTGTAGTGATATAAATTTTATCATATTTTTCAAAAATAAATTTATATTATTATCATTAAGAGCTTTACTAGGCTTTTCATCAATTACTATAACTTCACCTTCAATTTCCTTAAAGGATATATAATTTCTTTTTAAATATTTCTTTATTAAATTTTTTATACCTTCCTCTTTAAATATATATCCACTTTCTATTTTTAAAGTAAATATATTAGTAAGTTCTACTTTATTACAAACTTCTCCTGAAATTTTATTTGTTACTTTAAATTCTTCAAATATATATTTATTAAATTTATCGTTTTTAAATTTCAAATAATCCTTTGCAAAAATTTCTATATCTTTAATTTTTGTATTTTTATTTTTTATATTAGAACATAAACTTACTACATACGTCTTATCTTCTTTAAATTTATTCCATATTTTTTCTAAAACAATTTTTATTGTAATATCATCTTCATTACCCTTTTTTAATGCTTTTAAAAAAATATCATCTTCATTAAAATATTCTTTAAGAGTTAAATTTTTAGAAAATACACTTTCATTATTTCCTTTTAAGAAACTATCAATTATAAATTTTTTATCTTTACTTATTTTAAATATTTTATAATTTTCTTCCCTAAAATAATAAGGTAAATCCTCTCTATTTAATAAAAGTTTATAAAACTTCTCCTTTTCTTCAAGAGATAACTTATAGTATATTGGGAATATTGTTTTTTCGTATACTGCTTCATTTATTCCATTAAAATTAAATATAAAGCTTTTAAATATTTTAAATAAGTTTTCATCATAATTTTCTATATTTTTATATTCTTCTAAAATATAAAATAACAATTCAAACCTTTTATTTTTTATAATACATGTTGAAAAATCTTTTAATAATTCATTTGTAAACTGTATTTCTTTAGTTAAATCACTAAACAAAATTTCTTCTATAAAATTAATATTTTTTATATTTCTATATATTATAGAATTTAAAATTTCCTTATTTTCTTTTATAACCTTTATATATTTTTCTCTACTTCCTTCTTCTATATAAAAAGTTATTATTTTTTCTACTATATTATTTTTTTCTTCTCTAGATAACGAATCTCTAAAGTTATTTAAATAATTTTCAAGAGTTAAAGTTTTAAATGTATCAGTTCTATTTTGAAGACTTAAAATAAAATCAATATAATCTTTGTATATAACTTTACTATATTTACTTAAATCTTTTACTACGTGATTATACTTTGAATATATAAATCTTTTATCTTTTTCTTTACCTCTTAAAATCTTCTCTTCAAAAAGCTTAGTTAAAGCATCTCTTATATAAATACTCTTATTGTAATATCCATCACAATATAATAAAAGCTCTTTCCAATCTATAATATCTTTCCTATAAGCTTTAACTAAAAGATTTCTATCTTTAAGGCTTATTCCATAAAGCTCTAACGAAACTTTATTTTTAGTAAGCCATCTACATACAGTTAATAGTGATTTTACATCATTATTTCTTTTATGAAATCCAAATATTATTTTTATAAGCTCTTTATTGTATTTAACTCTTTCTGAATATAATATTAAATTTAATATTTTATCTAAAGCTTTAACATTTGGTGCCTCTTTATATAATTTTACAAACTCTTTTGCAAAATCATCATCTATAAAATTAAGTTTTGCTTTTATTCCAAGTAATATAAAGCTTAACTCTCTATTATTTGAGCAAGTAATACTTAAATATTTTATAGCTTCTAAAGTATTTTTAGTAACTAAACCTCTTGTGTACATGTTTTTTACACACTCAACAATATCATTAGTTACAATTGCTTTATTTTTTATAAGTTCTTCACAAAATAAAGAAAGCTTTATATCATTTTTTGAAATTTCCTTACAGTTTTTTATAATCTTTAAATAAGTATCTATTGAGATATCCATATCTATAATATAAGGAGCTTTTCTTGTAATATCTAATATATCATCAATGTCATTCATGTTATTTACTATGCTTAAAAGTGTACTTTCACTTTTTCTATACTTTAATACATCAGTAAGCTTTATAATATTTTTTTCTATTCTTGCCCCTTCACATTGAACGTAAAAGGAAAATTCTCTAACATCATAACCTGTGTATATAATTAATGTTTCCTTAAAATTATATTGACGCCTTAACTGCCTTGGAATATTTATAGATACTTTTATTCTTTTTTCATAAAGAGAATTTTCAATTATAACATCTATTATTTCATTATGCTTTACAGAAACTTTATTTATATTATAAAGTAACCCATCACTTTCATATTTAATCCAAAATTCCTTATGAAGTCCATTTTCTCTTTTATAAGTTAATACTCTATCAGTAAGTGATGTTCTTTCTCTATATCTTAATGCATCTTCTACACTAAAGCCATAAACCTTATTATCTAAGCTTTCCATATAAAGTCCTCCTAGTTACTTACTCTAGACTTTATAGCCTCTTCTAAATCTTTATTAGAAAATACCATATTAATTTCAATTTTTCTTTGATCTTTAGTATTTTCTATATCTTCTTTAGTGTAAGTTTTTTTATCTCTATCTTCTTTATTTGGATTAGTTTCAAACTCTGACATTCCAGAAGCTTTAAATTTCCCTCCAAACTCATTTTCAAGCTTACTATCCATTGGAACCATAGCATTTAAAAAGCTCATTGCACGTTCTGTTGAAAGTTTTCTGTTTTCTATTGTGTTACCTGCATAATCTGTATGACCAACAACTTCAATATATTCAATTTCATCTTTTATATTTTCAGAAGATAAAATATTATAAAAAATATTATTAAGCTGTTTTGCTAAGTTTTGTCCGTCCTTTTTTAAAACCCATTTATCTGTATCAAAAAATGTTTCTGTATTTAAAACCATCTTGCCTTCATTTCTATCAAAATACATAATATTTTCATCTACATTATTTTTATCTAAATTATCTTGTATAGAATTATATATTTCTTCTCTCTTTTTTGATATATTGTCAACAAATAATGATGATATAGCCATTGAAATCATCATAAGAAAGAAAAATACAAGAGCAAAAACACTCATAATATCAACAAAAGATGGCCAGTAGGACTGTCCTTCTTCTCTGCTTCTATATTTTCTAGTTCTTATTTTCATAAAGAGGACCTCCTTTAATCATCATTTGCCACAGCAACCCATTCATTAGTTGCACGTACAAGCTCTCCAATAGTTTTTGTATTATAACTTAAACTATCTGTTGCTTCTTCTATACCTTTAATTGAAACTTGTAGCCTTTCTGCAATTTCATCTGATATATTTAAAAGCTCCTCTTTTATTATTCTTGAAACAACTTCGGCAATGCCTTCCTTTAATGAATCTACATTATTTGCAAAATCTCCTATTGTTTCATTAACCCCTTCAAAAACATCTTTTAATTCATCAATATGCTCTTTTGAAATTTCATTATTTTGATCAATAGATTTAGAAATATTATAAATTCCTTCTGAAAGTTCTCTATAACTTCTACTTACTATTTCCTTATATGACCTTATTTCATCATTAACAACTTCAATAACTTCTTTTTGTCCATCCATTGATATATCTAATTTATTAAGAATCTCAGCTAAAACATCCATTTTATCTGAAAGCTTATTTATTGAAGTATTCATTATAAATTCTAGCTTTTCAGTTGTTATATTAAAATCATCAATTGAACCTTTAAATTTATCAATAGGTGCTTTAAAATTATCCACAGAATTATTAAGAGAACTTATTACAAGTTCTAAATCTTTAGTGTATATTGCTAGAACCTTTGCAGATTCAGTCATATCAACTGTATTTTTATTAATATTTTTAACAAGCTCATCAATACCTTCTTTAAATAAAACTCTAATTTCTTTAGTTAAATCAATCATTGAGCCTTTAATAACATCATTAAATCTTTCAAATTGAGTAACAAAACTAAAAGCATGCTCACTATATAAAATATTATCTAAGTAGTCTTCAAATTGGTCATAAAAACTTTCTTTTTCCTTTTTAGAAAGCTGAATTACGTAATTTAAAATTAAAGACATAATAACACCAAAAATACTTGTCCAGAATGCACTTGCCATTCCTTGAAGAGGTATTTCCATACGGCTTAAAAAAGCTTCCATTGAATTAACACCTGATTCTAAAACAGTATTTGTTGAATTAATTGAAACTGTAAGTCCTAAAAAAGTTCCAAGAAGACCTAAGGCTATTGATGAAGCTGGAAATAAATGAAGTGCTTTTTCATTTACCCCTAATCTATTACTTAAATGTTTTGCCATAAGTACTTCTGTATTTATGTTCTCAGTTCCCTTAGATGCACTTCTTTTAAACTCTTCTGAAATATTATAAAGAGTTTTATCTTCAAGATTTCTTTCACCTGTTTCATCATTAATTATTGGTGAAGATTCAAAGTTACTTTTCAACTCACTATAAATTTTTTTAAGTTTCAAGCTTAAAATTATACCAGTTACCCCTAATGCTAAAATAATAAAAACAAATAAAAATCCTACGATTCCTTGACCAGTAAAAGAATTTAATAATTCTCCTAAAACTCCCAAGTTAAACCCTCCACAAAACTTAATATTACTGTATTTTTATTATTTCTTAAGTTAAAATATGCTACTTTAAAATATTAAAATTATATAACAAAAGGCTAGTAGTTTTTTAAACTACTAGCCTTTTTCATTAATTATTTTGACTTCTCATAAACTTCATATCCACAATCTTTTAATGCATCTTCTATTCCTTCTACATTTTTGTTTTGTGTTCTAATTTTCTTGATACTGTTATCATTATAAACTAATGTAAACTCTGCATAGTCAATAGTACGAGCTATTGTTATATACTCTACACCTTCTGTATCTTGAAGCTTAAGCATCTTACCAATTTTTTTATCACTTACATAAAATCCTCTGTCATTAATAATCATAAGTGATATGTATATTATAAGTACGAAGTATAAATTTTCTTCTTTTAAATATGCTATAAGAAATAACCCAACTTGTATAGCTAAAAGTAAAACTATAAAGTTAAAATTAATTCTTCTAATTTTTAATCCTTTTTTTAAAAGGTCAACAAATTCCGCACTATTTTTCTTTAAGTATATTCCATTTTTCATAAAAGCGATAAAAAGAAAACAATTAAATATTGTAAGCACTGTAATTAAGCATATATTAAAGATTTCCAAATAAACTTCCTCCTTTGTTAATTTATTTTATAACTTTATAATGTCCTAAATTTTATATTATAATCTTACATTATTTTATTATTAATTTACTTGTAAACAATTATATCAACTATTTCTAAAGATATTCTTAAATTTAACTATATAAAAACTTATTTTATACATAAAATTTTAGCAGCATCACTTTTATGTAATACTGCCATTTAATTTTGTATATAATGAACTTCATAATTATGGTCTCTTAATTTTTTTATAAGTCCATTTGTGTTACGACATCTTAAAGATAATTTCTTTTCACTTTTATCTTTATAACAAAGTTTCATCTTACAATAGTCCTTATTAAACTCCGCTTCAATATAATTAATATTTTCTGTATTATTTATTTTATATAAAGTTCCAATTCTATTTTTAGATACATAAAAATATTGATTATTTAAAGCTAATATCATTGCATAAAAAGAACCTACAAACATTATAAATTTAATATCTCCTACTATTAATGAACATATAACCATGATTTGAATAGAGACTATCATAATTATTATTGAATAATAAGAAATTTTATAATTATTTTTCTCTCTTCCATTTTTTAAATTTAAATCTACAATATTATATTCATAACCTTTTAATTCTTTTTTACTTTTTATTGTTTTTATAATAAGTATTATATTTATTATAAAGAAAACAACACCTAAAAAAACTCCAAAATAATCCAAAGTTATCCCCCTTTTTCTTTTAGTAGTTAAAGCTATTTTGTTATATTTTGTGTAAAGTTATAATAATTACATAAATTATACCATTTTTTTCTTGTCTAACCAATTATTAATGATATTATTAATTCCTCTATTTCAATAAATATTAAATTATAGTGTTCCATTTAAATACATTTTATTATATATTTTACTAATATCCCATTCTATGTGTTATAATTATATAGTAAAATTTCAAAGGAGGTTGAGACTTAATGAAAGGTTTTGCAATGAAAAAAATAGGAGAAATTGGTTGGGTAGAAAAGGAAGTTCCTTCTCTAGGTGCAAAGGATGCACTTGTTAGACCTACTGCCCTTTCACCATGTACATCAGATGTTCATACAGTATGGGCTGGTGCAATTGGTGATCGTAAAGATATGATTTTAGGACATGAAGCTGTTGGTATTGTAGAAGCTGTTGGAAGTGAAGTAAAGGATTTTAAACCTGGAGATAGAGTTGTTGTTCCTGCTATTACACCAGATTGGGATTCTTTAGAAGCTCAAGCTGGTTATGCTATGCATTCTGGTGGAATGTTATCTGGTTGGAAATTCTCAAATTTTAAAGATGGGGTATTTGCAGAATATTTTCATGTAAATGATGCTGATGGAAATATGGCTATTCTTCCAGAATCCATTGATGATGCATCTGGAGTTATGCTTTGTGATATGATGCCTACAGGATTCCATGGTGTTGAACTTGCAGATGTTCAATTTGGAGATAAAGTTCTTGTTATAGGAATTGGTCCAGTTGGACTTATGTCAGTAGCTGGTGCAGCAATTAGAGGTGCTTCTGAAATTTATGCTGTTGGAAGTAGACCAAACTGTATTGAAATTGCTAAAGATTATGGCGCTACACACATAATTAATTATAAAAATGGTTCAATTGAAGATCAAGTTATGAAACTAACAAATGGAAAAGGTGTTGATAAAGTTATTATTGCCGGTGGAGATGTAGATACTTTCAGCACAGCTATTAAAGTACTTAAACCTGGTGGAAAAATTGGAAATGTAAATTATCTTGGTGAAGGTGATTATGTAAAAATCCCACGTGTTGAATGGGGATGCGGAATGGCACATAAGCAAATTTCTGCTGGATTAATGCCTGGAGGACGTCTACGTATGGAAAAACTTATTTCCTTAATTGAAACAAAACGTGTAGATCCTTCTAAATTAATAACACATCGCTTCACTGGATTTGATAAAATAGAGGAAGCTCTTCTTTTAATGAAGGACAAGCCAAAAAATTTAATTAAACCAGTTGTTTTTATTGAATAATAAAAATTAATAAAAAAGTATAGATTTTTATTTAAATCTATACTTTTTTTTATTTAACTAAATTATAATTTAAGAACCTCCTTAACTTGCTCTAAAAGCTTATCACCACCAAGTTGTCTATATCCTTGTGATTCAATTAATGCAAATGGAGTATCAAAATTCTTTGCATGATTTTTTAAATGATCAAATCTATGCCTAACTTGAGGTGCAATCATTGCAATATCATATCCATTTTTTATTTCATCTTCAAATTCTTGAGTGCTAACTGCTGATACTACCATTTTAATTCCTTCTTTATCAGCTGCCTTTTTTAATTCATTAACTGCAATTGCACTTGTTATTCCTTGAAAACAAACAAATAAAACCTTTAACATTTTTAATTAATTTCCCCCTTAAAATTTATTAATTAAATAGGGTTATATAAACTATCTGAATATGTCTTTATTTTATAAAAATCAATTATGCCTTCTATTAAATTTTTAGCTTCTATTGCTGTCATTAAATGGTCTTGAGCATGTACCATTAAAATTGTTACTTCTATATTATTACCTGCTGCTTCTTCCTGAATAATTTTATGTTCAATTGAATTAGCCTTTAAAAGTAACTCATCAGACTTCTTAAGAAGCTTTTCTGCTTTATCAAATCTTTCAACCTTAGCTTCATTTAAAGCTTCATAAGCTAAAGCTTTAGCCTCTCCAGCATTATATATTATATCAAGCATTACTTGTTTCATATTTAGATTACTCATAAAATAATCACCCCTATTTAAACTTTATTTATTATTATATTTAAATTTTTTATTAACCTACTCTATATATTTAATAATTTTTATTATTTATAAATCTAATCTCATTAATATTTATGGAAATATAAGGTAAAATATTATATATAATTTATTTTTCTAATTTAATTTTAGTTTTTAAATTTTATATTTTAATATAGGATTTTGTTTCACTTAATTTATACTTCAAATGATTATTAATATTAAACATTTTCTCTAATTTACAACATAAATTTATGTAAAAGAAGAGGTTAAAGGGGGATATTTATGGGAACAAGTTTTGTATCATTTATTTTCAACAAAGACTTATTATTTTTATTTTTTCTTATATTAGTACTTATAATTTTATTGATATATTTAAATTTCTTTAAGAGAAAATAATAAAAGGCATATAACTTTTAATCTAAAGTTATATGCCTTTATTAGTATAATCTATTTCTATATTAAATTAATATTGACAGCTCCAGTAAAATCCAAGTTAAATAATCTATTTATATATTAAATTCATATCAAGCTAAACGACTTAAATTATTATTTATAGATATATAATAATTTATTTATATAATAATTTCATATCCTTTGGACCTTTGTACCAAACTGGAACAACTGTATTAAATTCATCATACCACTTTACAAGATTATTAGCGTTTTCAATCATAAAATTAATTTCTTTATCTCCAAAAGGAACTGCCCATGAAACTGCAGATAGAGAATTTGTACAAACATACAATGCTAAAAGCCTAAAAAACTCCTCTGGTACTTTATTGTTAAAATATCCATGAATTTGACCAATTGCAAATGGAACACTTACTCTCCATGAGAAAAATATTCTATTAAACTCTTCCCATGGATCACCATAATCAAACCTATTAAAATCAATTACCCCAATATTGTTATTATCAGTAATAATTAAATTTCCAATATGATAATCTCCGTGATGAAAACTTTGCTTTCTTCCCTTTATATAAGGTTTTAAATTATTTATAAAGTTAATCATCTTTAAATCTTCATTTATTTTATATCCACATTCTTTATAAAGCTTAATTTTTCTTTCTATTTTTTCTTCATATCTTTTTTCCCAAGTTCCTTTAAACTCAAAAGGCTCTATTGTATGTATCTTCTTTAAAATTACCCCTGATTTTACACCAAGCTTATATTGTTCCTTTTCATTAAATTCCTTTATTTTTTCTAGTGCATCATATCCTTCAACCCACTTAAGTAATATATAAACATACTTTAAATCTTTAGAAACACCAACTTCAATAGCTTTGGATGTTTTTATTTTTAGTTTTTCACATAGCTTTATGCTTTTATATTCATTAAATTTATTTTCTTTTTGTGAAATATCGTTAACTCTAAGTAAGTACTTATTACCTTTATCATCTTCAATATAAAATTTTTTATCACTTGACCAACCTTTTAATAAATGCTCCACTTTTACAGTATTTATTTTTAAAGGGATATTATTTAAAATATTAACCATAATTTCACCACCTATTATAAAAATAGTTTAATGTTTTAGTACAATTATAATTTTAAAATCTTTTAAGTCATATATTTTATATTATTATTTTTTTAATAAACTAATACCAATATTCTTATTATATTATGTATAAACATAAAAAAGCATGGTAATGTTACCATACTTTTTAAATTAATCTATATAATTGCTTTTCAAGTAAAACTCCTTCAATAGCTGGATAATCAAATTGCATACTATATTCAATACAATCTTTAACAAATTCCCCAGACCTTCTTGAAGCAGTAACTAAATCTGTTCCTCTTAAAACTTCTGTGCATAAAACTCCAGCAAAAATATCTCCAGTACCTGTATATGATTTTTTCATCTTTTCATGAGTTACAAAAGTTAAATCTTCTCCATCAAATACAGCTATTTTTAATTCATTTTCCTTACTTGATGGTACTGAAGTTATAATTATATTTTTAGCTCCAAGTTCTCTTAAATCATAAATTATATCTTTAATATAATCTTCATTATAAATTTCTCTAATTTCTTTTTCCCTTCCTGTTAAAAATAAAGCTTCAGTAAAATTTGGAGTAATTATATTGCTATATTTTAAAAGTTCCCTAATTTTATAAACATAATTCATATCAAATCCACTATATAATTTAAAATCATCAGCAAATATTGGATCAATTATATTTATACAATCTTTTACTTCCTTCAAATAATTTTGTGTTTGATTTATATTTTCTATATTTCCTAAATATCCAATATAATTTAAATCAAAATATATATTATTTTCTTTCATACTTCTAGTTGCATCTTCTATAAAAGTTTTACCAGTGAATGTAGCAATATCTTTAAACCCTTCAGTATGACTTGATAATACTATTGAAGGCATTGGACATGCTTCTATTCCTCTAACGCTCATAATAGGCATCATATTTGTAATAGAAACCTTTCCTACTGTACAAAAACTATTTATCATTAATACTCTATCTATTGGCTTCTTCATAACCCTTATCTCCTAAACCTCAAATTTATTTATATTCTCATGCTTTAAATTATTTTTTACTTTTTATACACTAATTATTGTTCCAAAATTTAATATTTAATAATATCTATTTTATGTTATTACCTTAAGTACAAGCAGTCAAATGTATCGATACATATTTTTATTACATATAAAATATAATTATCTAAAACAAAAAAGCTATTATAGAATTAACTATAATAGCTTAAAATCTCTATGTTGTTATAGATTTTTTTGTATCTATATTTTCTTCTTCATCTTTATTTATCTTATCATTTTCAATACTTTTATTTTTATATTCATATATAATCTCAATAAGATTTCCACTTATAGTAACAGCTAATATAGAATACATAACCTGATCTACCCTTAAATATACTAATGAAAGTAACAGTACTATGGCATCAGTTAACATATAAACATGATTAACCTTTAAAGGAGTAAATTTACTACCTAAAAGAGCAATAACATCATCTCCACCTGATGCTCCTCCTCCACGAAGTACAAATCCTACACCAACTCCTACAAAAAGTCCTGCAAAAATACTTCCAAAAATCATATATTCATTAAGGCTTGGCACAACAAAACCTACGCTTTCAAATATTCTATAAAATACCGAAAAGCAAGCTGTTGAGAATATAGAAAAAATTAAAAATCTTTTTCCAAAAAATCTTGCTCCAAGAGCAAATAATGAAAAATCTATTATAAGATTAGTTACTGATGGCGATATATTAAAAATATTTTTAACGAGAAGAAGTAATCCTAAAACCCCTCCTTCTGTAATGCCATTTTGGTAATTAAAATTATAAGTACCAAAAGCTAATATACTTGACCCTAGTATCACTAAAAGAATTCCCTTAATAATACCTTTCAAGTTTTTTGACCTGGAATACAAAATATCACGCTCCAAATTACAAATTTTTGTTTAGGCCTTATACTATGTATTATATTACAAGTACTATATATTGTGAAATCTCCCTAATTATCTATAACTCTATCAATCAATTGCTATAACAAATGGCACCTGTTCTCCTTTAATCTCTTAATATTTCCTTCATGTATCTATATAACTTAAAATATCATTGACTTAATTATATTTTCTAATATATAATTAGAAAAAGTGTTATAGTTTTTATAGCACTAATTTTTTAAAACTTAATTATATATTGCTTTGAATAGGAGTAGTACTATAAACTTGTGTTTTTTAGAGAGCTATTGTTTGGTGCAAAATAGCATCACAAATATAGGAACTTGCCTAGGAGCTTACTTGTGTTGAAGCAAGTACGGGAAACCGTTAAATTATTGAGTGAGGAATTATTAAATTCCTAAAAAGAGTGGTAACGCGGAAGTATCCTTTCGTCTCTTAAATTTTTAAGAGGCTTAAGGATTTTTTTATTTTCTTTAATTTTTATAAAACTTATAATAAAAACTTAAACTTTTTTAATTAATAAAAATTATAGTAAGGATTTTAAATTTTTTATTATATTTTATTAAAATAAACACTCTCAAACTTAAAAGGAAATAAAATATTTTTAATCTAAATATTATTTTAAATATTTTTATATGTATTTCCTTTTCTAATAATTTTGTTATTAATTTCAATTTTATTTTTGAATTTAATAAAACAAAATTTAAATTTGCAAATTATAAAGCATATTATGTGCTACATATAAAAGATATATTTAAGGAGGAATTTTTAATGGGAAACTATGGAACTGCCATAGATAAGAAATGGCAAGAAAAGTGGGAAAATGAACAATTATATAAATTTGACCCAAACAATTTAGATAAAAAACTTTACGTTCTTGAAATGTTCTCTTATCCATCAGGAAGCCAACTTCACGCTGGACACTGGTTCAACTATGGACCAGTTGATACATGGGCAAGATTTAAAAGAATGAATGGATACAACGTATTTCAACCAATGGGATTTGATGCCTTTGGTCTTCCAGCAGAAAACTTTGCTATAAAGACAGGTATTCACCCACAAGATTCAACAGAAAAAAATATTAAAAACATGGAAGCTCAACTTAAAGCTATGGGAGCTATGTTTAACTGGGAAAATGAGCTTGTAACTTGTAGACCAGATTACTATAAATGGACTCAATGGTTATTCTTAAAGCTTTATGAAAAAGGATTAGCTTACAGAAAAAAAGCTCCTGTAAACTGGTGTCCATCATGTAACACAGTTTTAGCTAATGAACAAGTTGTTGATGGTGCATGTGAAAGATGTGGAACTGAAGTAACTAAAAAGGACTTAACTCAATGGTTCTTAAAAATTACTGATTACGCTGACGAATTACTTGAAAAACTTGATGGACTTAACTGGCCAGAAAAAACTGTAGCTATGCAAAAACACTGGATTGGTAAATCAACTGGTGCTGAAGTTACATTTAAAGTTAAAGATAGTGATTTATCATTTAACGTATTTACTACAAGAGTTGATACATTAAATGGAGTTTCATATGTTGTTTTAGCTCCTGAAAATGAATTAGTTAACAAATTAGTTACTGATGAAAACAAAGAAGCTGTTGAAAAATACAAAGAAGAAGCTATAAAACAATCAGATATAGAAAGACAATCAAGTACAAAAGAAAAGTCTGGAGTATTTACTGGTGCTTATGCTATAAATCCTATAAACGGAAAAGAAGTTCCAATATGGGTAGCTGATTATGTACTTGCAAGCTATGGTACAGGTGCTGTTATGGCAGTTCCTGCTCATGATGAAAGAGATTTTGCTTTTGCAACTAAGTTTAATCTTCCAATAAACAGAGTTATAGCTCCAAAGGATGGCTTAGAAGTAGAACTTCCATACTGCGAGCATGGAATATTAGTTAACTCAGGTGAATTTGATGGATTAACTACAAAAGAAGCTAAAGTTAAGATAGTTGAAAAACTAGCTGAATCTAATGAAGGAAGTCAAAAAGTTAACTTTAGATTAAGAGACTGGCTTGTATCAAGACAAAGATACTGGGGAGCTCCAATTCCAATGATTTATTGTGAAAAATGTGGAACAGTTCCAGTACCTGAAAAAGACCTTCCAGTTCAATTACCATATGATGTTGAATTTGCACCAGATGGTAAATCACCACTTGCTAAGTGTGAGGAATTTGTAAATACAACTTGTCCTTGCTGTGGTGGAAAAGCAAAAAGAGAAGTTGATACTTTAGATACATTTGTTTGTTCATCATGGTATTACTTAAGATACCCAGATAACAAAAATGAAAAAGAACCTTTCAATAAAGAACTTATAGATAAAATGCTTCCTGTTGATATGTATGTTGGAGGACCAGAGCATGCTTGTATGCACCTTCTATATGCAAGATTTATAACAAAAGCATTAAGAGATATGGGATACTTAAACTTTGATGAACCATTCACTTCATTAGTTCACCAAGGATTAATTTTAGGACCAGATGGACTTAAAATGAGTAAATCAAAAGGAAATACAATTTCACCAGATGATTACATTAAAGAATATGGTGCTGATGTATTTAGAATGTACTTAATGTTTGGTTTTGCTTATACTGAAGGTGGAGCTTGGAGTGATGACGGAATTAAATCTGTTGCAAGATTTGTAGATAGAATCGAAAGAAACTTAGAAACTGCACTAGAAGCTATAAATGGAGACCAAACTAAAGATACAGTTGATAAGGCTGAAAAAGAACTTAACTTCTGGTTAAACACTGCAATTAAAGGTGTTACTGAAGACGGAGAAAAAATGCAATTTAATACTGCAATTGCAAGAATGATGGAATTTATAAATGCCCTATCAAAATACAACAAAGAACAAGTTAAAAATACTAAATTCTTAAAAGAAGTATGCGAAAGCTTTATAAAAATTCTAGCACCATTTGCACCTCACTTTGCTGAAGAACAATGGAGCAAGTTCTCTAATACTACTTCAGTATTTAACGAAACTTGGCCAAAATTTGACCCAAGTGCATTAGTTAAAGATGAAGTTGAAATAGCTGTTCAAATTAACGGAAAAGTAAGAGCTAAAGTTGTTATTCCAAACGGAGCAGATGATGAAACTATAAAAGCTGCTGTTTTAGCTGATGAAAATGTAATTAAAAATACAGAAGGCAAAAACATAGTTAAAATTATAGTTATAAAAGGAAAATTAGTTAATATAGTTGTTAAGTAATTTAATACAAAAGAGATTATCTATTATTTTAGATAATCTCTTTTTTTAATTTCATATGTATTATAATATATTTATTTTAATTAGACTTCTGTCTTATCTTCCTTAACTGGCTCTGTATCCCTATTTCCTTCATAAGCATTTATGTACATTTGTTTTATTTCGCTCATAAGTGGATATCTTGGATTTGCTCCAGTACATTGGTCATCAAATGCTTGCTCAACCATTTCATCTAAAGTAGCATAGAATTTATCCTCTGAAACTCCAGCTTCTTTTATTGATTTTGGCATTCCAACTGTATCATTTAAATCATCAATAGCCTTTAATAAACTTTCAACTTTTTCATCATCATTATCTCCTGGAAGTCCAAGATAAGCTGCTACCCTTGCATATCTCCACTTAGCATTTGGATATTTATATTGTGGAAATGCTGCTTGTTTTCTTGGTGCATCCTCTGCATTAAACTTAATTACTTCTTTTATTAATAAAGCATTTGCCATTCCATGTGGTATATGATGGAATGCTCCAAGCTTATGAGCCATTGAGTGACAAACTCCTAAGAAAGCATTTGCAAAGGCCATACCTGCCATTGATGCTGCATGAGCCATTTTCTCTCTTGCTTTTATATTTTCTGAACCATTTAAATATGAAACTGGAAGATACTTAAACACTAATCTTATTGCTTCAAGTGCTAATCCATTTGTATATTCAGAAGCTAATACTGATACATAAGCTTCTAATGCATGAACTAAGACATCAATTCCTGATGCTGCTGTAAGACCTTTTGGCATACTCATCATAAGTGCTGCATCAACAATAGCCATATTTGGTGTTAATTCATAATCAGCAAGTGGATATTTAACACCTGTTTCTTCATCTGTTATAACAGCAAATGGTGTAACTTCTGAACCTGTACCTGCTGATGTTGGAATTGAAACCATCATAGCTTTTTTTCCAAGCTCAGGGAATTTAAATACCCTCTTTCTTATATCCATAAATCTCATTGCAAGTTCATCAAATTTAACATCTGGATGTTCATAAAGAACCCACATTATTTTTGCTGCATCCATTGGTGATCCACCACCAACTGCAATTATTACATCAGGATTAAATGAAAGCATTTCTTTTGCTCCATTTTTTGCAGCTCCAAGTGTAGGATCTGGCTCAACATCTGTAAATACTTTAAATTCTATATCACATTCTTCTAATATTTCTCTAATTTCATCTGTATATCCAAGATCAAATAAAACTTTATCTGTTACGATAAATGCTTTCTTCTTGCCCATTTCACATAATTCTTTAAGAGCAACTGGAAGACATCCATACTTAAAGTAAGTTTTTTCTGGAACTCTAAACCAAAGCATATTTTCTCTCCTCTCAGCTACACTCTTAATATTTAATAAATGCTTAGGACCAACATTTTCTGCAACTGAGTTTCCACCCCATGAACCACAACCAAGTGTTAAAGATGGTGCTAGTTTAAAATTAAATATATCTCCAATAGCTCCTTGTGATGATGGCATATTAACTAAAGTTCTTGCTGTCTTCATTGTTGTTCCAAACTTATCAATTCTATCTCTTGATTTAACTTGATCTGTATAAAGTACTGATGTATGACCATATCCACCAAGTTCTATAAGTCTTGATGCTTTCTTTAAAGCCTCATCAAAAGTTTTTGCTCTATACATTCCAAGTATTGGTGATAGTTTTTCATGTGAAAATGGTTCGTCAAGTTCAACTGATTTTACTTCTCCAATTAAAACTTTAGCATCCTTTGGAACTTTAACCCCAGCCATCTTGGCAATCTTATATGCTGATTGACCAACTATGGCTGCATTTAATCCGCCCTTTTCATTTAAAATAACTTTTCTTACTTGATCACACTCTCTATCATTTAAAAGATAAGCTCCTCTATCCATAAGCTCACTTCTAACTTCATTATAAACTTCATCTAAAACTATAATACTTTGCTCTGATGCACATATAACACCATTATCAAAAGTTTTTGAAAGTAATATAGAGTTAACAGCCATCTTAATATGTGCTGTTTCATCAATTATAGCTGGAGTATTTCCAGCACCAACACCTATTGCTGGCTTTCCTGATGAATAAGCTGCTTTAACCATAGCCGGTCCACCAGTTGCTAGTATAATATCCGCTTCTTGCATAACCTTTTGAGAAAGTTCAACTGATGGTTCATCAATCCAACCAATTATACCTTCTGGAGCTCCTGCCTTAACAGCTGCATCTAATATTATTTTAGCAGCCTTAATTGTTGCATTTTTAGCTCTTGGATGAGGTGATATAATTATTGCATTTCTTGTCTTTAAAGATATTAAAGCCTTAAAAATTGCAGTTGAAGTTGGATTAGTAGTTGGAACAATTGCTGCAACTACGCCAATTGGTTCAGCTACTTTTGTAATTCCAAAAGTTTTATCCCTCTCTATAATTCCACAAGTTTTCATATCTTTATATTGATTATAAATATATTCAGATGCAAAATGATTTTTAATTACCTTATCTTCTATTATTCCCATTCCGCTCTCTTTAACAGCTATTCTTGAAAGCTCAATTCTAGCATTATTAGCTGCCATTGCAGCTGCTCTAAAAATATCATCTACTTGTTCTTGAGTGTATGTTTGAAACTTTTTTTGAGCAGCTCTAAGCTGTTCCATCTTTTTAGATAATTCCTCTGAATTAGTGACCTTCATAATAATTCCTCCTAAGCTTTATTTAATAAGCCTTATTACACTTTAGTAGTTTTAGAATTATTATGATAATTTATTCATTTTTTACTTATTTTAAATATTTGCTTTTACAATAAATTTATTTATAAAATAGATTATATTTTAACTTAGAATTATTTTATATTAAATTAAGTTGCCTTATAATATAATTTTTACTTATTAAGCTCTTCTTTAAATTCCTCTAAAATTTTAGATACAAGAGACCCATTTAGTTGCTTATACCATTTTAAGTAACCAGATTCCTGAAGTGAAACAAATATATGTTTGCTTAAATCCATCCAAAGCTCTGGAATATAAACCCATACTATTTCTTCATATCTACAACTTAATAAGAAATGTTCTACTCCCCAAAAGACATAATCAGTTATTTTATGTGCTTTCATAAAATGCTTATAATCTTCAACAACTTTTTCTGTTAATTTGTATTCATATATATCAACATAAAAATAATCAAATGTTTCTCCTTTTACTTTAAAAGCATCTTCATTAATTATTTTTATTTTTTCATTCTCTCCAAAATTATTTAAATAAAGATCTATAATATCTTTTTCAAGTTCATATACTATTATTTCTTTAACTTCTTTTCTCTTTGCCATTTCTTGAACAGTAAAACCAAGTCCAAGTCCAACAACTCCAACTCTTCCATGAGCATTTTTTATAATACCATAAGTACTTTCAACTTCTCTAAAGTCTAATCTCATCCAATAATTATTTTTACCTACAAGTTCAAAGAAATCTAATTCTATACCTTGTTCATTTTCATAAAGATATCCTTCTGTACTTTTAAAAGGGCCTTTAAGCTTTACTATTTTATGTTCATTTATTTCTTCCTCTTTTAACTTGTCATTATATTCTTTAATTTTTTCTACTACAAATTTTTTTACATATGGTTTCACTAAAAACCATCCTTTCTACATTTAATACTATTTCCTTACTTAATAATAAATTCGCCTTAAAACTTAGTATACCTTTATTTTTTAAAATTTACATAATTTTTTTAATTCTGACTGGTTTACTTTGAATTAAATTGTGTTATAATAATTATAAGTTCAAAATTTAATTTTAATTATAAGGATTGGTGAAATATATGAAAAACATAACAATAAGCGATGCAGCTTACAATGAATTTAAAGAATTTTTAGATGAAAATAAAGTTGAAAATTATAATATAAGAATAAACTTAGCTGGAATGGCTTGTAGTGGTCCAGTATTCAACATTACTGTTGATGAAGCTAACGATAATGATGTTGTTGAAGCAGTAAATGAAGTAAACTTCATTATGGAAAAATCATTAATCGATGAATTTGGTGGATTTATCTTACTTGCATCAGAAGAAAATAACGGAAACGGATTAAGCTTAAAACCAGTAATCGCTCCAGAAGGTGGTTGCGGTTCATGTGGTGGTGGATGTCACTAATCCACACAAAAAGGATGTCTTAATTAAGACATCCTTTTATTTTTATTATTTACAAAATTTCATTAATTTATTATTTTTGTTTTAACTACTTCTTTTGTAAAATCATAGTCTGTATAATTTTCATTTATTTGATTTATTTTATTTAACATATCAATCCAACATTTATCTTTTACAGCTTTTTCTTCTTTCTCTTTACCGTCTAATCCACTTAAATTTTTATCATTAAATTCATGATAAAACATTTTAGTTTTCTCAGATAAACTCTTCATCACTTGGAAATCTTGAAGTCCTTTTCCTGAAAGCTTTAATTCATTTTCCTCTGTATTCATTATATTGCTTAAACTATTTTCTAAATAATTTTCTATTCTTGAATATACTTCATTTTGTAATATAGAACTTGTATCTATTTTCTTCTTAGAAAACACTCCTGAATAATTAGAGTTATAATAATTATAATCATCCCAAAGTTCAATTAGACATTCAGATAAAGCCCCATAATTTTTATATAATAATAATACTTCTTCATTGCTAATCTTTTTTATTTCAGTAGCCTTGTTTAATATATTATATATTTTATCATTACTAACTTTTATAGTTACTATGTTCTTGTATGAATTCATTCCTACTCTATGTTCATATCTACTATTATTTAAATACATAATTATATTGAATACAAAACTTACAAACACTATTAATACAAGTAACGTTAAATACTTATTGTGTTTTTTTAACTTATGCATGTTAACACCCCTTATAAATTAATATTAACATAAAGTACACATTTTTTCTATTAACTTAACAAATTTAAAATACTTATAACCTTATATAATATTTTTATAATATATAATCCTATTTAATTCTATTAATATTAATTTAACTATATAACTTTGCACAACTATAATTTATATAATAAATCACCTTGCCCAATCATGAATAACTCCTCTAATCATTTGAAGAGCAGCATCTCCACTTTCTGATTTTTTTATTGTTTTATTGATATGCTTTATAGTTCCAAAAGGTTTTTTTAATGAAAGATTAGAGTCACCTGTTATTACCCATATAACATTTTTTATATTTGGCTTTATAGTAAGTTCTGCCTCCCCTTCACCATCAGTAAAATAAATTAGAACTCTATCTTGTAATCTATTATCTTTTATATATTCAAAAACCTTTGAAAATTTAGTTGCTCCATTTTTTTTACTTCTCTCTTTAATATCTTTTGGAGTTTTTATATCATATACTCTTCTTATTTCATCATCACATTCTATAACCTTTATTTTATCCACTCTACTTCTTGTTATAGAAAGTATTTCAATCATTATTTTATATACTTCCTCATCACTCATACTTGCACTTATATCTATTGCAACAATAACTTCTGGAATAGAATCACGTAAAACACCTCTAAGGTCTACTCTATTTGGCTGTCTCCTATCTCTTCTAACTATAGTTTTCTTATATCCACTCTTTACTATTGGAAGTAATCTTTTCAAAGTACTTTGCCAATCAATTTCTTCTTTTTCTTTATATCCTTTAATAATATCTAATATACTTTTTGGAGTATCACCTTTAGCTGAACTTATAGCAGTCTTTTTTGTAAGTTCTTTTACTCTTTCATTATCCATCTCAATATTTTCCCAAATATCATGAGCTGTTTCACTATCATATTCTCTTTTTACTTTATCGCTATCTTTTTTAGATTTATTTTTATCTATTCTTTTCTTAATAGCCTTATCTATTTCTTTTGCATAATATTCTAATGGTTTATCTTCTTTAAGTTCAATATTATATTCCATAGCTACTGCTTGAAGTCTTTTGCATTCCATAGGAAGATGCTTTATAAATTGATTTATTGATATATCCATGGCAACACTTACAGCTTCTTTGCTATAAGTATTTTTAAGCTCTTTTTCTCTCTCATAATGATTAAACATTATATGATATATTTCATGTTTAAAAAGGGCTCCCATTTCTCTTTTTGTATTATTTAAAAATAATATTGGATTAAAAAACATTTTAAATCCATTTAATGTAGGAGTTGTAGCAAGTGGCCAAGATATATCAAGCTTTATATCTCTGTCAATTTTAAGCATAAAATTACCAAAAAAGCTGTCTTCCTCTTCAATTTCATTTATTATTATTTTTTCTATTAAACTGAAAAATTCTCTTTTAAACTTACTTGAAACATCATTTATATTTTGAAATTCAAGAGCTTCTTTTAAAAGTAAATTTCTCTTATCCTCAAAACTTGTAGCCATATCCTTCCTCCTACTAATATACTTTTTAACGTAACATAACCTTAAGCATAAATATCAAAAAATGCTTCTAAAAACTCATCTGTATCAAGAAGAGCTTCATAAACTCTTTTACTTCCTTCATGCTTTATTTCTTTCATTATTCCAAGTCTTAAATCTCTTGGGTAACATCTTAAAACTTCTCCAAATATAGAAACTTCACTATTAAACTCATCTAATCCTTCTAAATATAACAAACTACTTTTAGCTAATATATATAGTCTTGAACTATTTTCACTAAATATTCTTTCTTTAATATTTTCAGGTAAAATATCAAACTTAAATATTTCTTCTGGTTTAAGCATAGGTTTTTTCTTATTTTTTATAAAACTTGCAAAATCAGTTGATATATTAACTCCTAAGTTACCTTTAACTGTACTTAAAAATACATCAAAAGAATATCTTTCCTTATTATCTTTATAAACTTTATAAGCTTTAGAAACTCTTTCATAACTTCTCGGAGTAGCTTTAATACTTTCATTTGAGTTTGGAGTATTTAAATATTCTGGGAATGTACTTATAAATTCAATAATATCCTCATCAATATTTCCATCTTTGCTCATAGCCCATTTAATCCACTCTTTAACATCAACTTCCATATCAAGCCATACAAATCTATCTTCTTGAGCTGGGTCCATATCAACAACTGCATATTCACTATCTCTGTAATTATCATACTTATTTGATGGATTCATAGCTGCAATTATTTTAACTTCTTCTGGAAGGTTATATCCATTTATTTCTCTATTTAATATTAAGTTCATAAGCTCTTGTTGAACAGCATGCTCACATCTGTTAAGCTCATCAATAAATAACAATACATTTCTTCCATTTTCTATAATCTCTGAAACTTTAGAAAGCTTATCATGAGTTGCATACACTGTTCTGCCTCTTACAACAGTTGGAAGTCCACCTATTTCCCCTTCCTTTAAAAGATTTGCATCTATTGTAATTAAAACATAATTATTTCTTTTTGCTATTTCTCTTGCAAGTGCAGTCTTTCCTATTCCACTTTCTCCAATAATAAGTGGAACATCATTTGAAGACATAACTAACTCTGCTGCACTTAAAGTATCTGAATATCTCATTTTGTCTACCTCCCTAAAGCTTACAATCCACTAAAAGTTTTTTAGTTTCTTTATCTCCGTATTCTCTTATGAAAGAAACCTTATCCATTTCTAATATTTCTAAATCCAAGAAGTTTTTCATATACTCCCTTGTCATTTCACCTTTATCTAATTTTTCAATTAATACATCAACAACAAGTTCTGGATCTATACTTTCATAAAGATACTTAACAACATTTATATTATCCTCTATAAAAAGCTTCATTTCATCGTAAGAATATCCAGCTATATAATTAATAGCTTCCTCATCTTTAATTACAGAAAGTCTTTTTACTTTAAGAGTTGGCTTTTCTATAAATCTTATTGCTCCCCAATAGTTTAATACTGCTGCCTCTTGAACTTCTTCTGAAGGATTTTTAATATATTTTATTGCATCATAATCCTTATTTACAGCTAATAGCTTAAGTTCTTCTGAAGGATTCTCTACATATTGAATTGCCCATCCTTTTGACTTAACTGCTTCTTCAATAATTTTTTCATTTGGATTTTTTATATACTTTAATGAATTCCATAAAGCTCTTACAGATGAAATAGCAACTTCCTCATCTAAATTATCAATATGCTCTATTGATAAAGGGTCACTTTTAACAGCAAGTCTTTGAAGTTCAACACTTGGGTTTTTCATAAATTTAATCATCATTCCATTACCTTTAAGAGCTGCCTTTTTCATATCCTCTGTTGGATTTTCAATTTCAGCTATTCTTGTAGGATTTTGTTCTATCATTTTTATTATTTCTTTTTCATTTAAATTAACGTCCTTCACTATAACACCTCTTAAACAATATATAATAAAGTTTTCTATAACACTTTTTAAAACTAATATTTATATTATATTTTTATATAATACCTTTTTAAAAATACAGTAATAAACTTCAAATTCAACTTAATTATTATATAATAATAATTATCATTTATAAATTATATCATTTCTTACTATTATACTCAACATTAAATCAAAAAATAAATATAAAACTAATAGAATTATAATCATATATTTAAAACATAAAAAAGCTAGATACTTAAACTTTAAGCATCTAGCACTATTTTCAAATTATATTTAAAATTAATCTTTATATTTATCTATTTCCCTTTTTATAAGACATAGAAGATCATTAAGTTCCCAAACATCTCCATCTTCTATTAATTTATTTAACGATTTTTCGTATCTACTTGCCTCAGGTATTTTTCCTAAAGATATTAAAACTAATATGTTGTTCATAATATCTGATATTATTCCTGATTTAACCTCAAATAATTTTTGAGCATCTTTAATCTCATCTTTTATCTCAAGCATTTCTTCATCAAGCTTAAATGCAGCATCTGCAGCACTCTTAAGCTTCCTTTTCAGTTCAACTGGAATTTGCTGCTTATACTTATAGTTTAATGAATGTTCTATAGTTGCCCAAAAGTTCATAGCAAGGGTTCTTATTTGAAATTCTGCCAAAATATCAACTGGTCCTTCTGCCATATTTACAGTATACTTAATTATCATATGGTAGCTTCTATATCCACTTGATTTTACCCCTCTTACATAGTCCTTTTCATAAAGAACCTGCATATCATTTCTTCCCCTTAAAAGCTCAACAACCCTGTCTATATCATCAACAAACTGACACATAACTCTTATACCAGCTATGTCTTCCATTTCATATCTTATTCTATCAACAGGAATCCCAAATTTATTGGCTTTTTCTAATATACTTGCAACTTCCTTAACTCTACCAGTTACAAATTCAATTGGAGAATATTCTTTCTTTTTTCTGTATTCTTTTCTTATACTTTTTAGTTTAACTTTTAGTTCGTCTACTGCCTGATCATAAGGCACTAAAAAACTCTTCCAATCATTTATAGCCATTTAAATAACCCACCTATTCCTTATTACTACACTATATTATACCAAAATTTAAACTTTATGTGATATACCATTTATAATTAAAATTATGTTAACTAATAAAAAATCTTAAATAGTATATCTATTATAAATTTAAAACCTAATTAAGAGCTAAAAATAAAATTTTAGCCCTTTTAAAAAAATCAACTATTCTTTTATAAGCTTAGGATTAAAATCAATAAAATCAGCTGCTGTCATTATATATTCTACTCCATGGAAATCTCCCTCTAAAACTCTATTTAAACACTTTCCATGAAGATGCCCATATATAACCTTCTCAACACCATATTCCTTACATATTTCAGTGAACTGGGAAGGTTCAAACTTTTCATTTGTTGGAGGATAATGAAGCATAACAATAAATTTATTAAATCCCTTTTTCTTAGCTTCATCTAATGAAAGTCTAAGTCTTATACCTTCTCTTAAATATATTTTTTCATCATGTGCTGTAAATCTATCTGTCCCTGGGCATATCCATCCCCTAGTTCCACAGATAGCATATTCTCCATATTCATAAAAATTATTTTGAAGAAATTTAGTATTCTCAAACATTTTATTTAACTTACTAATACTTCCCCACCAATAATCATGATTTCCTTTTGAAATTATTTTTCTACCTGGAAGATTATTTATCCATTTAAGGTCTTCTTCACTTTCATCTGATTTCATTGCCCAAGATATGTCTCCTGCAATTAAAACAGTATCATCTTCTGTTATTTTAGATAACCAATTTACTCTTATTTTTTCATGATGGTCTCTCCAATGTTCTCCAAATATATCCATTGGCTTATCCCCACTTAAAGCTAAGTGTAAATCTGATATAGCATATAAAGCCATGTCTTAAAATCACCTTTCCATATCTATATTTGTATATAAACAATCAATATTATTAATATATTCTATATAAAACTAAAATTAAAGAAATATTAATTAATGTATAAATTAAACATAATAATTAATAACTATATTAATATTCTTTCATCATTTTATAAGCTAATAAACATTATATCATCATATACTTATTTTTTTCCAATGAGTTTAAAAATATATAAAAAATAGGGCTCTAATACACTTAGAAACCCTATCTTTATATTAACTTATTTTATGGTTTACATTATTAACATTTATAATCGTTAAGCCTTTAGGAAGTCTTAATTTAACAGTTCCCCTGTTTCCATTAAAGTTTCCATTTTCTGTTCCAACATTAACTTTTTCTTGTAACTTATCATTATAAAATGCTTCGTCAACTTCATTAATATTTTCACACCTAACTTCTTTTATAAATGATATTATACTTCCTAAAATAACTATACCAAAGGGCAGCGCCATTACAATAGTTGCAGTTTGAATCATATCAAATCCTCCTGCAAATAAAAATGCTATTGTAAGTAAACTTTGAGTAACACCTATAATAATTTTTCTTGAATTTTTTGGTGCTAATATTCCATCACTTGCAATTACAGATAAAACATAAGTCGCTGAATCTGCTGATGTTATAAAGAATGTAAATAACAAGACAACTGCTATTATACTTAATAAAAGTCCAACACCACTAAATTCATTTAATATTACAAAAAGTGCTGTTTCTGTTTTTTGTACTGCTCTATGTGCAACATCTAATGGTGCAGAAATACCAAGTGTTCCAAATACTAAAAACCAAAACATACAAAATCCAGCTGGTACTAATAGTACCCCTTTAATAAACTCTTTTATTGTTCTTCCTTTTGAAACTCTAGCTATAAAAATAGCAACAAATGGTGCCCAAGCAATCCACCAAGCCCAATAAAATATAGTCCACTTAGAATACCAATCCCCTTTTGCAAATAAATTAAACTTATCAACAGTTATTGCTTGTACATATTGTCCAATACTTACAGTAAAATTATTAAATAAATCTATCTTTGGAACTATAAGAAATACTCCTAAGAAAAATACTACAGCAACACCTAAATTTAAATTTGATAATATTTTTATTCCTTTTTTAACTCCTGTTGTTGCTGATATTAAGAAAAGAACTGTTATTATAGCAATAATAAAAATTTGGACAGTTTTTGTTTCAGGCACTCCAAACAAATAATTAAGTCCACTATTTATTTGTAAAGTTCCCATTCCAAGAGAAGTAATTATACCAGCTATTGTTACAAAAATAGTTAATATATCAACAGTTTTTCCAATAGGTCCTCTAGCTCTTTTCTCTCCTATTAAAGGAATTAAAACTGAACTTAGAAGAATTGGCTTACCCTTTCTAAAATGCATATATCCAATTATAAGAGCAAGTAATGCATAACAAGCCCAAGCTGATATTCCCCAATGTAAAAAAGATTTTCTAAAAGCAAAAGCTGCAGCTTCTTTTGTTGCGGCTTCAGCTCCAACTGGATTTAAATAATGAGTTAATGGCTCTGCAACTCCCCAGAAAACAAGCCCAATTCCAATCCCTGCGCTAAAAAGCATTGCAAACCAAGAAATATTTGAAAACTCTGGTTTTGAATCATCATCTCCAAGCTTTATATTTTTATATTTACTAAATAATAAATAAATACTAAATACAAAGAAGAAGGCCATTAAAGCCATAAAATACCACGAGAAATTTTCCGTTGTAAATTTATATGCTTTATCAAAGAATGTTTTAAAATTATCAGTAAAAATTCCTCCCCATATAAGAACTACTAAAGATATAATTATAGTTAAATAATAAGTTATATTATTTTTTATATTTTGAATTACACTTTTCATCATAACACCCTTTCTTTTGACAACTCTTTTTTATTTTAAAAGTTGTCAGTATTGTTAAAAAATTTTATCTCTCATTGATACCACGTTATTAAATTAAATCAAAACTAAAGTGATAACTTTATTCAAAATAACAAGTTGTCACTTTACTTATTTTTTACTTTTAATAACCTAATATCATATATAAATTAATGCAAAATTCAATACTTCATTAATTTATATTATTCATCTAACAACTTTATGATACCATATAAGTTTTCAAATTTCAAATAATGTATACTTATCAAGTTTAAATTATCCCCTAATATCTATTAAGTTCATTACATTTATGGTACAATTAATCACTGATAGGGGTGATTCAATATGGCAAGAAAAGCATCAACTCCAGCATATTTAAAGATAGCAATTGATGTTGCTTCTAGAATAGTAAACGGTGGTTTTTTAGAAGGTGAAAAACTTTCAGGACGTTCTACTTTAGTAAGTATATATCATGTTTCTCCTGAAACAATTCGTCGGGCAATAGCACTATTAAGAGATATGAATGTTGTTGAAGTTGAAGAAAAAAGTGGTATTAGAATATGTAGTAGAGATAATGCCTTAAAATTTTTAGAACAATTTAAAACTAAAAGTGAATTTACTAATTTAAAAGAAGAAATTTACGATTTACTTGATGAAAAGAAAAATCTTGAAAAAAATTTAGAAAATAAAATCCAAAATTTAATAGAATTTGCAACACAACTTAGAAATGTTGGACTTATAGTTCCTTATGAAAGTATAGTTCAACCTAATAGCTTAATGATAGGTAAAAATTTAGGTGAACTTAATTTTTGGCATAATACTGGTGCAACAATAGTTGGTATAAAAAGAGATGACCACTTATTTCTTTCACCTGGTCCATACTTTAATATACTTGAAAAAGACATAATAGTTTATGTTGGTGAAAATGACGTTGTAAATAAAGTAAAAAATTACATAACATCAATAGATTAAAAAAACCTTGATAGCGTGCTACCAAGGTTTTTATAGTTTAAATTTATATAATTAACTAAAAACAATTTAAACTTTTAATTTTTATATAAATATTTTATTCTGCTATAAGCTTATAGAATTTCTTTTTACCTCTTTTAATTAATGCTCCATCATCTTTTAAATCTTCTTCAGTAAGAAGTCTCATAAAGTCAGTAACCTTTTCTTCGTTTATTGTAAGACCACCTTGCTTTATTATTCTCTTACCTTCAGCTTTTGATGGGAATATTTTAACATCAACTAATGCATCTATTAAGCTTTTACCGATAAATTCTTTCTTTATAACTTCTGTTGGAACATTAGTCATATCATTTCCACCTGCAAAAAGAGCTTGTGATGCTTCTTCAGCTTTTTTAGCTTCTTCTTCTCCATGAACTAATTTAGTTACTTCAAAAGCAAGAACTTTTTTAGCTTCATTAATTGCTGCACCTTCAAGACTGCTAAGCTCTTTTATTCTATCCATTGGTACAAAAGTTAAAAGTTTTAAGCATTTTTCAACATCTGCATCTGCTACGTTTCTCCAATATTGATAGAAATCAAATGGTGAACATTTCTCTGGATCAAGCCATAAAGCTCCTCCAACAGTTTTACCCATTTTTTCTCCTTGGCTGTTAGTTAAAAGTGCACAAGTCATTGCAAATACATTATCTCTTGATTTCTTTCTAACTAAATCAACACCAGCAATCATATTTGACCATTGGTCGTCTCCACCAAGTTCCATCTTACATCCGTATTTCTTATTTAACACATAGAAGTCATATCCTTGCATTAACATATAGTTAAATTCTAAGAATGAAAGACCATTTTCAGTTGCAAGTCTCTTTTTAAAACACTCTGCTGAAAGCATTTTATTTACTGTAAAATGAGCTCCAACTTCTCTTAAGAAATCAATGTAATTTAAATCTAATAACCAATCTCCATTATTTACAATAAGAGCTTTATCATCTGTAAAATCAATAAATCTTTCCATTTGTTTCTTTATTGAGTCAACATTATGTTGAATTTGCTCTTTTGTAAGCATTTTTCTCATATCAGTTTTACCACTTGGGTCTCCAACCATTGCAGTTCCACCACCAAGTAAAGCTATTGGTCTATGTCCTGCCTTTTGCATATGAGCCATAAACATCATTGCTATAAAATGTCCAACGTGTAAACTATCAGCTGTTGGATCAAATCCTATATAGAAAGTTATTTTCTCTTTTTCTAATAATTCTCTTGTTTCAGCTTCATGAGTAAATTGCTTTATATAACCACGTTCTAATAATTCGTCTAATACACTAGCCATCTTAAATTCCTCCAAATCCATATACTAAATGCCTAATAAATAGTATATATTTAATATGTAAATTTTGCAATTAAAAAGGCACATTATTATAAAATTTTAAGCATACTTTAACTTAAATAATACTTTAGTATAATTTAAATAAATTAATTTTAAATATTAAAAAAAAGTTTGTCATTTAACATTCAATTAGAATAAATATAAAAGGACTGTAATTTTATACAGTCCTTGCTTTTATTATTTTAAAAATTTTTTAATTTATAATTATCTTGATTTATACCCCATGCTAATATACTCAAGTGTATTTCAAAACCTAAAAACAAATTTTAATCTAACTAAAAAACAAAATTTAAATTATTAAAGTAATTGTTTTCAACGAAAATATTTTTATAATTTTTAATCTTTTAACTTACTTTTTAAATATTTATCTTTTAAGCAGCATCACATATATACTCTTTTAAGAAGCTTGGAACATTCTCCTCTGAATCAATATTAATAAATAAATTTATATTATATTGTTTTGTAAGTGATCTTAATTTATTAAATAAATAGTAGGTATCATTGATGTCACAAGAAACTATACTTAAAAACTCATCTATATATATATTTTCAACATCATAATTTGCAGATATCATTCCGCAAAGAAATCCATAAAATCCATTACAATCAGATATTTTGAACTCTTCCATAGATACAAATCTTATCTTCCAATTTAAACTGCTTCTGTGTTTAGTATTTTTATCTATATATACTGAGTCTCCTTTAGCTTTATCTACATAGTTATTTGCAAGCTCAATTAATTTCTTAGTCTTTCCTGAACCTCTTCTGTTACAAAATACTCTAATCATTAGGACCACTCCTTATTTTTAGTTATATTACATTATATTCATAACTTTTAAATTAATCCTAACTTTAATAAATTTTATTTTATATTATTTGGTAATACTACACTAAAGCAATTTTCCTCACTTGAATTTATAAATTTAACTTTATTCTCTTTAAAAACTTCCTTTATTCTTGATAGTCCATTTCCATTATTTAAAAATCTTTTTTTACTATCTATTGTTATTAACTTTTCATAAATCCACATATTTCTTTTTCCACGTAGCTTTACAATATCTTTATCAATAAAGTCCCCAGGACTTGTAATTGTTATTTTATCATCATCTATTACAACTTCTATAAACTTATTAATATCTGTATATTCTCTATAAAGTATTGCATTTTTTATTGCTTCAAAAACTGCAATTTTAGGATAACTTTTATCCAAAATATTATTTAATTCATTTTCAGCCTTGTCCACCATAGTAATTAAACTACCTTGTATTATTTTACTGTAATTTCCTTTTACAATTTTTATAATATTATTTGGTATACATAAGCTATTAACTTCTGAAAATACCAAAAGGCCTCCATAGGTACATCTGTATTCATTTAATTCACTTACATAATTTATTATTCCTGATGCCTCTAATAATGCTATTTTATTTTTATCATTAATATTTATTCCTTTTTGTAAAAAATAACTCTCTATTAAAGAATCATCTAACATGTTTATATTACTTCTAATAACACTCGTAGTTTCAACTGTTAACTCCATATTATCTTCAAATGCAGATATAAGCTCACTTCTTCTCATAACATCAGTTGTTGATCCCCTTCTTATATAAAAAATACCATGCTCTTTAACTTGATGTGGTTTTTCACTACTATCACATATAGTAATTACAGCAACTTTTTTCTTTTCTATTCTAAAAAACTCTACTAATAAAGGGATTGGAGGTTCAGTTCTTGATGATATTATTTGCTGAATTTGCTCCTCTGAAAACATATCATCTTTCCTTATACCTTCTACACGCTTACTTTTATCTCTAATTCCAACTATTATATAACCTCTACCACCTTTTGAATTAGCAATAGCACAAATATCTTTTACAAATTCCTTTTTCCCACTTTCTGACCATAGGTCTAACTTCAATTTAAAATCTAATTTTTGCCCCTCATCTTTTTGAATTAAGGAGTGTAACTTTTTAATATCCACTAGCTCTTTCCCCTTTTTATATAAAGTGTTTCTCTATATATAATACTACTCTATTTAAAGCATTGCTCCAAATTGTATAATTAAAAATTATTATTCAAATTAAATATATTATTATGAGTTACTACTAAATTACCGATATCATAAAAATAATACATAATTTTTTAATTTCATAAACAATATAATATATTTTCTTTAAAATAACACAACATTCTATTTATATTGAATTTAAATAATAAATAACTTATTTAAGTTTATAACAATTCTTACTTAAAATTAATAAATAAACTATGCTTTAAATAAAAACTCTTAGTAATATATAAAAAATCATATATTACTAAGAGTTTATTATAATTTTATACTAAAAATAACTATCCTCAACTCTATTACTTTCTGATATATTAACATCAACATTTATTCTTAAATCTATTTTTGATAATATATTTTCAACTTGAAGTTTTGGATATTTCATCTCTAAAAGCCTTTCAACTTGTAACACATCAACTTGACTATTTGAAAATCTTTTAAAAAATTGCATTAAATATTGTTTAATGTTTTCTTCTTCATTTCTCTTAAGCTCCTTAAGTGATTCTTCAGTTACTATAAATCTTCCTTGTGATTCAGCAATTACAGCATTTATTTTTATATCTTTTGTTAATATAACTTCATCATCCTTATATTCTATATCTGTTTTAGTATTACTATTTAATATTTCTAAACTTAAAAAGCCCTGTTTCATCTGCGGATTTTTAACTTCCAAAGTGCCCGTTTTTATTCTATTTGTTAAAAAGTTATAACTCATACATTCAATAACGTCTATTCTCTCTACCATTTCAGTCATTCTCATAAGAACACCACCTGAAAGCTCTACTCTTTCATCTAATGCATCTTTTCTAATATCTAATCCTCCAAGTACTGTGTAGTTATTTCCTACCTTTGATTCAACTAAATAATCATTTATATTAGTAGTTATTGCTCTTGGATTAGTTTTATTTTTTTGAACTAATTCACTTAAAAGTACCCCTAGATACTCTTCATCACTTGAACTTATTTTTATTAATTGTTCAACATCTCCAAAAAATACAAAAACATATGGCTTAACTTGGAATTCTTGATCAGTATTTATTAAACTAAGATATTTGTTTATTCCACCTCTTGCAGCCTTTTCTGTAAATATTATTGCTCTATTTTGAGTGAAGTTAACCTTGTAACTTGATGCCATATTTATACTTCTTATTGCCTCAAAGGCAGTTCTTCCAGTACCTTTATATATTATTCTCTTACCTTTATCAGAACTTTCATTTGCATTTCTATAAGGCTTTACACAATCTAAATAAATTAATACATCTCCATTATCTGCTATATCGAATATAGCACAAGTTGTGAATGTAGCTGTATTTATTTCTTTATAATTAAAACAACCTGTCAATATAATTGGAATAAGCAAAATAACAATTAAAACTTTAAAACTTTTTCTTAATACTGTCATAATCTCCACCCTTTCCAATTATAGTTTTTGATATTCTACTTAATCTGCCCCTATATAATAAATCTTTAAATTTAAACTCCTCTAAACTTCCTAATGGGAATAAATATGGATATCCTGTACTCTTTAAATCTGCCAATATAGTAAGGAACACTATAAAGCATAAAAATATACCAGGTAATCCATATATAGAACCAGCAATAACAAAAATTATAGACCAAATTGATACTGCACCATAAAGCTTTGGAATTAAGAAATAACTCAAAGAACTAAGTGCAACTACAATTATAGTTATTCTAGATGCAATTCCTGCACCAACTGCCGCATCACCTAAGATAAGTGCTGCTACTATACTCATTGCCCCTCCAATTGGCTGTGGAAGTCTAAGCCCAGCTTCTTTTATTATTTGAAATGCAAACATCATCATGAGCACTTCAACGATAGTTGGAAAAGGTACTCCAGCTCTTGATACAGCGAGCCTAAACAAAAATAATGACGGTATAAGAGCAAAATGATATGTTATTATTGAAACATAAATTCCTGGTACAAATGTAGCGAATATAAAGGCTAAAATTCTTAATCCTCTTGTAAAGTTAGCAAAAATCCTATTTATATAATAATCATCTGGCATTTGAAAATTCTCTACAAAAAAATATGGCACTGTAACTACAAATGGAGTTCCATCTACTAATATAGCTACTCTTCCTTCCATAATCTTTGCTGCTACTTCATCAGGCTTTTCTGTATATCCAGTTGTGTCAAAGAGAGAATTATTTTCTTTGAGTTTACTTTCAACATAGTTTGTATCTAGTACAAAATCTAAATCCATATCGTTAACACACTTTTTTACATAATCTATTAAATTTTTAGGAGCTATTCCCTTTATGTAAGCTACACAAATAACAGTCTGACTTTTTTCACCAACATAAACTGGTTCAAACTTAAGATCAGGATTTTTAATTTTTCTTCTTATTAATGCAATATTATCAACAAAAAGCTCATTAAACCCTTCTCTTGGTCCCTTTATAACTGATTCAGTAACTGGTATTCCAATACCTCTTCTTACGTATCCCTTTACCTCGCAATAAATCATTTCTTCATAGCCTTCAACAAATATTACAATATCTCCTGAAACTATATGAAGCATAGCATCATCTATATTTGTTTTGTCCTTTACATAATTTGCAATATTTATCTCAAGTACATTAGTAATAAGTTCATCTAAGTTATTGCAAGGAACTCTTTGAGCTCTTATTGGCGCAACAATATAATCACTTATAAACTGAGTACTACATAAATTATCAATAAATACTAAAGTCATTTTACCAAGCTCGCCGTTTATCTCTCTATATTTAACGTCAAAGCTATCCTTAAATCTCTCTTTTATTATTTGTAAATTTTTATCCATAAGCATCACCTAAAAATATTATTCCTCTATAAATGTTTAATATTCATTATTTTGCTAATACTATACTTGAATATGGTAAGTTATAGTTTTAGAGGTGATTAAATGAATAAAATATCAAGTAAACATTATATATTTCTCATACTTATAGTTTCAGCAATAAGTCTTAGAAGTTATTCTTCTATATTTATAGATTTAGGTGATAGAGACACTTGGGTTGCAGCAATTATAGCTGGAATTATTTATATAGCTTTTTCATTTTTTATTTTTTATGTATGTAAGAAAACTGATACTTTTGACTTCAAAGAAATATTTGAACTTACATATCCTAAAACATTAAGTAATATTTTTATATTTTTATTTTCATTACATTTATTTATAACATCAGTAGAAACAGCTGCAATACAGGCTGATTCAATTCATACAAATATATTTTTAGAAACTCCAGTTTGGTATTCTTTATTATTGTTTATAATTCCAACTGCTTATTTAATAACAAGAAGATTAGATACCATTATGATTGTTGTAATAATATCTTGTGCTTTTATATATATTTCAGTTTTCATAGTAGAACTATTTACATTTAAATATATAAAGCCACAGCTTTTATTACCAATTATGGGCTATGGAATTAGTAAAAAATTTATATATGCAGTACTTCTTATACTTGGTTCATTTGCTTCAACTGCAATAACATTTCCATTTTTAAAATATATGGATAAAAAAAATAAATTTTTAAAATATACAACTTTAACTAATATTTTTGTTGTTTTTATTGTAGTTATAAGTATAGCTGCAGCTATTGGAACTTTTGGACCTCTTAGAGCTTATAATATTTATTATCCAGAATTTATAAGAGTACAAAGAATTCAAATTAACGGCTTTATAGAATTTGGTGATTTATTTTTTATAGCTAAAACAGTATGTATATGGACACTTAAATATACCCTTGCTGTAATAGCAATAAGACATATTTATTCAAATATATTTACTAACAAAATTTTATTTTCAATTATATATTCAATTTTAGTATTTGTATTGGCTCTTCCTTTAGCTAGACATCATTACTTATTATTTGATTTATTAAAATTATATAAGCTTATTTCATTAATTGTATTTTGTCTTCTACCATTTGTAACATTTTTAATTTATTATATTAAATGGCGTAAAAAACTTATTCCTGACATAAAATCTAAAAATACAAATAAAAATATAACTTAATATATACAAATTGACATTAATATATATGCCCCCTATAATTTTATATATAACTAAAATTAAGGAGTGACGCACTATGGAAAATAAAGATGCTAAGAAAGTCATCTTTAGTGGAATCCAACCTTCTGGTGATCTTACATTAGGTAATTATCTAGGAGCTATAAAAAATTGGGTTAAGCTTCAAGATGAATACAATTGTTATTTCTGTGTAGTTGATTTACATGCTATAACAGTACCACAAAAACCAGCAGATTTAAGAAGAAGAACTTTAGAACTTCTTTCAATATATTTAGCATGTGGCATTGATCCTGAAAAGAATACTCTTTTCATTCAATCTCATGTACCTGCACACTCAGAATGTGCATGGCTTTTAACTTGTAACTCATATGTGGGTGAGCTTTCAAGAATGACTCAATACAAAGATAAATCAAAAAAAGCTGGAAATTCAGTAGGAACAGGATTATTTACATATCCTGTACTTATGGCTGCTGATATTTTACTTTATCAAACTGATTTAGTTCCAGTTGGAAAAGATCAAATTCAACATTTAGAGCTTACAAGAGATATAGCTATAAGATTTAATAACAATTATAGTGAAACATTTAAGATTCCTGAAGGATATGTTCCTAAAACAGGTGCTAAAATAATGAGTTTACAAGAACCAACTAAGAAAATGTCAAAATCTGATGATAATCCAAACTCATTCATATTATTAATGGATCCACCTGATGTTATAAGAAAGAAAATTTCAAGAGCTGTAACAGATAGTATCGGAATCGTTAATTATTCAGATGAACAACCTGGAGTTAAAAATTTACTTAATATACTAGCTGCAATAAATAATGTAGAACCTGAAAGTTTAGTTAAAAATTATGAAGGTAAAGGTTATGCAGATCTAAAAAAAGATGTAGCTGAAGCAATCGTTAATGAGTTATCTCCAATTCAAGATAAAGTTAAAGAACTTATTAAAGATAAGAAAACTCTTGAAGCTATATATAAAGAAGGAGCTAATAAAGCTTCATATATAGCTAATAAAACTTTAAGAAAAATGCAAAAGAAAATCGGATTTATTCCTAGATAAAAAAAGAAGTTAAAGCAATATGCTTTAACTTCTTTTTTTAAAACTAATTCTATTTAAAACTAATTCTATTTAAAACTAATTCTATTTAAAACTAATTCTATAAATCTTTATTTAAAATCAATTTTCAATTTATATTATTTTATAAAATTAATATAAATGACATGCAACTAAGTGATCTTTCTTAACCTCTTTTAATATAGGTGTCTCACTCTTACATATATCCTTAGCAAACTTACATCTGCTTGCAAATCTACAACCTGGTTTCGGATTTATAGGGCTACTTATTTCACCTTCAAGTTCTATTCTCTTTTTCTCACATTCACTATATTGTGCAACTGGTATAGCAGACATAAGAGCCTTAGTGTATGGATGAAGTGGCTCTTCATATAATTCATTACTATCTGATAATTCCATTAAGTTTCCTAAATACATTACTCCAACCTTATCTGATATATGTCTAACCATTGATAAATCATGAGCTATAAAAAGATATGTTAAATCCATTTTTCTTTGAAGCTCAATAAGCAAGTTAACAACTTGTGCTTGTATTGATACATCAAGAGCTGATATAGGTTCATCACATACAATAAACTTAGGTTCAACAGCAAGTGCCCTTGCTATTCCTATACGTTGTCTTTGTCCACCTGAAAATTCGTGTGGAAATCTTGATGCATGCTCTTTATTAAGTCCAACAAGATCTAAAAGCTCATATATTCTATTCGTCCTTGCTTGACCTGTATAAAGTTTATGTATATCAATACCTTCTGCTATTATATCTCCAACTGTCATACGCGGATTTAATGATGCATAAGGATCTTGGAATATCATCTGTGCAAATCTTGCATGCTTTCTTCTTTCCTTATTGCTTAACTTGCTCATATTAACACCATCAAGCAATACTTCTCCATCAGTTACATCATAAAGACCTATTATTGTTCTACCACATGTAGTTTTACCGCATCCTGATTCACCAACTAAACCTAATGTCTCACCCTTATTTATAGTAAAGCTAACTCCATCAACTGCCTTTAATGTTTTTCCTTTTCCTACATTAAAATACTTTTTTAAATCTTTAACTTCTAATAATACTTCTTTACTCATTAGCTTTTCCTCCTATCTTTAAAGGTGATACAACCTTTGGAGCATATTCATGCATAAGCCAACAATTAACCTTATGAGATTCTGAAAGTTTTGTTTCTTCTGGCATCTCTTCCTTACAAATTTCCATTGCATACTCACATCTAGCTGCAAATGGACATCCTTTTGGTGGATTTAAAAGGTCAGGTGGTGTTCCTTCTATTGAATATAATTCAGCTTTATGCTCTGTATCTAGAGTAGGCATTGATCTTAAAAGCGCCCATGTATATGGATGTTTTGCATCCTCAAATATTTCTTTTACGCTTCCTCTTTCTAATATTACTCCAGCATACATAACTTGAATTTTATCAGAGTGTTCTGCAACAACTCCTAAATCATGAGTTATTAATACAACAGCTGTTTTAAATTTTTCTTTTAATTTATCTATAAGCTCCATTATTTGTGCTTGAATAGTTACATCAAGTGCTGTAGTTGGCTCATCAGCAATTAATACCTTTGGATGACATGCAAGTGCAATTGCAATCATCATTCTCTGTCTCATACCACCTGAAAACTCAAATGGATATTGATTTATTCTAGTTTCAGGATTTGGAATATTAACAAGCTTAAGTAGCCTAATAGCTTCTTGTTTAGCTTCTTCGCCCTTTAATCCTCTATGTATATTTAAAACCTCAATTATTTGCTTCCCAAGCTTCATAGTAGGATTTAAAGAAGTCATAGGATCTTGGAATATCATTCCTACATCCCCACCTCTTAAACTTTGAAGCTCCCTTTTATTTAAACTTAATACATCTTTTCCGTTACATATAATTTTAGAATCTTTATCTACTTCTGCTGGTGGTGTTGGTAATAGTCTCATTATTGATTTAGCAGTTATACTCTTTCCACAACCAGATTCTCCAACTATTGCTAGAGTTTCTCCTTCTTTTAAATCAAAACTAACACCTCTAACAGCTTGAACAACCCCAGCGTAAGTTTTAAACCTTACTTTTAAATCTTTAACTTCAAGTACTTTTGACATCTCTCTACCTCCCAAATCAAGAACCATTATTACTGTCTAAGCTTAGGATCTAAAGCATCTCTTAATCCATCACCTAATAAGTTAAACGCAAGCATTGTTATTGCAATTGCTAATGATGGGAATATAAGCTGACTTGGGTAAAATTGCATTACTTGTTGTCCAGCTGATGCCATAGCACCCCAACTTGTTTGTGGTGGTTGAATTCCAAGTCCAATAAAACTTAAGAACGCTTCTGCAAATATGTAACTTGGTATATCAAAAGTTATATATACAATAATAATCCCTAAAGTATTTGGAATCATGTGTTTCATTATAATTCTAAAAGGACTAGCACCTAAAGTTTTTGCTGCCATAACATACTCTGACTCTTTAAGTTGCATTACTTGTCCACGGACCATTCTTGCAATACCTGTCCATCCTGTTATACAAAGTGCAATTAGAAGAGGTAATATACCATTTCCAAGTCTTATAGCTATTAATATAACAACAATTAAATATGGAATTCCACTTAAAACTTCCACTATTCTCATCATTATGCTATCTACTTTTCCACCAAAGTATCCACTTACTCCTCCATATATAATTCCAACTACACATTCAATTAAAGTACCAACAAAAGCAATAATTAATGATACTCTTCCACCAATCCATAATCTATCAAATAAATCTCTTCCTAGATTATCAGTTCCAAACCAATGAGAAGCTGAAGGTCCTTGGTTCATATCATTTATATTTTGAACCATATAATTATCACCTGCAATAATAGGTTGTATTATACACATAAGTATAAGTACTATTAAAATAATTAATGAGCTTAAAGCTACTTTATTTTTCCTAAGCCTTCTCCAAGCATCTTGCCAATATGTTAAGTTTGGCCTAGCTATTTGTTCTGCTTTATTTTTATCTATACCAACAACTTTAAACTTTTCTCTAGTTAATTCAGCCATATTTCCCCCTCCTATTTACCCTCTAATTTAATACGTGGATCTACGACACTATATAAAATATCTACCATAAGAAGTGATAATATATAAAGAGCTGCAAAGAATAATGTCAGTCCCATAATCACGTTATAATCCTTTGTATATATTGCATCTACTAATCCATTACCAATACCAGGAATAGCAAATATTCTTTCAATAACTACAGTTCCTGTTATTATTGTAGCTATTTGTGGTCCAAGTATTGTTATTATTGGTAACATAGAATTTCTTAAAACATGTCTAAAAGTTATTGCCCCAAAAGATAAACCTTTAGCCTTTGCTGTTAATATATAATCTTGTCCAAGAACATCTAAAACTGAAGTTCTCATATATCTTGCATAAGTTGCTATACTACTAAAACTTAATGCTATTGTTGGTAATATTGTAAACTTAAATCTTTCTAAAAATGGAGTACTACTACTAAACCAACCTGCAATAGGAAGTCCACTATTTCCTCCTACAGTACTTTGTATTAAAGTTGCAAGAACAAAGCTTGGAATAGAAACTCCAAGTATTGCAATAAACATAACTACATAATCTATTGCTGTATTTCTCTTAAATCCTGCTATAATTCCAAGCAACACACCTACTACTAATCCTAAAAGTACTGATTGAACTCCGACTCTTGCTGATGCTGGAAATCTATCTTTAATTATTTCTCCAACTCCAAGTCCTGGAGTTACAAAAGAATCACCTAAATCTCCCTTAACAAGATTCTTAATGTATAGCACATATCTTTCTGTAATTGGCTTATCTAATCCATATTTAGCTTCCATAGTCTTAAGTACTGACTCTGGTAATTTTTTAGCTTGTGCCCTTACAGGATTTCCTGGCATACTATTCATTAAGAAAAATGTAGCTGATACTATAACAAATAAAGTTATTATCATTAATCCTAATCTTTTCAAAAGATATTTAACCATATATTTTGCCCCCTTATTTATTTAGCTTATTCTATATATGCCCATCTTAATTGATAACTTCCACCAAACTTTGGATATTGCATTCCATGAACATATTTCTTTTGGAATGAATGTATATCTAAATAATATGTTGGAGCTACTGCTGGATTTTCAGCAACTTCAATTTTTTCTATTTCTTTATACATATCAAGCCTTTTATCAATATTTATTTCTGTCTGTAATTCTTCTAATAACTTATTAACCTTAGGATCATTATACTTTCCATAATTACTTCCATTTTTTGCCCCATATAAATCTAAGAAAGTCATAGGATCATTATAGTCTGCACCCCATCCAGCCATTGCTATATCAAATTCTCCTGAATCTTCTTTTCTTAAGAAATCTGAAAAATCTGCTGGTATTGAAAGTTTAATATTTACTCCAATTTTATTTTTCCAAGTATTTTGTAAATATTCTCCTAAGTTTTTATAACTTGAACTACTTCCTTGAAGTAAAAAGTTTATATTATATTTTGAAGGATCTGGATCAAGTCCTAACTCTTTTAATCCTTCTACAAATAATTTTTTAGGATCTTCTTTTATTATTTCTTTTAATGGTTCTTTAACTTTTTTTCTATAATTCATGTCTCCAACTACAATTCCATCTGGAACTAATCCATAAGCTGGAACTCCACTTTTTAATATATCTTTTGTATATTCTTCTCTATTTATAGCTATAGATAAAGCCTGTCTTACTTTTGTATTTTGTAATATTTTATTTGACTTAAAATTAAATTGATTATAGAAAACAGTTGGCATTACACCACTTACTTCATCCCATTTATTTTCACTAACTCCTTTTTGAAGTTCTTTTATGTATTCACCATTAACCTTAAACATTACATCAAGCTGACCACTTAAAAACATTTGATATTGTGTATTTGCTTCATTAATTTGAGTTAAATTTACTTCATCTAATTTAATATTTTTTGCATTCCAATAGTTTGGATTTTTAACTAATTCAACTTTAGCTCCTCTTTGCCAATTAGAAATCATAAATGGTCCACTAAATACTAATCCTTCTTCTCTACTTCCATATTCTTCACCTTGCTTTTCAACCACATCTTTTCTTTGTGGTGCTAAAGCTGGAAATGCTACTAATTGAGAAAAATATGGAATTGGATTTTCAAGTTCTACAACTAAAGTTTTATCATCTGGTGTTCTTATTCCAACATCTTCTGCTTTTGCTTTTCCATTAAAATAATTTTCTCCATTTTTTACACCAAATAAAAAGAATGAATATCCAGCTGCAACATTAGGATCTAACATTCTCATCCATGCATATTTAAAGTCTTTTGATGTAAGATCTTTTCCATCACTCCACTTAAGCCCATCCCTTAAATGAAATGTATATGTTTTTTCATCTTTACTCTTTTCAAAAGATTTTGCTGCTCCAGGCACTGGCTTATCATTATCATATACTAATAATGTTTCCTGAGTATTTTGAGATATGTTAAAAGACTCAGAATCAGTAGCCTTTACAGAATCCATAGTTTTAATTGCCCCAGTTGTTAAATTTAACTTTTTTAAATTTTTAGATGATGTAGAACTTTTACTTCCACACCCTGTGAATAAAATTACTATTAATCCGCTAATTAAAAATGTGCTTATTGCTTTTTTAGCTTTCATACTGCTGCCCCCTTTTTATATATTCTATCAAAAATTTAAAGAAGCAATTTTATATTTTTAGTAAACTTTAAACACGATTAATAAATTATTAAATAAATGCTTATTTTTTTATCATTTTGTTATATGTACACATATAATATACATATGTACTTCACCCGTTTACTATACGTTTTTTCTTTAATATTCCATTTAAAACTTATCCAAATTTTTAAAAATTTAAAAATGGCTATATCCTTCATTTTAAAGGGATAATAGCCATTTTATATATAATATGTAAATGTAAATGTTAACTAATATTTATATATTTTTTGGTTGTTTTATTCGGGATTTTTTAATAATTAACATTTGTTAGTTAATTTTATTATTTTTTGATTATTTGTAATTTTACTTTAGTAAAAATATGTATAAAAAACCTCTATTTATTAATAATTTGTTTCTAATTAACATTTTAGAAATATTTTTGTTTATATTGATAGTTTATATGTATATTCTTTATCAAAAAGTACTATATATTTAAATAAAATAATTAAAATATTAAACTTTAATATATATTTCTACTTATCTGTTTATTTATATAAAAAAGCTATTATGAAATAAATCAATAATTATTTCATAATAGCTTTTAGTTTATACATTTTATTCATGTTACTTTTTAAAAGTATTATTTTTTATTTTGTTTATATTTATTTAAAAACTTCTTCCCAGTCTTTATTTTCTAAATAATCTAAAAGCTGATTTCTTAACTCATCTTTCTTAAGTCCAAACTCTATTGTAGCTTTTAAGAAACCAAACTTATCTCCAACATCATATCTTCTACCTTCAAAGTCATAAGCATACATAGCTTCTTGAGAAATTAATGTTTTTAAAGCATCTGTTAATTGAATTTCTCCGCCTTTTCCTGGTGCTGTATTTTCTAATATTTCAAATATTTGTGGAGTTATTATATATCTACCAAGAATAGCTACATTAGTTGGTGCTTCTTCTTGTTTTGGTTTTTCAACTAAATCCTTTACTTTGTATACTCTATCTTCAATATGAAGTCCATCAACTATACCATATTTTGAAACATCTTCTTCTGGAACAGTTTGAACTCCTAATATTGATGTTTTATATTCATCAAAGCAATCCATAAGTTGTTTTAAACATGGCTTTTTGCTATCTACAACATCATCCCCTAATAATACTGCAAATGGCTCATTGCCAACAAATGTTTTAGCACAATGAATAGCATGACCTAATCCCTTAGGTTCTTTTTGTCTTATATAATGAATATCAACCATATCTGATATATCTCTTACAAGTTCTAAAAGTTCATCTTTTCCTGATTTCTCAAGTTCCATTTCAAGTTCTACTGATTTATCAAAATGATCTTCAATACATTTTTTATTTCTACCTGTTATAATTAATATTTCTTCAATTCCTGATGCAATAGCTTCTTCTATAATATATTGTATAGTTGGTTTATCAACTATTGGTAACATTTCTTTAGGTTGTGCTTTTGTTGCAGGTAAAAATCTAGTTCCAAGTCCAGCTGCAGGTATTATTGCTTTTTTTACTCTCATTATTTATCCCCCTCTTTAGAACAATAATTTAAATATTATCTACTAAAATTATCCTAGTAAAGTTAAATTTATAAAATTTATTAAAAATACGAATTTATTATATCATAACATTAAGTTATTTTTCTATATAACTATTCATCAATGTTAAACGTTATCTGTTGATAATTTGATAATTTTTTTGCCATTATCAAATCTATATTACATCATTTCCAAAGTTTATTTATTGAATTTTATAAAATTTAATGCTAATATAGTTGATATATTAAAATGTAAATAAATAAAAAGTTTACAAACTTTAAATATATTTGATTTTACGTTAAAAAATAAAATTATATTATTTTAATTTTAAAAAGAATTTATAAAAGGAAGGTTTTAATTATGAACAAAAGAACAAAAGATTTTTTAATAGTAGGCTTTGCTCTATTTGCTATGTTTTTTGGTGCTGGTAACTTAATATTCCCTCCGTTTCTTGGTAAATCGGTTGGAAGTGAATATATATTTGCTATAATTGGTTTTTGCTTAACTGGAGTTGGACTACCTTTACTTGCTATAATTGCATGTATAAAAGGTGATGGTACTTTTGAAACAATGGCTTCAAAAATTAGTCCTAAGTTTGCTTTAATTTTCGCAACACTTTTATTTGTAGCAATAGGACCTATGCTTGCAATTCCAAGAACTGCAGCAACAACTTATGAATTAACTATACATCCATTTTTCCCAGAAGTTCCATCAATAGCTTGGATGGTTGTATATTTTGCTATAAACTTATTTTTTATATTTAGAAAATCAAGTGTTATTGATTTAATAGGTAAATTTTTAACACCTGCATTACTTATTATATTAGCTATAATTATTTTTAAAGGAATAATATCTCCAATTGATGCTATTGAAAGTACTGGAGCTACATCAGTTCTTTCAAGTTCATTCCTTGAAGGATATCAAACAATGGATGCTCTTGCAGCATTACTTTTTGCAGCAATAGTATCTGGTAACATAATTGCTAAAGGTTATAAACAAAAAGATTTAGTTCCTATGACTATAAAAGCTGGAGTAGTTGCTGCTATTGGACTAGCATTTGTGTATGGTGGTTTAACATTTATCGGAGCTCAAACTGCTAATGCCGCACCAGCTGATGCAACAAAAACAACATTACTTTTATTTATTTCAAAAAATATTTTAGGAAATGTTGGTCCAGCAATTATAGGAATAGCTATGGGACTAGCATGTCTTACAACTTCAATTGGATTAATATCTGCTGGAGCATCATTCTTTACTGAAATCTCAAAAGGGAAATTACCTTATAAAGTTAATGCGTTAATTATTTCAGTAATTAGTATCGGAATTGGTTCTCTTGGTGTTGATCATATTGTAAAAATATCAGGACCAATACTTAATATATTATATCCAGTTGCTATAACTCTTATTGTAACAACTTTATTAGATAAATTCTTAACTAATATAAATGCTGTAAGACTTGGAGTTTATACTTCATTAGTTTTTGGAGTAATCGGAATAATTCCTGGAATAAACTTAAACTTATTTCCACTTGGAGCTCAAGGATTCCCTTGGCTTATTCCAACAATAGTTGCTATCCTTTTAGGATATGTAATATTTAGATCTAAATCTAAAAATGATGAAACTAATTCAAATAATTTAAATGAAATTGAAGCTTCTTAATTTTAAGAAGCTTCTTTTTAATTATTTCTTATTTAATATTAATTTTATTTTTCATTTCATTAATTAAATTATTTTTAACTTAGAATTTATTTATAAATATATTTCTTATAAATACATAATATAATTTTGCTAATATAATTTTAAAATTTATTGCTTTTATTGTAATTTAATCATTATAAATAGTTAACTTTACATTATTTTTTAATAATGATAAAATTTTGAATGTGTAAATTTATAATATTTAATTTATTCAAAACTTAAGTAAAGGAGGTTTTTTTATATGTCTATAAAATTAATTTGTATTGATATGGATGGAACGCTTTTAGATAATAATCATCAAGTATCAGAAGATAATAAAAAAGCTTTAATAGAAGCTAAAGAAAAAGGTATTATAATTGCTTTAACTACAGGTAGATTATTTACATCAGCTAAATATTATTCTGATTTAATAGGAATTGATGCACCTATAATTTCATCTAATGGTGCCTACATAAGAGAAAAAAAATCATCTCATGTTTTATATGAAAGACCATTATCACTTGATGAATCTTTAGAAATATATAATATATCAAAAAAATACAATTTTAATGCTTACTTTAATACTCATGATACAGCAATATCTACTACTGAGTTTAAAGAAAATCATGCTTATAAAATTACTAATAAAAATATCCCAGAAGAAGATAAAATTAAATTTATAGTATCTAAAGACTTAACAGATACTTTAATAAAGCTTGAAGGAGATATTTTAAAATTTATCGCTGTAAATAATGAAGCTAATGATGAAGAACTTTTAAAAGCAAAAAATGAATTCCTAAGTCTTGGCAGATATGAAGTTGTAAGTTCAGGACTTAATAATTTTGAAGTAATGAAAAAAGGAACTTCAAAAGGAAATGCAGTTAAGCATTTATCAGAAATGCTTAATATAAATAAAGATGAAATAATGTGTATTGGAGATAGTGAGAATGATCTTTCTATGATAAAATATGCTGCCATTGGAGTTTGTATGGGTAATGGACTTGATTTATTGAAAAAAGAAGCTCAGTATATTACTGATACAAATGTAAATTCTGGTGTAGCTAAAGCCATTAGAAAGTTTGCTCTTTAATCTTTTATACTGAAAGGAGAACAAAAAATGGGGGAAAAATCAAAAAGAAAAATGGCAACTTGGAAAAAGGTTGTTATAGGTATAGTTATTGCAATATTAGTTATAATAGGACTTGGAGCTGGATATGTATATGCTATGCTTAATAAAACTAATAAAGTAGAACTTAATAAAAATAATCTTGGTATTAATGAAGAAGCTCAAAATGAAGCTACAAAATCAGATATAACTAATATTGCATTATTTGGAATTGATGCTCCTCAAGGTCAAGTAGGAAGATCTGATGCTGACATGATTCTTACAATTGATAATAAACATAATAAAATTAAGCTTACTTCTCTTATGAGAGATTCATATGTTAATGTGAAAGGTCATGGAATGACAAAACTTACTCATGCTTATGCTTATGGTGGTCCTGAACTTGCATTAAATACTATCAATACTAATTTCGATTTGAATATTGATAAATTTATAACAGTAAACTTTACTTCACTACCAAATGTTATTAATAAGCTTGGTGGAATTGATATGAATATTACTAAAGGTGATTTAAAATATATAAATGGTTATATAGATAGTATAAATAATTATGATCATACAAATTCACCTCATATAACAAGTACAGGAATGCAACATTTAGATGGTGTTCAAGCTACTGCTTATTGTAGAATTAGATATGATGGCGGAGATCAAAGAAGAACTGAAAGACAAAGAAGAGTTATAACTGCTGTCTTCGATAAAATAAAAAATTCTCCTGTAACTGATTATCCAGGAATTTTAAATCAATTATTACCTCTTGTAACTACTAATATAAGTTCAAATGAATTTATAAGCTTAGGTAAAGATATAATTGATACTGGAGCTAATAAAATTGATGAACTAAGAGTTCCTTGTGATAAACATGAAAATGGAAAGCTTATAAAAAGTGTTTATTATATGACATTTGATATACCAGCTGAAACAAAAGAATTGCATAAATTTATTTTTGAAAATTAATTAAGACATAAGAGTAGGAATATTATTTCCTACTTTTGTACTTTATAAAACTAATGAAGTTAAACAAGTATAACTATAGTCCACTTGTGTTTTTATTTTTATATTAAAAATTTCTTTAAATCATTTTATACTTTTATTTACATAAATTCCTTATAATGCTATACTATATTTATAAAAATATATTTTATTTAATAAAGAATTATTTTTTATAAACATAATTAAAGATAATAAAACTTATATAGCAATAATTAAATCTAAATTATAAGCAAAGTTAAAATATAAGCTTAGTTACTCATAATGTAGCTAAGCAAAATTTTTAACATTTATGCGAACATACGTTCATATTTTTTATTATTTTTTATTTTATTTGCATATATATAAGTAAATATATTATTGAAAATTATTAATTAAAAACTAAAAATAAAACGTATAAATTGAAAGGGGGACATAATAATGCGAGACATAACTTTAATTCTACTTGCCAAAAATAATGATAAAAATTCAAAACAAATATTAATAGAAAAATATTTACCTTTAGTAAAAAAGGAAATTAAAAAATATCCTTTTATAGATAATTATGATTATAATGACCTTATTCAGTACGGAATACTTTCTATATTAAAAGCTATTAAAGCCTTTGATGTTGAAAAGAAAACACAATTTCCATCTTACGTTAAATTTGCTGTAATAAATAACTTTGCTTATCTTTGCAGACAAAATCCTTCAGAAAAATGTGCTACAAGTTTAAATATAGAAAATGAAGACGGATTAGAAATTATAGATTTAATTGAAGATAATAAATCAACAGAAGATATTTTTATAAATAACTATGAAGATAAACGTATACTTAAAGCAAGAGAGCTTTTATCCACTGAAGAAAGACAACTTTTTGATTTTTTAATGTATAGTGGTGTTCGTTGTCCATTAAAAAGATATTCTGAAAAATACAACATTGATTATTCTAAATGTATATATCAAAAGAAAAAATTATGTACTAAATTAAAGAAGATATTTTTAAATATATACTAAGCTTATATTTCATTTATCAAATATATTATTTATTATATGACTTTTTAAAAGATTTAATTCTATAATTAAAAATTTTTTTCTTACACCATATATTAATTTATTCTTTTATTATAAATTATTTATATAAATAAATTTTGAAATAAAAATTACCCCGTCAAGTAAATTTATAACAGCACATTTTACTGTATCTTCTTAACGGGGTACACTTTACATAATTTATATTTTTTAATTATATTCTATTTTCTTTTATAGGATAATTTTTTCTTTTAAATTTATAGTAATTACTTACAATATAAAACTTTAATTTTCTTCTCCATCAGATGGCTTATCTGGCTTTTGATTTTCAACATTATTGTCTCCTGAATTATTATCCACTTCTGGTTTATGTTGTTCTTCATTAGGTTTACTTGGTTTTTCTTGATTCTGTCCATTATTATTACTTGGTTTATTAATTGGCTTATTAACTGGCTTATGTGTTGAAGGCCTATTTGGTCTATGTGTTGGTCTATGTGTTGGCCTACTACTTGAATTACCAGATGAATTGTTTGGTCTTGAATTATTTGTATTATATGATGGTCTATAATTATTATTGTTACTATTACTTCCACTATTATTTGTATTATCATCATCATTAGAATTATTCACATTATTATTGTTTTCTTCTTTCTCTTGCTCTTCTTTTCTTTTCTTTTCTTCTTCAGCTACCTTTTTCTTAATATCTTTTACAACATCATTATTTTCAACATCATTATTATTTAAATAATACATAACATTACCATTTAATTTATTTTTAAATGTATTTATTATGTCTTTTGATGCTATACTTTCTAAACCAAGTTCATAATAATTACCCTTATTAAAATCATAGTTTTCTTTAATATTTATTTCACTTACAAATTCCTTGTACTTTAAAAATACGTCTTTATTAATTTCATTATTTACATCATCTGAAGCATTATCATAACAATAAGTTATACTTTTTATTAAAGTTTCATAATCTTCTTCTGAAAGTTTTGTAGAATTAACTAAAATCTCTTTAAACTTTTCTTTTACATCGCTTTCTTTTAATTTAGGTAACACCTTTTCAACATCTGAAATATTAACTTTTACTTCTGGAATATCTTTATCTATACTAAAATATTTTTTAAATACGAAGCTTGGAATTTTCCCTTTTTTCTTTACTATTTCATTTAATGGAGTTGAAGTATCATTATCCTTTTCTGAAACAAGAACTTTTCCGTCATAATATTTTCCACTAAGCTTTTTATCTTTTTCATTTAAGTTTACTATTGAAAAATACTGTAAATCATCACCTTTATTTAAAAGTAAAACAAATTTTTCTGGTAATTTAATTTCTTTGTGACTCTCTTCATCTTCTAATGTAACAGCCTGCATATTAACATTTGTAGGTTTACTTTCTAAGTGCCTAAATTTATAGCCTGAAACTAAAAATACTCCTACTAAAAGGCAAATTCCAAAAATATAAAAATAAGTATTTTGCTTTTTAATACTATTTTTATATTCATCCATCATTCTTTTTCCTTTTTTATCATTAGATCTACTTATAACTTGTCCTTCTTCATACTTTAATGAATATCCATTTTCTTTATATTCCTCAAAAGCTATAGCTCCATCTTTAATGAGTTTCTTTACATATTCCTTACCAGTAAAAAATGAAAGTACAAAGGTTAAAGCAAAATTAGCTAAAATTCCAAAAGGCATTTCTATTAAAAAGACTAAAAGAGCTTGTATTAATAATAACCCAATACCTTTTATAAACTCCTTTCTTATAATATAAGAAATACCTCCAATTAAAAAAGTTAAATAATCAAAATTATACGGAATAGTTTTTAAATTATCATCTTTATCAACTAATACAGCGTATCTTATTCCTCTTCCTTTAAGGAATGTATATTCATTTATATAGTTTCCTTTCATAGTTCCTCCTATTTTTTTGTATTATATATCTAATTTTAACATATTATTGTATGTTATGCATAAAAAAGTAAGCAAGGACTTTAATTAAAATCCTTGCTTACTTTTTTATAATTATTTTTTATGTTTTTCCTTACCTTGAATTTCTGGTACTGGATTCATATCATTTTTTTGTGGTGTTTTAAATCTTTTACTTTCCCATGATGATGGTTGATTCTTTTTTGCCATAATAAAACCTCCTATACAAAAATCTTTCATTTTAAGCTTTTGTATTTAGATTATTTTTTATACGACTTATTTATAATATATTCTTTTATAACAGATTTATCTTTATAACATTACAACTATCATATAATTAACTAAATTTCATTTTTATCAATTTTTTCTTTAACATGTCTCATTGATTTATTTACTATTATAGCTATAACTACTCCAACTAACATAAAAGCTATTCTCATTGGAATTGAAACAGTAAAATTAAATAAAATCATTGCAGCTGAAAGTGCATTAAGAGTAACAAATATCATTTGATATTTATAAGGTTTAACAAACATATAAACATAACTTATTATTAAAACAGCCATAGACTCTAGTGATTTTGGAACAATAAAATAAAATATAATAACAAATGCTATTGCACCAATTATCGTTCCAAATATTCTCTCTGGTATTCTTTCTTTAGTTTGTTCATAATAAGGTTGAGTAAGTGATAAAACAGTAGCACTTATCCACATTCCTTTTTGAAATCCAAAATAACTTCCAATAAACATTGATATAGTGATTCCAATTGCCATTCTTAAAGCAAAATTAGCTTGTATTTTATTAGCATGAAATTCTGTAGTAAACATTTCTTTTATACTTCTCTTATCATCATCTTTTGATTTTTTATGTGTAAAATAATATACTAATGCAACTATAATACTTCCAATAAAAAGTGCCCCTATTCTTATTAAAAACTGATTTAATCCTAGTATTGGATTTCCTTGCATAAATACATAACATAACATAAAAGGAAGATAAGCTTTATTTTCTACTTTATTTGAAAATATATATGTAATTAAATATACTGATATAAAGTTTAGTGGTATTCCAATAAAAGCATTAAGCATACTTACGTATGAAGTTACTCCCATAATTGTAAATACAATAATTATTGATGCTATTGCATCTTTAAATTTTATACTAACATCCATAGCACTAAACATAAGAGCTGCAGTTATTATTGTTACACCAACTAATGTATTGTCTTCTCCAAAAAACTTTGAAAATATTGATATAAATATTATTATGCCAAGCATAACTAATAGGTTGTCTATTAATTTTTTCTTACTCAAAAATTTTTCCTTTTTGGGTTTCATTGATGAATCCATAGTTGTCCACATCCCTTTCATATAACTTTTTTTGGCATTAAAGAAAATCTTAACATACCATATTAATATTATCAATAAAAAAATTTATAGTTTTAAGTACTTTTTGTATATAATATATTAATTCTAGAATTTATATTATAAATATAAATTTCCCTGGAAATATGTCGATTTTACTCTACAAATAAATATAAAAAAACTAACCTCTAATATTTTGAGATTAGTTTCATACCAATTATAAAACCTAAAGTATTCATAATAATATCATTAGCATCAAATATTCCTGTTTTAGTTATACCTTGAGTTAATTCAACTAATAATATATATATTATAAATATAACTGTCATAGTTGTAATATTCTTATTAAATTTAAATTTTATATATATTCCAATCGGTATATACATTAATAAGTTACCAACTATATTTATTAATGGAGATAAAATTTCAGATTTTAAGTTATATATAGAATCAAATGGATTAAATATAAATGACATATTATTAGTTCTTGCTTTAAAAAAAGTTATAGCTATTAAAAATAATATATAAATAACTATAAAATTATTTGCATGAATACTAATCTTCTCATTATTTATTAAAAAATTAAATAATATATATAAAACTAGTGAAATAAGTGTTATAAATATTGTTTGAATAAATATATTCTTCGAATATCCAAGTTTAATCCAAAAGGGTAAAATAAATTCAATATTTATTATGCTGCTTAAAATTACTGATATTATCATAAATAAGTCTTTATTTGTATTCATTTTATGTTTATTTCTAATATTTCTATTTTTATTATGCTCTATACTAACTTCATTTATTTTTAAATTATTTTGTTCATTATTATGTATATCGCTTTGATTATTGATCATATATCCTACCATCCCTCTTTCATTTTACTAATTTATTATATTACTATAAATGTAAAAATTTATTAAAATAATATTATTTAAGAAATTTTTAATGAAGTAATTTAAATTAAATAATTATTTACTAAAATTCTTTAATTAATATAAAATAAAAAAGACCTTACAATAAGTAAAGTCTTTAAAAAATTCCTAATAGTTTTTTCTTCTTTATTCTTCTATTACTTTGTTCTATAACTTCATCATTAACTAAACATTCTAAATTATTTAACAACTTATCTTTTACGTTATTAAATTTTATTATTTTGTTTTCGATTCTGTCTTCTGATACACGATTTTTTATTATAAAATTATATATATTTTTCTCAAGTAAATACTTTGCAACATTTTTTACACTTCTTCCATAATCCCCCTCAAGGCTTTTTGCATCAAGAATAAAAAGACATCCAGCATCTAAAAAATGATTAATTTCTTCTATATTTTTTGTTATTTTTTCTAACTTCTCTGGATAAAGTATTATTACAATATCTCCATTTATCTGCATATCATATATTTCTTTAAATACGTAATCCGAATAATTTTCATCAATAAGTATGATTTTGTATTTATTCGATTTCTTAATATATTCTTTAAAATTAAATTCGCTTGCCCCATAAAACTCATTTAATTCTATATCATTTATAGATTTAAATTTTTTAATATTTCCCATAATCCACTTCCTTTTATCGTATGTTAATTTAAAAATATATTTTGTACCATTATTATATATAGTCTTTTTTTCTGTTTCAATATTAATTTATTAATATTATGTTGTAATTAATATTTTCTTAATCTTTTCTTTATTAATTTGTTAATTTTTGTTTGTTAACTTTTAAATATTATTACTATAAAAAGAACCCTTATTAGCGAATACTATGCTAATAAAGGTTTTATATTAAATAAAATATTATAAATTTACTATTTCCATAACATTTTTTTCAAAAGCTTTAATTTTTTCTTCTGAATCTTCAACTGACTTACCAACCACAGCTAAGTAAATCTTAATTTTTGGTTCAGTTCCTGAAGGTCTTACTACAAACCATGAACCATCTTCAAGTACATATTTAAGTACATTTGATTTTGGAAGTGTAACATCCTTAACTTCTCTTGTTTTTAAATTCATTTCTGTTGATGATTTATAATCAAAGAATGTTTCTACCATAACTCCATTAACATCCATTATAGGATTCTTTCTTAAGCTATCAAGACATTCTTTAATTTTCTCTTGTCCTTCTTTACCTTTTAAAGTAATTGAAACTAAATGCTCTTTATAGAATCCATACTTTTTACAAAGTTCTATAAATGCTTCATAAAGACTTAACCCTTCTGTTTTATAGTAAAGAGTCATTTCAGCAATAAGCTCAGCGGCAACTACTGCATCCTTATCTCTTGCATGATCTCCAAAAAGACATCCATAACTTTCTTCAAATCCAAATAAGAATTTATGACTACCTGTCTTTTCAAAGTTTGTCATCATTTCTCCAATATATTTAAATCCAGTAAGAACATCAAATAATTCTACATTATAATGCTTACAAATATTTCTTACCATTTCAGTTGTAACTATTGTTTTAATTACTGCACCATTGTCTGGTAATTCATTTAAATCTGAATATGATTCAATGATGTAATTAGTAAGTAACACTCCCATTTGATTTCCTGTAAGTATTTTATATTCACCTTTTGAATCCTTAACAATAGCACCAATTCTATCTGCATCTGGATCAGTACCAAATATTATATCTGGATTAATTTCCTTTGCCATATCAAGTGCAATTTCAAATACCTTTGGATCTTCTGGATTTGGATATGGAGCTGTTGGGAAGTCTCCATTTGGTTTTTCTTGCTCTTTTACAACATGTAAATTTTCATATCCAAGTTCTTTTAATATTGTAGTAACTGGCATTAAACCTGTACCATGTAATGGAGTATAAATTATTTTTAAATCTTTTGCATGTTTTTTAACTAAATCTTTTCTTATAGTATATGATTTTAATTTATCAATAAATTTTCTATCTACTTCTTCTCCAATTATGTTAAGAAGTCCGGAATTTAAAGCTTCTTCTTTAGAAATTTTCTTAATATCTTTATAATCAACATTATTTATTTCTGTAATAATTGCATGTGCAGCTTCATCAGTAATTTGACAACCATCATTTCCATATACTTTGTATCCATTATATTCTTTTGGATTATGTGATGCAGTTAATACTATTCCTGCATTTGCTTTAAGTTCTCTTACTGAAAATGATAATTCAGGTGTTGGTCTTAAAGCTTCAAAAAGATTTGCTTTTATTCCATGTCCTGCAAGTACAAGAGCAGCTTCTTCAGCAAATTCAGGTGACATATGTCTTGAATCATAAGCTATACATACTGATATGTTTTCTTTATACTTATTAACTAAATATCTTGCTAGTCCTTCTGTTGCTTTACCAACTGTGTAAATATTTAATCTATTTGAACCAGCTCCAATTACTCCTCTAAGTCCACCAGTACCAAATTCTAAGTCTTTATAGAATCTATCCTCAATTTCCTTTTCATCTTTTATTTCTTTAAGTTCGTTTTTTGTTGCTTCATCAAAAATTTCTGATTCTAACCAATTGCTATATTTTTCTTTATAATTCATTCTGAATCCCCCTTGTATATCTTTACATAGTATTATTATAACTAATTTTTCAAAATAAAAAAATACTTAATTATATATAATATGCATTTTTGTTATTTTATACAAATTTTACATTTTAAAATAACCATTTAATTCTATAATTGTTCAAAATTAATTCATATTTAATTTTACACTTTTACTTTTTTATAATAATTCTAATACAAATGTTAATACTAAAATTCAATTTTGTATTATTTTAATTTTTATCATATAAAAAAATAAGAAGTATTTTAATCAAAATACTTCTTATATAATCAATCCATATTATTATATTTTCTTTATAATTCTATTATTTTTCCACTTGGTGTAACAAGTACAGTAAATGCTACTCCATTTCCCCCTTGTTTCATAAGCTCTTTTGATTTTACTTGAACCAAATAACCTTTTTCACCATTAACATTTTTCATATTTTCACTACATGAATATATTGTATCTGAATCTTTACCATACTTTTTTTCACAAGCAATTACAGCATCCTTTGATGTAAATTTACTTGATACTGCTTTTGATTGTTCTTTCTTATTGGATAATTGATTTTCAGATTTAATTCCTTTATTACTTTCTTTAGCAGTAACTACTTTTTTTGTATCATTACCTTCATTATTAACTGAAGTCTTTTTATTATTTGAATCTTTTTCCTTATTAACTTTATTTTTTATATTTTTATTAAGTTCACTTTTAGTATTTTCTTTACTGTTATTTTTATTTTTTTCTATGTTTATAGAATTATTTCTACTTTCAGTATCTTGCTTATTAATATCTTCTTTAGGCTTAAATTTATCTTCTATTTTTGTATTTTCATTATTAGAATCTTTATTTCCACATCCAACAAAAACATACATTGGAGATAAAATTAAAATTCCACAAATGAATAAACTATATAAAAACCTTCTTTTATTTTTCATTTTTATTCTTCCTTTACTTTTCATCTCTATATATACTTATAGCATCTTCTCTTTCTCTATTGTATCTACTTGCAACAGCCTGTTGTACAACTTTTGAACAATTAGGGAAATGAACTAAAGCTCCTTTTGAATTTCTACGTCCTCTTTCTTTATATACAGCTATTATAAAATCTTCTATGTTTGAAATATTTTTAAGAGGTTCTATTATTCTGTAAGCTCCATATCCACCGTGTTGTACTGCTGTTGACCAAAGTACATTTCTAGCAGAAAAATCATTTAAAATTTTATTAAAATCTCCACTCTTTTCTAATCTATTTACTAAGTCATTATAAAAAGTTATCTTTGTATATGTATGTTGTAAATTATAAAATTCATTGTAATGATCTTTTGCAATTGTCTTCCAAGCTGCATCAAAATTCTTTCCACAATTTGATCCATTATCTAACTTTCTTGCATTAATTAATTTTGTATAAAATTCATTATTTTCTCCTGAAAGCCAGTTAACAAAATTATCTAAAGAACCTAACTTTGATGATAATTGCCAAGCTCCATAAGATTTACCACCATAATCTCCTTCTCCTGAAGATACACAACCTGGATCACCATTTGATTCATACTTTTCAGATAGTATCCCTAAATAATCATTACAATTATTATCTTCATAAACTTCTACTGCTGTATCTCCACCTAAATAAACACTTACATAACCATAATAAACTTGTCCATCTTCAGTATATTTAATATGATAATAAGTAAGATCACTTTTTTCTCTACCTAAAATTTCAACTTTTGAATTTGGTGAAATTGTTGTTAAAACTTGTGACTTAAGGCTTGGACTTTTTCTAAGGTTCATTGTATAATCAGTAATTTTTCCTTTAGCATATTTTTGATCTTTCATTGAACCATCACTGTTAAACTCATAAGACTTATTTCCTAAGTTTATTCTATAAGTTCTCATATCACCATCTTTATTCAAGTAATACCACTTATTATCAAGTTTAAGCCATCCTGTTTGCATCTCTCCACTATTGTTCATATAATACCATTTATTATTTACCTTTTTCCACTCAGTTGCCATATCACCATTATTGTTTAAATAATACCATTTATCATTAAACTTAATCCAGCCTGTTTGCATTTCACCATCTTTATTCATATAATACCATTTGTTATTTATCTTTTTCCAACCCTTTACTAAATTGCCATTTTCATTTTTATAGTACCACTTTCCATTCCTCTTAATCCATTCAGCTTTTCTTATTTTTAAAGTTCCATCACTGTTAAATTCATATTCCTTATTATCTATTTTTATTTTTCCTGTAGCTCTTTCACCTGAATATTTTAAATAATATTTTTTATCCCCAAACTTAAGCCACCCTGTTTGCATCTCTCCATTATCATTTAAATAATACCAGTTTTCTCTTACATTAATCCAACCTGTTTGCATTTCTCCATTACTATTTAAGTAATACCATTTATCTTTTACTTTTTTCCATCCTGTTGCCATATCCCCATTATTATTTAAATAGTACCAAATTCCCCTTACCTTAATCCAACCTGTTTGCATTTCTCCATTACTGTTTAAGTAATACCATTTATCTTTTACTTTTTTCCACCCTATTGCCATATCACCATTATCATTTAAGTAATACCAAATACCCTTTACTTTAACCCAACCTGCTTTCATTTTTCCTGTACTATCCATGTAATACCACTTATTATTTACTTTTTTCCATCCTGTTGCTAAAGTGCCATTACTATTTTTATAATACCAAGTTCCATTTCTTTTTATCCATCCTGCTTGTACATTACTACTTATCTTTTTTACATTATTTTTATGAGCAGTTGCAGCATTTCCATCTAATGCTGAAGTAAAACTTAATAAAATACCAGATAATATTAGTATCTTTATTATACTTTCTTTTTTCATTTGTTTTTATTTCCCCCTATATTAAATTTTATTTATTATGTTATATAAAGATTAATATTAATAGTAACCTATAATATTCTAAAATTAACATAATAATATTATACATAAAAATTTATACATATTATAATTAAATTAAATATTTTATAAAATATACTATATTTATATATTTAACTAGATTAAAATATCACAAAAATATAAAATAAAGACTATAAATAGATATATTTATAATCTTTAAAATCATAATATTTATTATTTTTTACTATAAGGTACTACTTGAACTTCAAATGTAAGTATTAATTTCTCTCCATTAATTGAAAGCTTACAAGGAATCTTAGGATCACTTGGCATTCCTTTATCTTCAGATACTGCATTATCATCATAAACTTTTCCTTCCCATATATTATTGCCTTTGTATTCCAAAACTCCACTTCTAGTTCCTGATCTTGAATGAGTTGCTCCATTATTTTCAATTTCTTTTGTTATATCTTTAGCATTTATACTTTCCCCATTATAGTAACAATTTAATAAAAAATTATATCCACCTTCAAATGAAATTTTATTTTCTCCTATTTTTTCTATTTTAATTTCATCCCTAACCACTGGCACACCATATTTATTTAGCTCTTGATATTCATACGTTCCTGATATATCTTTTGGATTCATCTTATTTTTTTCTTCTTTCTTAGCCTGTTCTCTGGCCTTTTTAGCCTCTGATTCTTTCGCAGCTTGTTTCTTTTCCTCATCATCTTTCTCTTTATTTACTTTATTAACTATGTCATTTGCTTCATCTATATATTTTTTTGCTTGAATAAAATCTTTATTATTTATTTTATCTTGTATTTTCTTTTTTAAATCTTTTAAATTTTCTTTAGTATCATGATTAAAATTATTTATATCTATATCTTTTATTTTTTTATATTGATTATTTATGTTCTCTATATTTTCTTTTTCTATATTCTTTTTTAAATTTTCAAAATCTCCTTCTAAGCTTTTTATATAATCATCCGATTTTAAATTTATTGCAACATCAGCCTTAGTTTTTAATTCATTATATTTATCTTTTTCTTCTGTAGTTAAATTAAAACATTTTATGCTTTCATCATAATTTTCAATGTATTTTTTAAAACTTTTTATTGCTTGATTTTTAGAATAATGTTTATATGTAATACCTCCTAAACAAATTATTAAAATAGCAATAATACAACTTACTATTATTTTTTTCTTTTTCATTTGTTTATTCCCCCTAAGTATATTTAATTATCAAATTTATTATATTATATTAAATATCAATTAATTGTCGAATTATGACTTAAAACAAAAAAAATCACCTCAAATATACTATTAAAATTTAATTTAATAATACATTTGAGGTAGTAAAATAATTATTATTTATTTTCTTCTTTTTCTGCTAATGCTTTTAAGTACTCCATAAAGCCATCTCTTAAATCTTCTCTTCTTAATGCATATTCAACTGTCGCTTCTAAGAAACCTTGCTTATCTCCAACATCATATCTTCTTCCTTCGAAGTTGTATGCATACATTACTTCTTCACTTATAAGTTCAAGTAATGCATCTGTAAGTTGAATTTCTCCACCCTTACCTGGCTTTGTTCTTTCTAAAATTTCAAAGATTTTTGGTGTAACAATATATCTTCCAAGTATAGCAACATTTGATGGTGCTTCTTCAATGCTTGGCTTTTCAACTAAGCCTTTAACCTTACATACTCTATCTTCAATTAATATTCCATCAACTATACCATATTTATTTACTTTATCTTCTGGTACAGTTTGTACCCCAAGTACTGATGTATTATACTCATTATAACAATCAATAAGTTGCTTTAAACATGGTTTTTCATCATTATATACAACATCATCTCCAAGTAATATTGCAAATGGTTCATCCCCTACGAAAGTTTTAGCACAGCTTATAGCATGTCCAAGCCCTTTAGGTTCTTTTTGTCTTATATAATATATGTCTGCCATATTTGATATATCTTCAACCATTTTAAGCATTTCTTTTTTACCTGATTTTTTAAGTTCTAATTCAAGTTCTACTGATCTATCAAAGTGATCTTCTATACACTTTTTGCTTCTTCCTGTTATTATAAGTATTTCTTCTATTCCTGAAGCTATTGCTTCTTCTATAATATATTGAATTGTTGGTTTATCAACTATTGGAAGCATTTCTTTTGGTTGTGCTTTTGTCGCTGGTAAAAATCTTGTACCAAGGCCTGCTGATGGTATTATTGCCTTTCTTATTTTTTATTCATAATTCTTTTTCCTTTTTAACTAACTAAAAATTTAAATAAAGTAATTACTTATTACATCTAATATCTTTATACAAGCTGTTCCATCTCCATATGGATTCTCTGCATGTGCCATTTCTTTATATGCTTCTTCATCTAATAAAAGTTTCTTAGCTTCTTCATAAATTTTATCTGTTTCAATTCCTGCAAGTTTTATTGTACCTGCTTCAACTGCTTCTGGTCTTTCTGTTTCTGTTCTAAGTACCATTACTGGTTTTCCAAGTGTTGGTGCTTCTTCTTGAATTCCACCTGAATCTGTCATTATAAGCTTAACTCTTGACATAAGATTTGCAAATTCAACATACTCAAGAGGTTCTATTAAGAATACTCTTCCTGCATATTCATCAAAATATTTATGAGCTAACTTTCTTATTGCAGGATTTTTGTGCATTGGGAATATAACTTCTACTCTTTCATCTTCTTCAATAAGCTTAATCATTGCTTTGAAGATATTTTCCATTGGTTCTCCCCAATTTTCTCTTCTATGAGTTGTAAGTAATATTACATTTTTATTTTTATAATCTATATCATTTAATATTGGCTGTTCAAACATTAATGTATCATCTATTACACTAAGTAATGCATCAATTACTGTATTTCCTGTAATAAATATTTTTTCTTCTGCTACACCTTCTTTTAAAAGATTAGCTTTATTTGTTTTTGTTGGAGCAAAATGAAGTGTTGTTATAGCACCTGTAAGTTTTCTATTTGCTTCTTCTGGGAATGGTGAATATATGTCATATGTTCTAAGTCCAGCTTCTACGTGTCCTACTGGAACTTGATTATAAAATGCAGCAAGTGCTCCATTTAAAGTTGTTGAAGTATCTCCATGAACTAATACTATATCTGGCTGACATTTTTTAATTACTTCATCTACTCCCTTTAAAACTTTACTTGATATATCAACTATTGTTTGTCCGTGAGCCATTATATCAAGATCATAATCTTGATGAACATCAAATATTTCAAGTACTGTATCAAGCATTTCTCTATGTTGTGCTGTTACACATACTATTGATTCAAATCTATCGTCTTTTTCAAGTGCCTTAACTAGTGGACACATTTTTATTCCTTCAGGTCTTGTTCCAAAAACTGATAATACTTTTATCTTTTTCATATATTATCTCCTACCTATACATATTTTCATAATAACTTTGATATTCTCCAGATGTTACATTATTCATCCATTTTTTATTATCTAAATACCATTTAATAGTTTTCTTTATTCCAACTTCAAATGTTGTTTCTGGATACCACCCAAGTTCTTCTTTGATTTTAGTTGGATCTATTCCATATCTTCTATCATGACCTTTTCTATCTTCAACAAACTTAATTAAGTTTTCTGTAACTTCTTTATCAACATTTTCATTAATATATGAAATTACTGTTTTAACTATTTGAATGTTAGTTCTTTCATTATGTCCACCAATGTTATAAACTTCTCCTAATCTTCCATTATTAATTACCATGTCAATTGCTTTAGCATGATCTTCAACAAATAACCAATCTCTTATATTCATACCATCACCGTATACAGGTAAATCTCTATGCTCTAAACAATTATTTATTAAAAGTGGTATTAATTTTTCATGGAATTGGTATGGTCCATAGTTATTTGAACATCTTGTTATGTTAACTGGCATTTTATATGTATCTGCATATGCCTTAACCATTAAGTCTGATCCTGCTTTACTTGATGAATATGGACTATGTGGATCTAATGGTGTTGTTTCCATAAAGTATCCTGTATCTCCAAGTGAACCATATACTTCATCTGTTGATACATGAAGAAACTTAACCCCTTCTTTCCATCCATTTTCTGTTTCCCATGCATTTTTTGCACAATTAAGTAAGTTTACTGTTCCTAAAACATTTGTCTTTGCAAATATTTCTGGTTCTTTTATACTTCTATCAACATGAGATTCAGCAGCAAAATGAGCTACATAATCTATATCATATTTTTCAAAAAGTCTTGTAACTAATTCTTTATCACAAATATCTCCTTGAACAAATATATGTCTTTCATCATTTTCAACTGATTTTAAATTTTCTAAATTTCCTGCATAAGTTAATTTATCTAAATTTAGTATTTTTATATCTTTATACTTATTTAGCATATAAAGTACGAAATTTGATCCTATAAATCCTGCTCCACCAGTAACTAAGTATGTTTTCATTATTATTCACTCCTATTATTTATTAAGATTACTTATAAAGTTTTCTATAGCTTCTTCCCAATCTCTCATTTCATCACCAATTGTACATCTAAGCATCATATTATCTAATGATGAATACTCTGGTCTTTTTGCTGCTGTTTTAAATTGTTCTGAAGTACAAGGAACTACTTCACAATCAATATTTGAAAGTTCCATTATCTTCTTAGCAAAATCATACCATGTACATTCTCCATTTCCTGTACAATGATATACTCCATATTCCTCTGTTTCTATAAGCTTTAAAATATGGTAAGCTAAATCATTTGCATTTGTTGGATTTCCAGTTTGATCATTAACAACTGTTAACTTATCTCTTTCTTGTCCAAGTTTTCTCATTGTATATACAAAATTATGTCCTATATATCCATAAAGCCATGCTGTTCTAACTATGAAATATTTTGAGCATAATTCTCTGACAAATTTCTCTCCCTCAAGTTTTGTTTTTCCATATACGCTATATGGTCCAGTTAAATCAAATTCTGTAAAAGGAGTTTCTTGAGTTGTACCACTAAATACATAATCAGTTGAAACTTGTACTAATTTTGAACCATTTTCTTCAGCTGCAATAGCTAAATTTCTTGCTCCTAAAGTGTTAACTTTAAATGCAAATTCTTTATCTGTTTCACATCCATCAACATTGGTAGCTGCAGCACAGTTTATTATTACATCCGGATTTTCAATTCTTACAACTTCTTTAACTTGTGAAAGATTTATTATATCAAGTTTATCAACATCTAATGCTATAACTTCATAATCTTTAACATAACTTGGCATATCCCCTATTTCTGATTTTCCTGAATTAATTATTGAAATTAATTCATTACCAAGTTGACCTTTTGCACCTGTAATAAGTATTTTCATAATACGTTCCTCCAATGCTTAATATACAAATGGTAAATCAAGTTCTTTTAATGTTTTTTGATTTTTATCTTTTTCTGATAATAAAATTTCATCAATTCCTTCTAATGGCCATTCTACTCCAATATCTGGATCATTCCATAAAACTCCACCATCATATTCTGGTGCATAGAAGTTTGTACATTTATAATTAAAAGTTGCTTCATCTGAAACTACTAGAAAACCATGTGCAAATCCTTCAGGAACATAAAATTGTTTTTTATTTTCTGATGTTAAAAGTACACCTTCCCACTGTCCATATGTTGGTGATCCTTTTCTTAAATCAACAGCTACATCATAAACAGCTCCACTTGTAACTCTAACTAACTTACCTTGAGTTTTTTGTGTTTGAAAATGAAGTCCTCTTAATACACCTTTTCTTGACTTTGATTCATTATCTTGAACAAATTCCATAGCAAGACCAGCCTCAAAAAAATCTTTCTTACTATATGTTTCCATAAAGTATCCTCTTTCATCTCCAAAGACTGTAGGTTCTATAATATATAAATCTTTAATTTTGGTTTCAATAAAATTAAACTTTCCCATTTTATTTCATCCTCTCTATTTAGTTGCTGCAACTTCTTCATATGCCTTTTGTTTTTCAGCTTCTTCAACAATATCAACTAAATATTTTCCATATCCTGTTTTCATTAAAGGTTTAGCAAGTTCTATTACTTTATCTTCACCTATCCAACCTTTTCTATATGCAATTTCTTCAAGACAAGCAATATATGTTCCTTGAGTATTTTGAACAGCTTCAACAAAATTTGATGCTTGAAGCATTGAAGCATGAGTTCCCGTATCAAGCCAAGCCATTCCTCTTCCAAGTAATGTTACACTTAAATTTCCTTCTTCCATATAAACTTTATTTAAATCAGTTATTTCAAGTTCTCCTCTTGCTGATGGCTTTAAAGCCTTAGCTTTTTCAATTACTGAATTATCATAGAAATAAAGACCTGGAACTGCATATTTTGATTTTGGCTTTTCTGGTTTTTCTTCTAAAGACAACACTTTACCCTCTTTATCAAACTCAACAACTCCAAAAGCTCTTGGATCTTGAACATAATATCCAAATATCATTGCACCTTCTTTAAGATTTGCTGCATTTACTAACTTTTCTGAGAAGCTTTGTCCATAAAATATATTATCTCCAAGTATCATGGCAACATTATCATTACCTATAAATTCTTCTCCTATCATAAATGCTTCTGCAAGTCCATTTGGTTGCTCTTGAATTGCATATTCTATATTTAATCCAAGTTCTGAACCATCTTTAAATAATTCTTTAAAATGAACTATATCTCTTGGTGTTGATATAATTAGAATATCTTTTATCCCTGAAAGCATCAAAACTGACATTGGATAATATATCATTGGTTTATCATATACTGGAACCATTTGTTTTGACATTGCCTTTGTTACTGGATAAAGTCTTGTTCCACTTCCTCCAGCTAGTATTATTCCTTTCATATAAATTCCTCCTAAGATTTCTTTTTATAAACTTAATAAAATTCTATATCCTTCTTCTGTTTTTTCAGCGGCTTTTTCCCATGTGTAATTTTGTAAAATATATTTTCTAAAATCATTACTATAGTCATTATTCATAGCACTATTAGTTGCACATAATATTGACTCTATATCGTCAGGCTTACAATAATAAGCATAATTTTTAAAATAATCTTTAGTTGTCCCCCTATCAGATACTACAATATTACACCCCATTACAGCTGCTTCTAATGAAACTAATCCTGGTGTTTCAAGCCAACTTGGTAATATATGAACCTTACATTGCTTATATATCTTATATAATTCTGCATTATCAATTTTTTCAATATATTCAAAATTCGAATTTGAATTTATTTCATTAATTACCTTTTCTCCGTATTTTCTATGCCCAGGTGATATAGCTCCTATAAATAGTACTTTATAACTTGAATTTTTTAATGCTTTTATTACATTTAATTGATTTTTTCTAGTTTCTAATCTACCTACACATAATATGTAATCCTTATACTTACTATATTTCTCTTCATATTCACAATCATCTAAATTATTTATTTTATCTAAGTCTATCGCATTTGGAACAACTGTATAATCATCCTTATTAAAATAGAATTTTTTTCCTAACTCATCCATTTCCATATACGAATTAGGAAGAAACCAATCAACTAATTGTAAAATTTCATCTTGCATTTTTTTAAAACTATTTAGCATTAAATACTTAGTTCCCTTATGCCTCTCATCTTTTATATAATATTTATAAAAAGCCTTTAATCTCTCTATATTATTTATACTGATTAAATTATTTATAACTTTTCTAATACCAATTTGACCTTTTCTTTCAAATTCATCAGTAGGCCAATATATTGTTGATAATATAATTTTTTTATTTTGTTTTTTTGCATTTTTTGCTTGAAAATAAGTTTCTTGTACTCTCGTTAAATTAAACAAATGTACTATATCATATTTATTTAAATCTGGTTCAAGTTCTGTTGATATATCAACATCTATGCCTCTTTTTTCTAGATACTCTTTAGTTTTTAATAATTGTATTGTATCTCCTCCTGGCAAAGTAAATAGATTTTGTCTTGATTGCATTAATACTCTCATAATAAATTTCCTTTCTAAAATGATTTTATAAAATCTATTATTTTATCAGCTTGAAACTTACGTGTATATTTATATTTATCTTGAAAATCATATGATGTATCTAATATAATTTTTAGTTTTTTTACTATATCATCAATATTATGCTTAGCACATTCCCCATACTTATGATTTATTAAATCAACTAATGGTTTATCATTAGTAACTGCTAATATAGGTTTTTCTGCACCTATATATTCAAATGTCTTTCCTGGAATAGCAAATCCACTTCCGCTAATATGTGTTAATATAACTGCAATATCTGAGTTAACTAAATATTCTATTGCTTTCTTATGTTCAACAGTTCCTATAATATTTAAAACTACTTTAGACTCTTTTACTAAATGATCTATTTCCTCTAAGTCATTTAATGCTTCACTATCTAAGAATCCAACAACATTAAATATAATATTTATATTTCTTTCATCACTATATTTTATCAATGCTAAAATAAAATCTTTTATATTTCTTCCTTTATAAATAGATCCTATATGAGCTAAAACTATTCTTCCTTTTTTACTTTCATATGTATAATCAAACTCTTCAAAGTCTCTACTATTATATCCATTTTTTATTAATTTAATTGTCTTTGTATTATCCATTTGTCTATAATAATTTTCTATTCCTTCTGATAAAACTATTAATCCATCTGAAATTTCTAACATATTTCTTTCTGCTTTTTTCATTATAAATCTTGGATTCCCTTTACCTATATTATGATTTAATATATCTCTAATTTCAGTAATAATTATTATACTTTTATTTATTTCTTTTATATATTTAGCAATATATATTGAATAAACATCTGGAACAGTTATAAAAACCTTTTTTATTTTTTTATTTTCTATAATTTCAATAATTTTATCTAAATTTTTATCATTCTCTCTTTTAAATTTCAAATAGCTATACTTGTAATTCCTCCAAATTTTTAATATCCAATCTTGCCTAAATAAATCTTTAAAAGAATTTCTATTTGAACCTCTATTATTAACATTAAAATTTAATTTTCCAGTATAAAATTTTAAATTTTCTTTTGAATATTTACTCTTTGAATCTCCATACTTTAAATCATTAACAACAATAACATCAAATGCTTTATTATATTGCTCCATAAGATCTGAGTATCTTACTGATGCAACTACAGGAAAACCTTCAACATAATCTGTTATATACATGATCTTTTCCATTACTTTTCCTCTTTTCTAAAGATTTCTTCACCATTTACATTAACTAAAATTATTAATATTCAAGAAATTTATATTTTAAAATCTATATATCTATTTTAAATTTATCATTTTTCTTATTAAAAAATATACTATTCAACACAAGGATAAAAATTCCATATAAAACAGTAGAATCAGATATATTTGCAATTCCATTATTAGTATTTACCATAACGAAAATAGCTACTATAGAAATTATATGTACCATATTCCTATTTAAAATTCCTTTAACTAAAGGTATTAAAATCATATATATGTATATAATTAATTCACCTAAATATCCAAAATCATATAATAACATTATAAATGGATATTCAAAGTTAAATATATTACTTCCTAAACTAATTGCCACCTTTCTTGATACTCCTAAACCTAATCCTAAAAATTTTGGCTTTAATACATAAGATGATGATTCTAAAATAGAAATTAATGAATTTCTACCAGTTGTAATATCTCCTGAATCTATAGCAACCTTAAATCTTGTTAATAATATTTCTCTAAAAAAACTTGTATTAAATAATAAGATAATAATACTTAATATTAAAATACTATTTAATATTTTTTTCTTTCCGCCAAGTCCATACATTAATATAATGTAAACTAGCCCTATTAAAATTGCAGTTTTACTTCCTGAAATAAGTAGTCCTAATAACCCAACAATTATAATAACTGCTTTATTAGTTACAAATTTATCTTTTATTCCATATGTAAAATTAATAATAAGATAAAAAAGAAAATATGTTGCATTGGTTAGTGGATGTCCAATAATTGAATAATATCTGTATACTTCCCAACTTCTTTCTTCATACATTAAATCTTTCAATGGATATCTATTAAATATTGATATAACATAATTCATTAACTTTCCATCCAAGAAAAAATCTATAGTTCCAAACAATAATAACACTATTATTATTTTATTATAAATCTTCAAAAATCTATTTATACTTTTTATCGTAATAAAATTATCAACACAAAAATATAATGGAATTATAAGAAAAAATATTATTCTAAATTTACTTATTAAATCAAAATTATTATTAAATGCTATTCCAATACTCCAAAAAAAGAATAATATTATAATCCATACTATTTTCAATCTTTTGTAAACAATTAATTTATAAAATAAAATAAAACTTAGTATTATATAAATAATATTATATTTTGAAAATATATTATGTCCAAAAATTGTTTCTCTTATAACATCATTAAAAAACATTATCGAAATAATTATCCAAAACATTATTTTTGATAAACTTTTACTAGATGCATCTATATCAGAATTAATTTTTTCCAAACAAATCTCCTCTTCCCAATAAATTATTATTACTATATCTAATCTACATACTTATATATTCCATTTTCTAATGGAATATTAAAAATCCCATTTATTCCCTTTATAATTTTTCCAGAAGGTGTTTTTATACTTTTTACTTTTTTAATTTTTATAGTAATAAATCTATATTCATATTTTTCCAACATTTTAAAATTTGTATCAAAACCATCTTCAACTATCTCAAATTTAATATTTTCTCTATAATATACATAAGAAGCAAGTTCACTGCATGTACAATTCCATATATTTTTATTTTTTAAATACTTAAATATATTAACTAAGCTTTTTTTATCATCATATATATTGGGAGTTTGCCTTCTACCATCATCTCTAGCTGGAGATATATGCTCTTGTATAGATATTATTAATTTATTTTCAATTAAACTATCTATAATTTTCAATTTTTTTCTTGATAAAATTTGTGGAAATAAAGTTTTTAATATTTTTTTTGGTAAATTCCCATTTCTTGAATATATACCTGTAAGCAATCCACCATTAACTGTTGTTGGAATATCTATAATATTGTTTTTTCCAAAAAATTTTATATCATTATTAGTAATAAAATTTGTATCTATTCCATGAAATTCTTTAATTAATCTATTTTCCTTTGATGCAGCCTGAGTATCTAAATTACAGAATCTACACCACCATAAAAATTTCAATTCATCTATACTACAATCTGAAAATTGATTACTCATATATCCACAGTACTTACCACCTAATGGTTTTTTTCCTAATGTATCTATATAAATATCAATTCCTTTTCTAGTTTTTAAATTGGCTTCTTCAACACTATTGAATAGTTCCCATTCCTGTATAAAATCTTCATTTATTTTTCCAACTCTTCCATGATCAGTTCCATGGTATGCTATTTCAAATTTTGTACTATCATTTATTTTTTTAAAAAATTCTTTACTTTTATTTGAATTATTAATTGGTCTTGATATTGATTTTATATAAGGATTTTCTATCATTCCAACTCTATTACCTACTGGAACAAAAAAAGTAACTTTTATATTCTTAAAATCCCTAAGAATATTATTTTCTAAATATCTAAATGAAGAATTTTCAGAAAATCCTGCATATCCCCAATCTTCTTCTATATCAATCTCTCCATTATTATTAGTATCAACCCATACATTTGCTAAATCATCTATCATAAATACAACTGGTGAGTTCGCATCATTATACCATTTACATATATTCATTACATTTTCCTGCCTTAGTTTATTTTAATATTTGTTTTAAACACCTTAATTTATATCTAATAGTAGGTCTTAAATCTCTATAATCTGAAAACATAGATTTATATTTATATCCAAACATTATTTTCAAAAATTTATTTAATGAAATTTTCTTTTGTTTATATAATTCTATTAATCCACTTTCATAATATATATATATATCTTTATTTGTTGCTTTTAATTTATTACTTTCATCAAATGGGTATACTTCACATGAATTATTAACATATTTTGTTATACTACACCATTGAACCGGCCTAGTATTTATTTCTAACAACTTATATTCTTTATTATCTTCATCATACAAAAATTCTAATTCTGCAAAACCATTATAGTCTATACTTTTCAATATATTATTGCTTATATAAACTATATCCTCATCATTTACTAAATGCCCTAATACTGTAGTTCCACCTTCTCCTAATAGATCTTTCTTTAGTACATTAACTTTCTTAAATTCATTATTGAAAAATCCATAGACACAAAGCGACTTTTTATAATTAACACACTCTTGTATTATCAAATCTCCATATAATTTTAAAATGTCATTTTTGAAAGATTGTAACTCCTCATAAGAATATATTTTATAATATTTATCACCAAATATATTTCTAAAAATTTTATTATACATTTTATTTGGCTTTAATATTATTGGAAATTTAAAATTTTGTTTAATATATACTAAATCAGCTTCTTTGTTTACAAAAATAGTTTTAGGTATCACTATATTCTTTTCTTTCATTAAATTATAGAATAATTTTTTATCTATATTAGATTTTATAATATCAGCATTTTTATATGGTAACTTAAAATATTTATTAAGAACACTAAAATTATTACATATTATACTATTAATATTATCGTCAGCTGCAATAATAATATATGCATCTTTTTTACCTATATTAATTAAATCATATATAAATTGTTTTTCATCATTATCATGCCATGTTATTTTCTTTATTTCCTTTATATATTTTGATTTTTCATTTAAACTAGTTATACTACTTTTTTTGTCTTTTACTAATAATATTTCTATTCCTTGTTGTCCCAAATTTCTAATTAAGCTAAGTGTAGTTGCAGACTGTGTATCAAAGGTCAACAATTTTAATTTTTCTTTCATTACTATCTCCTTAAATATTTTGAAAATATATTTATAACTATACTTTTCACAGCTATTATCTTTAATTTATCTACTAGGAAAATCCATAAAAATGCAATTATACACTCAAACAAAAATTCTAATATTGAACTTTTAATAAATAATGTTAAAGTAAAATATATTGCATACATTATTATAGTTATTAAATACATAAATATTGTTTTTTTACTTGTTTTAAACTCATAACTTGATAATTTATCAGATACTTTTTTATATAAAATATTCATAATATAATATGATATAACTGTTGATATAGTTGCACCATACATTCCAAAATAATGAACTAAAATGATATTAAGTATAATATTTAATACTCCTCCAATTATCATCACATAAGCATCGTAATATGTTTTATTTGATACATGCATTCCTAAACTATAAAATTGCGATTTACCGTATATAAAATATGATATTAATATTAATGGTATTATCTTATATGCATCTATAAAATCTGGAGTAGAAATTATTCCTATAAGAGTTTTACTAAATATTGATATTAAAAACACAATTCCTATTCCTAAAATATTATAACTTTCATATTTAGATGATAGTTTTTCACTTGCATCACTATCATGACAAACCGAAAATTTAAAAGGAGTGAATGTTTTTCTAAATGGATCTATAAAAATTGGATCTATAAGCATTCCTATCTTATATCCCAATGAATATATCCCCGTAGTTGATAAACCACAAAAATACTCTATAACATATCTATCTGCTAAATTTAATACTACACTTGATAATCCTGATGGAATCAATTGTATACTATAATTTGACATTTCTTGCAACATCTTTTTATTAATTGTAATTTCAAAAGATTTTCTTTGAGTTATAAATAAATATATCATTATAGGAATATTGCCAATGACATATCCCATATATATAGACATAACTCCGTTTTTTAAAATATTTATTAATATTATTATTAAAATTGTACTTAATATAACTTTCAAAGTTTCTATAATTACCACTTTTTTAGCATTATATGTCATTGAATACTCTATTAATAATATATATATTATTTGATCTGTAGCACACCTTACCAGCAATAAAAACATTAAAAAATTAGAATTACTTATATGTAACAGGCTTTCAGAATATACTGGAGAAAATATAGTTCCTAAAATTGTTATTATAACCGCTAAAACTATTGCAAAAGTTATTGTTGTGTTTTTTAATATTCTTTTTTCATCTTCACTTTTATATTCATTATAAAATCTAGTATATCCTGATCCTATTCCTATAGTTATAAATATAGTTGCAAAAGAATATATCATATCTATTAATGATAATTGTCCAAATCCAACAGTTCCTAATTTATGTGTATATAAAGGTATTAAGAAAAAATTAACACCTTTCATAATAAATTGTCCTATAACATAAATTATAGTTGCTTTTCTTATTAAATTTCCTTTTGAATTATTATTTGAATTCATTTTTACCTCTTTATTATTGACCTTTATTTTTATATAGATTTAATATAGTCTCACTTGCATCTTTTATTTTTATTTTTTTTACTTTTCTTAAATAATAGTTATAATTATCAATAATATTTTTAGTCTTCTCTAACATATCATCATAGTCATAGTTTTTAAATAAAATTGTTCCTTCTGCCCTTTTACATGCATCACTTGCTAAAACTGGAGTATTTAAACTAATAGATTCTGGTATAGAAACTCCATATCCATCTTCTTTTGTTGCTCTTATAGTTAAATCACTTTTTAAAATTAATGAAGAAAATTCTACTTTTTCTTCACTATATAATAAAATATCATCTTTTAATCCTAATTTTTTAATAATATCATTTAATCTTTTAAATTCTTTAATATCATCAATCTGAGGAATTAAGAATACTAAACCTATATTTTTATTAAAATATATCTTTTTTAATTTATAAACCATTATTATTATCTCTTCAATTGAATATAAATTATCTAAAGAAGATGCATTACTTGAAATAATAAAATCTTTTTTTAATATAAATTCTTCTATTTTATTTGGTAATTTTTCAAATTTTATTGGATTTATATAGGCATTTTCTTCAATAATACATGTGCTTATTCCATTCTTTTGTAGTAAATCTTTATCTCCTTTTTTTACGCAAATAATAACATCAAATGTATTTAAAGTATACTTTGCTATTTTACCCCAAAATCCGTCAAAAAGATCTGTGCAATCTCCATGCATAGTTATTATTTTTCTTATTTTTTTCCCAAAAAACAAATTTAAAATTCCAAAATAAATTTTATTTTTTCTTCCAGCTTGATTTATATGTATAATATCTATATTTTTCTTGTACTTTAAAACTTTAAATAATATCTCTCTATTCCTATATACTTTAATTCCATACTTTTCTTTTACATCAGTATTAGTCCATACTTCATTTTCTATATTCAATTTATCTAAAATTTCTTTTAATCTCTTTATATAAATTGATATTCCCCCTACTGGTGGCGGATATGGTCCAATTTGAATTATCATATTTATTCCCTCAACTTCTTATTTTTACTTAATATTTTGTATAAGATATCTAAATTTACCACTTCTAGTTCTTTCTAATTTATCTGTAAATATAATTTTTAGTTCAATATTTGAATAATATTTATTAAATACTGAATTTACTAACTCAACTTGCTTATTTGATATTTCTTCATTAGAAACTATTTTTAATATTAGTTTTCCTTTTTCATCTTGAACATATTGGTATGCTTTTATTTTATCTTTTATTTCCCATAATGGGACATCTTGATAAATATATGAAATTTTTTTATTATTTTTATCAACAAAAAATTCTTGTTTTCTTCCTTCAATTTTAGAAATACTTTTATAATTACTATTACATTCACATTTTTCTTCAATATATACTCCAATATCATTTGTTCTATATCTTAATAATGGCATAACATAATTATTAAATCCTGTACAAACAATTTCTCCCGCTTCACCATTTTTAGCATATTCATTGTTTTCATTAATTATTTCTACATAACCATATTGGGGAATAAAATGAAGGTTTCCACTTTTAAGACATTGCTTTGCTAATACTGAATGTTCAGTATGCCCATAAAAAGTATAAACCTTACAATTTAATACCTCTTCAATTAAGTCTTTTTGAAAACTATATAAATTTTCTGAAGCAGATATTACTGCTTTAATTTTAGTTTTTATTTTTAAATTATTTTTCTTTATTAATTTAACAAATTCATAAGCAAATGAAGGATATACTTGAAAAAAGTCTGGATTAAATCTATTTACTAGGTTCACATACTTTTCTATATTTTCATCACTCATATCATATCCTGATAGTATTAAATCTCTTCCTCTATATTCAAAAAATTCACCTTCTGGTTTATTTCCTCTTAATATCACACTTTTATTCACTTTAAAAGGGCTATATCCTATTTCCTTCCATATATATGTTGTATATGCCCACTCATTATCTTTGTCATAACCTTTATCCATATATAATTTTAGAGGAACTCCAGTAGTTCCACCTGTTACTACTGGAGAAATTTTATTTTTATCATATTTATTAGATATTAGTTTCTCTGCATTTTCTCTAATAATATCTTTTGTTAAATATGGAATCTTTTTTATATCTTCTATATTTTTTATATCCTCTGGAATAATATTTTCTTTTAAAAATAATTCTTTATAATATGGAACATTATCATAACAATATTTAATTAGTTTTTGTAATTTTTCTAATTGTAATTTTTCAACTTGATTTCTTGATAAAGTTTCATCAAATGAACATAGTTCATTATATCTTTTTCTATATATTCGTCCATATCTATAATAATCTGGAATACTTTTATATACATATTTTAAAGGTTGTAGTAATTTATTTATCAAGTTTTTTTTCATAATAACAATTCCTTTTTATATTTTTATTTTTATTTTAAATTTATTTAAACTAGTTTCAAAAATTATTTGTTTATTTTTATTTAAAACGCCATATGATTCTGACATCATAGATTTATTTACATAAAATTCCAAATCCGTTATTATATGAATATATGAATTTATAATTATCTCATTATCTATTATTTTCAATTCTACATTTGGTGATAAATTTAAAATAACTTTTTTAATTTCTTTATTTTCTCCTAATATTTCATCAATTACATTTATTTCATTTTTATTTAAATTTATTTCTCTTTTATGAATTAATCCATAAGCACTTTTGTATCCTTCATGGATTCCTATAAACTTATACTCATTAAAAAATACCTTTTTAGAATATGTTCTTTCTTTAAGCGCAAATAAAATTTCAAAATCTATTTCATTTTGTTCAGTATTATTTATCAAAACTGTATTATGCATGGATGTGCTTCTGAATTTATTTCTTAACTCATAATTTGAAGTATATACATAACTTCCTGGATCTATAAATATATCATTTCCATCTATATTCAATACAAAACTCAATTGATCATTATGACTATGTGCACCTTGACCTCTAAATGACAATTCTCCACATCTAATTATCATATTAATTCTTTCATTTCTTAACATGTAATATCCACCATATTTATAACAATTATTTCTTATGAATTGACAATTATTTTTAATTTCCTTTTTTCCATATACAAATTTAAATGAATCTATATTTTTTATATTTAGATTTACATCTTTACAACCAAAATACCCACATGCCAAGGCAATAAGATATTTTATTGAATACTTTTTACTTGAATAATATTTCTCTAAAATTATAAATCTTCCATCATCATTATCTCCTAATAATGGTATTGTATAATCTACTTTTGAAATATTAAATAAAAATTCTATCATCAATTTTAATCTATCATTAAAATCTTTTGAGAAATAATATCCATTTTTCTCAGCAAATATCGCACTAAATAAGAACATTTCTGTAACTAATTTATGATAAGAAGTGGAGCCTTCATAACTTGTTCCATCCTTATTGGTCTCATTTAATATTTCTACTTCTAATTCTTTACACCCAAATTCAAACCACTCTTTTGTTTTATTATCATATTGTCCAAAATATATTCCTAACCAAAATAACCCACATATATCAGCTAAATAATGATTTGATTTGACTCCATCAACTATTTCTAAATTTTCATATATAAAGCTTCCATGCTTATACAATAAATCATTAATTAAATATTTAAAATCTTTATTTAATAATTTACTATCTTCAAATAATTCTAGAGAGATAATTATATTTACTGACCTTATTGCAACTTCCATTGCACAAGTCCAATTTACCGACATCTTATATGGATTTTCTTTCATCCATGAATTTAATTGATTTATAAACTCAATTGTATATTTTTCATCATTTGATATAATATACGCTTGTCCTAAAATAACCAATTGATGCATTCTTGATAACTCCCATGGTAACTTAACATCAGCATTATAATCTTTATCTACAATTTTTATTTTTTTATAATAATTATTTTTCCACGAAAATTTATTAATATAATCTCTATTCCAAAGAATATTTTTTCCTATATTTAAATAATTCATTCCCAAAAAATTAAACTTATGATTAATTATTTTATCTGCTGCATTTAAAATATTCCCATCATTTTTGAACATTTCTTTTATTTCATAATTATTTCTTAATAATCTTTTTTTATTTGTATTATAATTCAAATATGTATATTTATCTTTTTTAAACTTATATATATAGCTTTCAATATAAATTTTTAATCTTTTTAAAATTATATTAATTAGTTGCTTTAATCCTTTTTTTCTAATAATTTTAAATACTTTTTTTATCATTTTAATCTCCTGGCTTATAATTTATATCTTCCAATCATAACCTGAAATTTGTTTTCCATTATAAAACAAAATATTATTTTGTATAATTGTATTAACTAAAGAATTAGCTGAAATTATACTATTTTCTCCTATTACAGTACCTTTTAGAATTGTTGAATTGCATCCAATCCATACTTTATTATGTATAATTACCTCTTTTTCCCTTTCTTTTATTACTCCATCTTTTATAATAAAATGATAATCAGTATCCAATATATTAACATTCCAAGAAATTGCACAATTTTCACCAATTCTTATCTTTTTCATACATACAATTTTTGAACATTCATTTATATAACTATTATTATTTATTTCCATCTCAGCATTTTCACCAATAACTACCTTACATCCTCTTCCTATAGAAACATTACCATTTACTATAAATAATCCTTTTTTTTCTATTTGTAATATCATTTTATTAGGAATGTTATACGAAATTCCTAATTTTAAAATTCCATTATTAATTTTTATTTTTGCATTTTTCGCTATAATTATATTACAACCTTTTCCAACAAATATTTTTCCTTTAAATTTAATAGAATACCAAATAGATTTAAAAATTGAAATTTTAAATATATTTTTTATTTTCATTAGAAACTACTCACATCTTTCATATTTAATTAAAAAACGTATCCTCATATTTATTTACAATAATATCCCATGTATAATTATTAATTATTCTTTTTTTTGCCATTAATGATATATTCTTTATTTCATCATCTGAAATATATTCTAGATTATTAAGTAATTTACATAAACTTCCCTCTTCTTTAGAATAATATACCGCTCCATTTTTTCCAACTTCCCTATTAAATCCTACATCTAATAATAAATTCAAGTCAGTGCTTGCTAAAGCTTCTAGTAATGATGGATTTGTACCACCTACTTCATGACCATGAATATATCCATAAGCATTTTCTCTTATTTTTTTTAACAATTCTTGATTATATACAGTCCCAACAAATTTTATTCTTTTATCTTTATCAAAATCAGTTTTTTCTTTTAAATCATCATAAAATTTATTTTTTTCAACATTTGTTATTAATACAAAGTTTTTATCTGTCTTCGATTTCATAAACTCTGTTATCATTACTTCATAGTTATTTTCTGGAACAAACCTTCCAACAACTAAATAATACTCTTTAGTATTAAGTTGATTTTTTTTATACCATTTTAATAAAACCTCATCTTCATCAGTTAATTTAGATTTATTCATATCTGCACCATACGCTATAAAAGTTGTATTTGGATTATACTTTTTATAATCTTCCTTTATATATTTTTCTATGTTTCTAGAATCACATATTAATAAGTCAGCGTTTTTCACCATTAATTTTTCAGAAAGTTTCCAATATCTTTTTATAAAATAATTCCACTTTGCTCTTTTCCACTCATGGCCATCAGGATTAACGTAAATTTTAACACCTAATTTTTTAGCCTTATTTTTATAATATCCTAAAAAAGGTCCTATTCTACACGCTAAAATATATATAATCGAATTTTTTATATTATTTTCTTCAATATATTCAAGGCTTTTTTTTAATGCTTTTATATCATAATATACAGCCTTAGCTGGTCCAATATTAGGGACTTTTACATTAAAACATCTAGCATTATTATGTTCAAATTCGTTAAAATTATCACTCAAACATGAAACATGATATTTTATTTGGTTATTTTTTTTATTCTCTGTAAGTTTTTCTACAAAAGTTTCAAAACCTCCATATTTTGCAGGTATTCCTTTTGATCCAATAATAAAAATTTCTTTCATAATTCATTCATCCTATAGCTTATATATTTTTTTAGCAAAATTAATGATATTTTTAGTATCTAATACTATTTTATTATCTAATAATTCTTTATTATCTTTTATATGATCATGTGCTACAAGTATAACAACTAACTCGACATCATTTAAAAATCTTTCAAAGCTATTATATTGATTTTCTAACTTCTTTTCTTCTATCCATGGATCATATACCTTAATTCCCTTTACAAAATATCTTTCTAATTTTTCTAATAATTGAAGAGTTGGACTTTCTCTCATGTCATCAACATTTTCTTTATATGTAAGTCCATATAAGCCAACTTTTGAAATATCAGTTATTCCATTTTCATTCATAACATCTCTTATTCTATCTATAACAAAATCTGGTTGTGAATCATTAACCTCTCTTGCTGCTTTTATTATGTTAACTAAATCTGGATAATCTCCAACTAAGAACCATGGATCAACAGATATACAATGTCCACCAACACCTGGGCCTGGAGTTAATATATTCACTCTTGGATGCTTATTAGCTATTTTTATAAGTTCATAAACGTCCATATTTTCTCTTCTACATATTCTTGAAAGCTCATTTGCAAATGCTATATTTATATCTCTAAATGTATTTTCTACAACTTTTGAAAGCTCAGCAGTTTTTATATCTGTAACTACTATATCTCCCTTACAAAAAGATTTGTACCATTCTCTTACCATTTGTCCAATTTCTACATTATCAGCACCTATAGTTCTTGAATTATATTCTAATTCATATACCATATTACCTGGTATTATTCTTTCTGGTGCATGCACTAAATGTATATCTTCACCTATTTTAAAACCTCTTTCTTCAACTATCGGTCTAACAAATTTATCCATAGTGCCTGGTGATACTGTCGATTCTATTATAAGAATAGTTCCTTTTTCACATACATCTAAAACCGAATTTACAGCTGCAATAACATATTTTGAATCTAATTTCTTGGTCTCCTTTATATATGGTGTTGGAACTGTTATTATATACCTGTCTGTTCTTAAGTACTCATTAGAAAATGTAATTCCTTTATTAAGTGCTTTTTTATACAATTCATCTAATCCATCTTCCTTAAATGTTGTCTTTCCATGATTTAAAGTATCTACTATATCTTTATTATAATCTGTACCAACAACTTCTACACCTGCAGATGCAAAAGAAAGTGCAGTTGGTAATCCAATGTAACCTAATCCTATAATATTTAATTTTTTCATATTATCCATCCCCTATCTAGCATTCTCATCTCCAAATAAAACAAAAACTGTTGTAAATATAAGTTTTAAATCAGTAAGTGTATTACGTTCCCTTACATATTTAATATCAAGTTTCATCCAATCTTCAAAATCAATATTATTTCTTCCTGATACTTGCCAGTAACAAGTAAGACCTGGTTTTACATTAAGTCTTTCCATCATCCATGGTTCAAACTCTTTTACTTCTTTAGGAAGGCTTGGCCTTGGACCTACAAGACTCATATCTCCTTTAAGTACATTTATAAGCTGTGGTAATTCATCAATACTTGTCTTTCTTATAAATTTCCCTACTCTTGTAACCCTTGGATCTTCCTTCATCTTAAACATTGGTCCTGACATTTCATTTTGTTCCTTAAGTTTTTCTTTAAGTTCTTCTGCATTTTGAACCATTGATCTAAACTTATGCATCTTAAAAGAAACTCCATTTTTCCCAATTCTATCTTGAGAGAATATAACTGGCCCTTCTGATTCTTTTTTTATAAGAATAGCAACAACTAAAAACAAAGGACTTAAAGCTATAACCCCAAGTGATGAACCAATAATATCAATTAATCTTTTTGTAAGGTTATATAAAGTAGATTCTTTTTCTTGAGCCTGACTATCCACTTCTATTCTCTCCAAAGCACTTCCCCCTTATAATTTTATTTTATATAAAGAAAAATTTCTTTCTCTTTAATTTACTTCCTTCATAAATTATATCTTCATTATTAAGTAACTTAACTTCATTTTCTAAAAATACACTTCTTAATAAAACATTTTTCTTAAATACTTCTTGAGACTCTTCAAGTATTCCAGTATTTCTACTTTTATTATTGTGAGCATCACTTCCAATAAATGAATATACTCCAGATTTTATAAGCTTTTCTGATGTTTTTTTGACATCTTTTCCAAAGTCCCCTCTTATACTTCCTGCATTAAGCTGAAAAAGGCATCCTTCATCAATGAATTGATTTAATACTTCAACATTACTTATAACTTCTGAATATCTTTCAGGGTGAGCAATAATGGGAGTAACTCCTCTTAATTTAAGTTCATACATATAATCAGTAGCTTCTTTTGGAATTTTTCTCATAGGAAATTCAAGCAACATATATTTTCCATCATTAATTGTTCCAATTATTCCTTCTTCAAAATCATCAATTATTCTTTCTGAAAAATATACTTCTTGCCCTGAATGAACCTTTATATCAATTCCTTCTGATTCCAAAAGCTTATTGATTTTTAAAACTAACTCTTTTACTTCATTATAAGTAACATCAAAACATCCTCTCCTAAAATGTGGAGTAGCTACAATATTTTCAATTCCTTCTCGCTCTGCTCTTTTTATCATATCAAGAGTCATTTCTATACTTTTTGATCCATCATCAATTCCAGGTAATATATGTGAATGTATATCTATCATATATTGTCCTCCTAGTCAGCGTAGTAATAATAATATTTTCCTGAGCTTCTTTCTCCACCATTTAACACAACTCCCAAAATATTAGCATTAACTTTTTCAAGTGATGCCTTTGCTGATGCAACTGAATCTTTTTTAGTTCTTTCTGCTCTTACTACAAGCAAAACCCCATCAACTTTTGTTGAAAGTATTTGAGCATCAGTAACTGCATGAACTGGTGGAGTATCAAGTATTATTAAATCATAATGTTTTTGCAGTTCATTAAGTAAATTTTCCATTGCTTTTGAACCTAAAAGCTCTGAAGGGTTTGGCGGAATTTTACCTGATGGTAATACATCAAGATGTTCCGTGTGATGTATTACTGCTTTACTAAATTTTGAACTATCAATTACAACATCTGAAAGACCAATATTATTTGATATTCTAAACTTCTTATGAATACTTGGCTTTCTAAGGTCACAATCTATAAGTAATACCTTCTTTTCATCTTGTGAAAAGGCAAGTGCTAAGTTTCCAGCTGTTGTTGATTTTCCTTCTCCTGGTTCTGAACTTGTAACTAATATTTTTTCAATTTCTTTATCAAAAGATGAATATTGAATATTAGTTCTTAAAGTTCTATAACTTTCTGCTGGTATTGATTTTGGCTGTTTTTCAACTATTAACATATTTCCACCTACCTTCTACCTTTCTTTCTCTTTACATCTCTATTATTAGTTTCATCATCAAGCTCTGGTATAACACCAATAACAGGTAAATCTAAGTCATCTTCTAATTCTTCTTTTGACTTATATGTATTATCCATAAATTCTAAAAGTAATGCTAATCCAACGCTTACCATAAGACCAAGTACAAAAGCTATAAGTATATTAAGTTTTTTATTTGGACTTACTGGCTTTTCTGGAACTTTTACTTTTTCTATAACTTTAACATTTCCATTTGGAATAAGTTGCTTTGATTCTTTTATGAATTCATCTGTAATTCCTTTTACTACACGTGCAACTTCATCTTTATCTGTTCCAGTATAAGATATTTCAAGTATTTGAGTATCAGCTCTTGGAGTAACTTTTAAGCTTGCCTCTACATCATTTATATCTTTAATATCATGACTTACATTTGCTTTCTTTAAGCCTTTTTCTATTAAATCATCAGTTTTTATAACTTCAGCATAAGTTTGAAGTAATTTTTGATACATCATTACATCATTACTATTATATTGTTCTGTTTTACTTTCTTGTTTACCAATAAAAAGCTTTGTTGTAACTTCATATTTTGGTTTTATTACGAAAAAGCTTATAATTCCAGCAATAATTGTAAATGCTAATGTTATACCAATTATCATTTTGTATCTCTTTTTAAGAGCTTCAAAGATTTCACTAATATTAATATTTTCTTCTTTCATTTAAGTTCCCCCGTATTTTTTACATTTCCTTTGAAATTATAACATAAATATGAATTTATTCTTCCTTTTTCCATTAATATTTATCTTTTTTTAACATATTATATATTATAAATTCACATTTTTTTAATACTATTTTGTATTACTTTGTTATTCTACTATATTTTTCTTTAAATGTTAAGAAACTTGTAATTTTTTTAATATATTTTTTCTCCTTTTTTTACTTTTAAAGGATTATTTTTTCTTTTTATTAAACTTAATATGTATAATTAACATAAAAATTTGCTTATTTAAACTTAAATTAATAAATTCATATATATTTTATATAATTTATCAAATATTGTTAAATTTTAACTGTGTAAAAAAGTTGAAAAGTTTTTAATTGGAAATTTTATTCTATTTAAGTTATAAATACCTTAAATAGATAAGGCTGGATATTACTTTATATCCAACCTTATTTTAAATTAAATTATTTTATTTTATTAATTTTCCACAAACTACAATTCTAGTACTTTTAGTTTCATAACTACAAGTGCTTAAAGTTATAATTTTATCATCATTTTTTATATTTAAATTTCTATTATATAAACTTTTTTCTTTGATTTTTTTTATATAATTAAGAAAATCTTTATTTGATGAAAAACTTATTTTTAATTCATCAACATTTGCATCAATTAAATAGCTTGCAAATATCTCATATTTATATTCCTTATTATTAACAGTTAGTATTATATATTTATTCTTCTCAAAAAATTGTTTTTCTTTAAAATTAATAAGTGGCTGAAACATAGTTTTATTTTTCATATTATGTCCATAAACAATTATATTTTTATCTTCTTTTATATCATTTTTATAATCAATAAAAATACTTCCAGAACTATTTATATTATTGTTAAAATCATGATTTAAATAATACTCATTATCCGCTCCTTGAACTACTGGATAGTTTATACTTGTACCTTCAACTTGGAGCCACATCTTATAATCCTTATTTATAGCTTTTAGTTTACTATGCAATATTTGATCTTTCTTATTTAATTCATTTTTTATATTTAATAATTCTTTATAGGTGTTCTTTGCTTTTTTATAACTATTTACTTTATTTACTAAAATAAAACTGCTTATAATTATCATAATTATCAATATTACACTTATTAATAATTTAAATTTACTTGCTAACCTTAAGTACATTCTTCTTTTCATCTTTATCATAGAAATAATTATCATTTACATATTTATTTGTTATTTTTATTTTTATATCTGTATTCACGTTATTAATTGTAACTTTAGGATTATCAGTTACATTTTTATTATTGACAGTTATACTTTGAATTTCATAATTCATTGGAACTATTTCCTTAATATTAAATTCTCCAATATTTAAGAAATCCTGTTTTGCTAAATTTTCATCTGAAACTTTAGCATCTTTATGCTTTAATGTAAAGTTTATTTTTTTACTTTCTCCAGCCTTTAAATTAAATGCATAACTATTACCATTTCCCTTTAATAATATATTAAAGTTATCATCTTTAGGAGCTTTTAAGCCATCTTTATTTATTACTTCTTTTTCTATAGTTATTGAACCTTGTTTATAAGGAATATTAACTTCTGGAACTTGGAATGTTATTTCTTTATCTTGATTATTTTTATCTTTGTAATTCATTGTTGCATTTACGTTTGTTTTTATTTTTTCATCCCCTATTCCATAATACTCATCTTTAAGTTTTATTCTAAACTTTATTATTCTTCCTTCTGTTCCAACATCACCAAGATTAAATGATATTTTATTACCCTCAATATTTGGTTTTATATTTAATATTTCATCTTTTTTTCCATCTACTCCTGGTTTTATTACTTGTATATTTGAATTTGGTATTATATCAAATTCTTTTGTTACTTCATCTGCTATAATAGTGTTTTTAGACATTGACATATCTGTAATTATATTATTTGCTATTTCCTCATATATACTACCTAAGTTACTGTTCCCACCTTCAATAAAATAAGTACCAGCATTTTGAGTTTCATTTAAAATTTCTTTAGATAATTCTCTCATTCTTTTTGTTGTATTTGAATTATCTCCTTTTATATTATCTAATAATCCTATAGAATATACTTTTACACTTTTATCTTTTATCGCTTCATTATATGCATTTATAGTATCTGGTTTTATTTTTTCTCTTATTTTATCTACCCTTGTATCTTGAACTGACGTAATTCCATTTTTAACTGTTGGTATACCATCTGTGAAAAATACAACATATTTTTTACTTTCTTTTCTTGCGTTATTTAATTGATTTTTAACAGATTGCCATGCTGCTTGAGCATTTGTACCACCACCTGATACTGTTTTTTGTATTTGTGATTTTATAGTTTGTGCATTTTTACTAAAATCTTGAATTAATTTAGCATCTGAACTTTTTCCTGTTGTATAGTAATTACTTGGACCTGCAAATTCAATTACTGATACCCTTGTATCTTTTATTTTTAAAACTTCATCTACAAATTTATTCATAGATGCTTTTAATGTTTTCATATCATTTCTCATACTACCTGATGTATCCATTACCATAACTATATCTGATGGAATTATTTCAGTAGTTGGAGTACCCTTTACATTAAATGTAATCTCATATACTCCTTCTTCATCTGTTGGAGTTGCTGTTTTAAGATACTTTATTCCATTTACTTCATTAAAGCTTTCAGAAGTTTTTATATTATTATTTGCATAAACATCAAACTCTGAAAATAATAATGTTATAAAACCTGTAATGCACATTAAAATACCTAAGATAAAGGCATATTTTTTTAATACTAATTTGTTTTTTCTTCTTCTTTTCATTCTCATAAATTACCTTTACCTCCCTTTGCATAATCCATTTAACATATTTTCTATATCAGAATTTAAATTTTTCCATATAGCTTTATATCCTTCTTCGGTTGCTTGTACAGCTTCTGAACTTACATCAATTATTACAGTCTTTCCTTTATATCTTTCTTTTAAATTTTTTGGGATATTTAACTGAACAGAATTTAAAATCTCATCAGTTGTATCCCCTTTAGGTAAAATTTCATTATAATAGTAATACCCATCATTTCCATTCACCCATTTATTACTATCTGAAAAATTTAACTGAATAAAATTAATATCTCCTGCCCATGAATTTTCGTTCTCATCAACCCATCTTGGATTTATAGATATTCTAATTAAAGCATTTGCTGTGCTTTCATTTTTAACTTTAACTATTTTCTCATACTTATCTCCATTCCAATTCTCTGCTGGAGTAAAAGATTCATCTGTATTTATATCAATAGTTGCTAAATTAAAATTATTGGTTACTTGATCACTATCTGTAAACCATCCAATAACTTCTTTACCCATAGCATAAACCTTTGTACTTAATTCAGTAGAGCAAAATATTGAAAATGCAAGTGCCGCACATATGATTATTTTAGTTTTTTTCATTTTGCTTACCTCCCTTTCTATTTATGACTACAAGTAATATAGCTCCAATAACAATTATTAATAAATAATTTAATATACCATTATCTCCTGTTTTTGGTGGTCTAGTTGATATATTGCCATTTGTATCATTAGGTAAGTTTGGCTTTACTGTATTATCATCTGTATTTCCTGTTCTTACTGCTGTAAAAATCCATCTTACAGAACCTTCTTTTCCCTTATATTCATTTCCTGTTTCTGATCCATTAAGAATTACCTCAGCAGTAATTTCTTTTTTTTCACCTGGATTTATAACTCCAAGTGATATATCCTCTTCTATACTTGGAGCGCCTGTTGCATCTCCATCATGTAACACTTTATTATCATGTATTATATTCATATTTAATTTTTCTAATAAATCAAATTCTTCTTTTTCATTAATTCTTTCTGCTCTTAAAAATATTTCATATTCTTCTGAATGTTTGTTATTCATTATCAAGCTTCTTTTTATTTTATCTCCTGGAATCATATTGTTAAATTGCAAAAAAGGCTCATCTCCTGGAATATACACTATACCTTCAGAATTTCCTTCTAATTCAACATTAGGGGGTGCAAGTTCATCTGCAACCCCCGTTATTCCAATCATTAAAAGAAGTGATAAAGACATAACAATAGTCTTTAAAACCTTGCTCATTTTTTCACTCCTTTAAATATTATATATAAAATTATTTATATTATTTTTCTAAAGTTCCACCTAATTTTTTTATTTCATCTGGTGCACCCTTCCAAGCGTCACTTACAGCTCCATTTGATGCTTGAATACTTTCTGCATTAACTACAACATCATATTTTTTATTTTTATAAGTATTGTCTATATTTTTACTTAATTTAACATAATCTAAAAGATCAGTAGTAAATCCATTAGATTCTACAACCTTATTAAAGTAATAATAACCATCAGTTCCTTCAATCCATTTACCTTCTTGTCCAGTTGTAGTTAAATTTTGAAATCCTAACTCTATAAATTCAGGTTTTAGATCTCCACCATCTTGCCAAATTTTTTTAAATTCCACTCTAATAAGTTGTGGGTATGAAGCTTTATTTTCTACCCTAACATCTTTATTAACCTTTGTTCCAGGTAAAGCTTGTTGAGCTAATTCTGACTCAAAGTCTTCATGTATCTCTATTCCATTGTTATTCTCTGTTCCATCTCCTTGTGTTGCAAAATTGTTAGTTACTGTATCAGTATCAGTAAACCAAGCAAGTGATCCTCCAACAACTCCAACCATTAGTCCTACTGCTAAACATAGTCCTATAATTTTCTTTTTTCCCATAAAATAATCCTCCCAAAATTCAAATATTTATATATAAAATTTATTTATATATTCCCTTTAATCTTAACTTTATTATCAAATATGCTACTTAATACTAATGAACATATTACTAAAGCCATAATTATAAACTTAAATTTTATAATAAAGTTAATAATTGATCCTAAATATGGCATTGAACAAATTACTTTCCCAACAACAAGATCTTGTCCAATTAACATAGGATCTAAAACATCATTTGCATCTCCCTTAGTTTGAAATTTAATTCTTCCACTTTTATCATTAATAACCTCAACCACTCTGTGTGTAGTAACGTTGTTTGTATTACTCCCCTTAAAAGTTATTACATCATTTTCTTTTATTTTATTTACATCTACCTTTTTAGTTATAATTAAACTCCCTGGATTTATATTAGGACTCATACTACCAGTTAGTATATTAAAAGATCTATATCCACCTATTCCCTTATTACCCATTATTGAAAATAAAGCTATTAACAAAAAAATAAATACTAAAAAATAAAAAATAATATTTTTTAAATACTTCCAAAAAAAAATTTTATTTTTTGTTCCTTCCATATTTAAGACCTCACCCTTCCCTAATAACTTATACCATTTTTTATAATTTGATAAAACATTATTGTACTTAATTACATTTTAAATGTAATAAATTACATAAAAAGTCTAATTTATATAAATCATAAAGAAATTTCATTTCTTAAATTTCTATAATAATTTAATGTTTTAATTAAATTATTCTTATATTTTCTACCTATAGGCAATATACTTCCATTTATTAAAATTAGTTCATTTTTTATAATTTCATTTATTTTAGATAAATTCACCATATAACTTCTATGGCACCTTATAAAACCTCTTTCTGAAAGCTTTTTTTCTATATTTTCAAGTTTTTCATAATAATCAACTTGCCAATCATTCATAAATACATTTATCTTTCTATGATTTACCTCAAAATAATATATTGAATTAATTTCAATTAATTTTTTTATTCCTTTTTTACTTATCTCATGAAAATTTTCTTTATCATTATCTATTTTTAGAGCTCTAAATAATTCTTTCTCTATTCTATCCCTAATTCCAGGTTTTAATAGATAATTAACTGCTAATATTTCATACCCTTCAAATACATACTTCTTAGTTCTACTTAAAATTATAAATTTTACAAATCTATCTCTCTTTATAATATATTTAGCAACATCAATTCCATTAATATCATCCAAATCAACTTCTAAAAATATAACATTATATTTTGCTACATCATTTTTATAAACTCTCATAAGTTCCTTACCATGATTAAATTTTTCAATGTTCATTTTTATGTTTTTATTTATTGATATTATTTTTAAAATGTATTCTAATTTTTTAATATCATTTAAATCATTATCACATATTGCTATATTAACCATATATCACCTCATAAGTTTTATTTTTACTATATTTTAACACCTATATTTCTTTTTGCAATTATTTTTATTTACTATTTATTAACTATTTATTAACTATTTATTTATTTTTATTATTTAAAAATATTAGTAAATAAAAAAAGAGTTATGAAAATTAATTTTCATAACTCTTTTAATAAATTTTATTAAAAATAATATTTATTAAGTATTTTTAATTTAAATTTTTATTTTTCTTTAAATGCAAAAAATTTCATACATATAAAAGTAACAGGAACCCCTATTATTGCAGCAAGTGCATAAGCAATAAGCTTATCAAATCCCATCATATTGAATACAATTAAAACAATTATATTTTGAATTATAAAATTTGGTATATAAGATATTGCAAATTTTATAAATTTAATAAATTCCAATCTCTCTCTAAATGTTATATAACTATTTAAAATATAAGATATAACAAGCCCTGATATATATCCAAATACAAAGGCTACATTTTCATTTAAAAAGCTTGAATATATATATGAAAAAACAACTCCATTAAATGTATTTATAACACCTATTATTACAAATAATATAAATTGTTTATTGAAGAAAGTATCCTTTATTTTTTTTATTACTTCTCCCATAACCTCTCCCCTATTTCTTTATATATCTCTAACATTTTCTTTTTTTCCATCAATTAATGTATCTTTTATAATAAATCTTGGTCTTCTCTTTGTTTCAGTATAAATTTTACCTATATATTCCCCAATTACTCCAAGAGATAAAAGTTGAATTCCACCAATCATCCATATTGAAGCAGTAAGTGAAGTCCAACCAGCTTGTGCATTTCCCATAAATTTAGAAACAAGTGAATATATTATTGCAATAAAGCTTATGAAAAATATAAAGAATCCTAAGCTTGTTATTATTCTAATTGGCTTTACACTAAATGATGTTATTCCATCCCAAGCAAATGTAAGCATTTTCTTTAGAGGATATTTTGATTCTCCTGCGAATCTTTCATGTCGTTCATATTCTACAATTGAAAACTTATATCCTATAAGTGGGACTATTCCTCTTAAAAAAAGATTTGCTTCTTTAAACTCACTTAAACCTTCAAGAGCTCTCTTGCTCATAAGTCTATAATCAGCATGATTATAAACCACATCAACTCCAAGTGTATTCATAAACTTATAAAACCCAAGAGCAGTTGTTCTTTTAAAAAATGTATCTGTTGCTCTAGATGAACGAACACCATATACTATATCTGATCCACTATAATATTCTTCAACAAATTTATCTATAACATCAATATCATCTTGAAGGTCTGCATCTAATGATATTGTCATATCTGCATATTCTTTTGCAGTCATAAGACCTGCAAGAAGCGCATTTTGATGCCCCTTATTTCTTGAAAGATTAACTCCTGAAAAAATATCATTTTGATTATGTAATTCTTCAATTATACTCCAAGTTTTATCCTTTGAACCATCATTTACAAAAAGAATTTTACTATCTTTATGTATCAATTCTCTTTCAATCATTGTATTCATTTTATCAAGTAATCTCTTACTAGTTTCATGAAGTACTTCTTCTTCATTATAGCAAGGTATTACTAAATAAAGCTTATCCATTTATATTCCTCCTACTTTGTAAATACCACCAAAATTTATAGCTTTTTGGTGGTATCTAATTGAGTAATTTTTATAATTATTTAGAAAAGTAATTGCTTATCACATCTAATATCTTTATACAAGCTGTTCCATCTCCATATGGATTCTCTGCATGTGCCATTTCTTTATATGCTTCTTCATCTAATAAAAGCTTCTTAGCTTCTTCATAAATTTTATCTGTTTCAATTCCTGCAAGTTTTATTGTACCTGCTTCAACTGCTTCTGGTCTTTCTGTTTCTGTTCTAAGTACCATTACTGGTTTTCCAAGTGTTGGTGCTTCTTCTTGAATTCCACCTGAATCTGTCATTATAAGCTTAACTCTTGACATAAGATTTGCAAATTCAACATACTCAAGAGGTTCTATTAAGAATACTCTTCCTGCATATTCATCAAAATATTTATGAGCTAACTTTCTTATTGCAGGATTTTTGTGCATTGGGAATATAACTTCTACCCTTTCATCTTCTTCAATAAGCTTAATCATTGCTTTGAAGATATTTTCCATTGGCTCTCCCCAATTTTCTCTTCTATGAGTTGTAAGTAATATTACATTTTTATTTTTATAATCTATATCATTTAATATTGGCTGTTCAAACATTAATGTATCATCTATTACACTAAGTAATGCATCAATTACTGTATTTCCTGTAATAAATATTTTTTCTTCTGCTACACCTTCTTTTAAAAGATTAGCTTTATTTGTTTTTGTTGGAGCAAAATGAAGTGTTGTTATAGCACCTGTAAGTTTTCTATTTGCTTCTTCTGGGAATGGTGAATATATGTCATATGTTCTAAGTCCAGCTTCTACGTGTCCTACTGGAACTTGATTATAAAATGCAGCAAGTGCTCCATTTAAAGTTGTTGAAGTATCTCCGTGAACTAACACTATATCTGGCTGACATTTTTTAATTACTTCATCCACTCCCTTTAAAACTTTACTTGATATATCAACTATCGTTTGTCCGTGAGCCATTATATCAAGATCATAATCTTGATGAACATCAAATATTTCAAGTACTGTATCAAGCATTTCTCTATGTTGTGCTGTTACACATACTATTGATTCAAATCTATCGTCTTTTTCAAGTGCCTTAACTAATGGACACATTTTTATTCCTTCAGGTCTTGTTCCAAAAACTGATAATACTTTTATCTTTTTCATAGTAATCTACCGTCCTTTAAAATGTAGCATAAACTGCTGATTAATATTAAAATTAATATTTAAAATTTTTCTTCTTATAATTTATATTTCCTTAAATTATATTTATGTAATTTATAACTTATCTTTAGCTAACATGCTTAACTTAAATATTTAACTGTAAATTTCTAAGCTAAACATTTACTTTTTAATTATTGCTAACATCCAAAATTTCTAGTCTACTTAATGTAAGCTATTAATTTTAAATAATATATTATCTATCATTTACAATAATTGATTATTATATTACTTAGTAGAATATTTAAATAAGATTCTAGTATTTCATTGATTTTATAATAACTATAATAAAATTCTAATATATCTAAATAAAATAAACTTCAAAAATCTTATTAATATTTAAGAAAAAGACAATCAAAATACTTTTATTAAATTAAACATTCTACCTGTAATATAATAAATCACTTTTTAATATATAACTATACTACTATTCTTCTGACTTTCCTACATCTGATAATACTACCCCTGGATTATGCTCTAACGCCCAGCTAATTCCCCAAGTGTTTTGGAATATAAGTAAGTTTCTATCTTTTAAATCTTTTACTTTCTTTGTATCTGATGTTAAGTTTAACTTATCAACATCAATGTTAGCATCATTTTCAATCCATCTAACAAATCTGTATGGTAATCTTTCCATCTTTATATCAACGTTATATTCATTTTTAAGTCTATATTCTAATACTTCAAATTGTAGAACACCAACAACACCAACTATTATTTCTTCCATACCGATATGAAGTTCTTTAAATACTTGGATTGCTCCTTCTTGTGCTATTTGAGTAACTCCTTTAATGAATTGTTTTCTCTTCATTGTGTCAACTGGTCTAACCCTAGCATAATGTTCTGGAGCAAAGGCTGGTATTCCTTCAAACTTAAATTTCTTTGATGGTGTACAAATAGTATCTCCAATTGAGAATATACCTGGATCAAATACCCCAATTATATCTCCTGCATAAGCTTCTTCAACAATTTCTCTGTCTTGAGCCATAAATTGTTGTGGTTGAGTAAGTTTTATTTTTTTATTTTGTTGCATATGGAAATAATCTTTTCCAGCTTCAAACTTACCTGAACATATTCTCATAAATGCAATTCTATCTCTATGAGCCTTATTCATATTTGCTTGTATCTTAAATACAAAAGCTGAGAATTTTTCATCAAATGGATCTATATCACCTATACTTGATTTTCTTCCAAGTGGTGATGTTGTCATTTCTAAGAAATGTTCTAAGAACGGCTCAACACCAAAGTTTGTAAGAGCTGATCCAAAAAATACTGGAGTAAGTTCCCCTGCTCTTACTTTCTCTACATCAAATTCATCTCCAGCTATATCAAGAAGCTCTATATCTTCCATTAATTTTTCATGAAGTGCTTCTCCTAATATTTCTTTGAATTTAGGATCGTCAACATCACCATCTATAGCTTCAACTTCTTTTTGTCCGTGAGCTCCACCTGTAAATGCTATAATTCTTTTGTTATCTCTTTCATATACACCTTTAAATTCTTTACCTGAGCCTATTGGCCAGTTCATTGGATATGTTTTAATTCCAAGTTCATTTTCAATATCCTCTAATAATTGGAATGGATCTTGTGATTCTCTATCCATCTTATTTACAAAAGTAAATATTGGCATTTCTCTTAATGCACAAACATGGAATAATTTTTTTGTTTGATCCTCTACCCCTTTAGCTGCATCAACAACCATTACTGCTGAATCCGCTGCCATAAGAGTTCTATATGTATCCTCTGAGAAGTCTTGGTGACCTGGAGTATCTAATATGTTTATACAGTGTCCACCATAGTTAAATTGCATAACTGATGATGTTACAGATATTCCTCTTTGTTTTTCAATTTCCATCCAGTCAGATACTGCATGTTTTGAAGCTTTTCTTGCTTTTACTGAACCTGCAAGTCTTATAGCTCCTCCATATAATAAGAATTTTTCTGTTAATGTTGTTTTACCTGCATCTGGGTGAGAAATTATTGCAAAGGTTCTTCTTTTTTCTATTTCTTTTTTAAAATCAGCCAAGATATTTCCTCCTTATATATTAATAGTACTTTTTTATTTCCATATTAAAAATTATGTTATCTATATTATTACAATCTACCCTCGATTATAACATAGTTACAGGCTCAATGTACATAACTTAAAAACCCTTATTTAATTTTAATTTTTTCTCTAATTTATCGTAAATATACCAATTCTTTTAATTTTCCAATCTTTCATTTCTTTCATTAACAATTTTATTTATATGTTCCCTATTTAAACTAATTTTTTTTTTGAATTTAATGCAAGCTAATCAGTAATAAGTATTCTATCTTATTTAAAATAATATCTTTAATACACTTTTTCTTAAAACTTAATGCATTTAAAAATCTACCATTTATAATTACTAATCTTGTAATCATAATAATGTCTTATTAATCATAATATTTATGGAATATATTATTGATTGGATGTGAATATTTTGTATTGTAAAAACTGTGGAGAAAAAATTGAAAATGAAAAAGCTGTAATTTGTGTAAAATGTGGAACAAAAGTTGGTGATTGCAAAAATTTTTGTGGTAACTGTGGAGAATCCGTATCTAGCGAAACACAAGAAGTTTGCTTAAAGTGTGGTTGTTCATTAAAAGATCCATTTACAAAAAAATTAAAAGATATGGCAAATGATACTGTTAATGGTCAAGGAAAATCTAAACTTGCTGCTGCCTTACTTGCATTCTTTCTTGGTAATCTTGGAATTCATAGATTTTATCTTGGATATACAACTTATGGAATTATATTTTTAGTATTATTTTTCTTAGGATTTTTTACTTTTGGAATTACAACCTTTGTAGTTTTTATATGGGCACTTATTGACTTTATAAGAATATTAGTTGGTAATCTAGAACCAGTTAATGGATTCTATTGTTAATGATTTTATAATTAATTTTTTTAATATTTAAATACTTAAAAAAATATTTTTAAAACATAAAAGAGGCTTAAATTTTAAGCCCCTTTTATTGTTTATTTATTTTTTATTTTTAATTTAAGTATTATATATTTTTACTTTTCCTTTATAACTATTACAAGTAATAAATAAAATTTATTCTGTGTATAAACTTATGTCTGCTGCTGATGCAAATCCATTAACACCATTTACTACTTCTAATTTTACATATTTTGCTTTTGTTTGCTTAAAATCTGCAAATTTAACTTCTCTATTTGATTGCCATGAACCTGATTTAACTTTTGTATAATTTTCACCATCTAAACTTGTATATATATTATATTGTGATATATTGCCATTATAATTTCCTGATTGTCTTGGTGTATATGATAACTTTTTTATGTCATATTCTTTATTCAGTTCTATTGTTATAAATGGTGTTTTATCACTTCTATCCCATTTTGTATGCCAAATAGTATTTTTATTTCCATCTATAGCATTATTAACTGATTGATCTGAATTATTTTGTTCACTTGAAAAAGCTTTTACTTTCATATTTTTATGTAGTATTAATCCTTTTGGAGCTTCATTATCCGTAAAATTAACTTTAACTATATCACTACTTAATGTATCTTCTTTTGCTTTCTTACGAATTAATAATGCTAAATTTCCACTTAAATCACCTAAATTATTTCCATCATATTGAGTCCAAGTTTTTCCTTCATCTTTTGAAAACTCCATAGTTTTATTTAAACCAAATATTAAGTTTTCATCATCATTAATTGATATATTTATATTTGAACCTTTTTTTATCTTAATTATATTTGGATTTTCACTTCCCCTTACTCTTACTAATATTCCATTTTTAGAAGTTAAACTATTTATCTCTTCTTCACTTAACATTTGTGAATCTTCATTAACTAACTTATAAGTTTTTCCTCCATCAATACTATATTCATCAATACCTTTCTTTACTCCAACAAGCTTCCCTCCATTAACGCCATCAAAACTAAACGTTGCTAAATATAATCCGTTTTGAACCATTTCACCTAAAAGCTTATTTGCATAAGGCTTTTGTCTATTATCTGAAACTTGTCTAAGTATTGGTTCATATTTATTTACATAATATTGTACTTCTTTTCTATCACCATTTAATACTTTCTCTCTAATTTTAATAAGTAAATTTTCCATAACTTGAGGATACTTTTTAAAGTTATTCATTATTTGTAAATTTAATTCTCTATATTGCTCTAATGTAGTATTTGAATCTTTTATCATAATATTTATTTTATCTTCAAAAGCCATATAATTTATTGGTTCAATTTTTATTGCTTCATTTAATAAAATTTCTGATATTTCTTTAGAATTAATATTTTTTGCAATAATTCTAAGTTGTTCAGATTTTATATATGCATCTTGATTATTATTTAAATTTAACTCCTCATTTATTAACATGTATGGAATTGAATTATAATATCCACCTGACTTTTCCCATCCAAATACATCATATCCTAGTTGCCAATTATTTTTTGAATTTAAATGAAGAAATGCACAATGTCCAGGTTGACCTACAGGATATGCAGGTACCCCAAATACTTGACATGCTGCTGTACTAAACTTTGATATAGATCCACAAACTCCACCATATTCAACTACCTTTTCTATTGTTGGATTATCTCCATAAAATCCTGCTCCAAATATACTTTTTCCATATGGGTTTGTTTTAGTATATTGTATTGTTGAGCATATATTTGCTATTTTATCCTGACTTAATAAATCTGGATTATGAACATGATCATGTTGCCATTTAAATTTTTTATCTTCTTTTCCTTCTGTTAACTCTTTTACATATTGTCTAAGCCATATTATATCTTCATCTGTTATTTTTGCATTAACTACATTTCTTAAATCTTTTATACTTAAATCTTTAAAGCAAGGAAATAGTATTCCTTCTTTATTTGAATCTTTAAAAGTATTGTATCTTGATATTGAATCTAATGGTTTATTTGTAAGCCATGTGTTTACTGGACTTGCAAATTCTAATGCTGTTGCTATAGCAATTTTTAAATTTATTCCAGTTTGTGACTCCTTATCAAAATTCCAAATTTTTGACCAAACTTCTAATGCGCTTATTTCTTTTTCTTTATTTACTTTTGAATTATTTTCATAACGATAAGCTCCCATTGAACCTTGAGTTGTTGTTGATGGTAGCCCACCACTTAAATAATATTCCATAGCTTCATTATTATTTAAAAGCCAATTCATAAAGTTTTTATGTACATCATCAGTATTTTTAAATTGATTTAAACTATCTACTCCTATTCTTGATATAAGTTCTTTTTTGTTAATATATTTATTTAGTTCTTCATTATTTAATACATCACTTACATTGCTTATATCTATCTTACTTAACTCTTTATTTATAAATGTATTTAAATTGTCTTCTTCTAATTTTTTATTTGATTCATTCTTTGAATCTATATCTTTTATTTTTAGCCTTCCATCACTATTAAAACTATAATATACTCCATCTATTTGAATCCAATTATCATTAGCCATTGCTCCAACAGGAGTTCCTGACCATTTTGCCGGTTGATTAGATTCCCAAAAATAATATTTTGAATCACCAATATTTTGCCAACCAGTTTTTAACTTACCATCTTGTCCAAAATAAAATTTAATGCCATTTATTGTTTGCCATCCAGTCTTTTTATTCCCATCTGTATCAATGTAATATGTATCTTCACCTATCTTATTCCAACCTAATTTATATGTATTATCTTTTTTACTAATGTCTTTAGTAATACTTTCATTTTTGTTCGTAACTGAATTTTTTAAATTTATATTATTTTTTTCACCTTCTTTCACTTCATTATTTTTCAAAATAGTACTAGATATATTTTTATTTATATCTGTATTTTCAGAAACAGTATTAATTTCTACCTTGTTTCCTAATTCATCTGCTAAAACATTAGTTGATGGTACAACTAAGTTAACAGTCATAGCGCTAGCTATTATAATTGCTTGAATCTTTTTATTTTTCATATGTTCCCCCATAAAGCAAAAAGTCTACATTTAAGATATTGAAATCTTAAATGTAGACTTAATGTAATTGATTTCTATTAAATAATACAATCCTATTTAATATGAGTAAATAAATTTGTATATTTTTTAACTTTTTATTAAATAATTATTCAAATTTAATGATTATTTATGATAAACACTCAATATTATCACTAATTATTTTATTTAATCGCCGCCTTCTTAACTTCTTCAGCAACCTTTATTTGTACATCTCTATCAAATGCTTTTGGCATTATATATTCTTCACATAATTCATCCTCTTTAACTGAGTCTGCAATTGCATAAGCTGCTGCAAGTTTCATTTCTTCTGTTATTCTCTTAGCACCTGCATCTAAAGCTCCCCTAAACATTCCTGGGAATGCTAATACATTATTAATTTGATTATTAAAATCTGAACGTCCAGTACCAACAACTCTTGCTCCACCTTTTATAGCATCTTCTGGAAATATTTCTGGAACTGGATTTGCCATTGCAAATACTATTGAATCATTATTCATTGTTTTAACCATTTCAGTTGTTAATACATTTGGTGCTGAAACTCCTATAAATACATCTGCTCCTTTTATTACATCTTTAAGATGTCCTTTTTCATTATATTTATTTGTAACTTCTGATAGTTCTCTATGAATTTCACTTTCATGTTCCATATCTCTATGAATAACACCATTTATATTTACCATAACAACATTTCCAGCTCCCCAAGATAAAAGAAGTTTTGTTATAGCACATCCTGCTGCTCCTGCACCATTTACAATAATCTTTATATCCTTTTTATCTTTTTTAACAACTTTAAGTGCATTTATAAGAGCAGATAATACAACTATTGCTGTACCATGTTGGTCATCATGAAATACTGGAATATCTAGTTTTTCTTGAAGTCTTTTTTCTATTTCAAAACATCTAGGTCCTGATATATCTTCTAAATTTATTCCTCCAAAAGTTGGTGATATTCTAACTATTGTATCAACTATTTCATCAACATCTTTTGTATTTAAAACTATTGGAATTGCATCAACATCTGCAAACTCCTTAAATAATACACTCTTTCCTTCCATTACAGGAAGAGCTGCTTCTGGGCCAATATCTCCAAGTCCTAAAACTGCTGTACCATCTGAAACTACTGCTACTGTATTCCATTTTCTTGTGTATGTATTTACTAATTCCTTATTTTCATGAATTTTTCTACAAGGTTCAGCTACTCCTGGTGTATATGCTAAACTTAAATCCTCTTTACTCTCAACTTTAACTCTTGACTTAATTTCAAGCTTTCCTCTAAGTTCTCCATGAAACTTTAACGCCTCTTCATATATATTCATTTCTCTATCCCCTTTCAATTTATAAATTATATTTTAATCTATATTTTCAATTGATATTAATATAGCCTATATCTTTATTAATTATTTATTGTTACTATTACATAATTAAATATTAATAATCATTCAAATAATAATAAAATTTTATATAAAAATTAGTAATACTTTAAAAAATAGCTTTTATTATAAAACTATAATAACATATTATAATTAAATTTCTATTCAAAAAACTAATTATAAATACAAGTATTAGTTTTAATAATACTTGTATTTAATAAGAATATATAATTAAATAACAAAAAATTTTAAATCTAAAATCTCTTAACATAAATAAATATAAAAAATTATCCACAACCTAAAATAGTTAATCACAGTTTTTGATAACATTTACACTATTTTTGTTTATAAATTTTAATAATAAATATTTAAATAATAAATTAATCTAATTACTATCACTCTTTAGCTAAATTATATAAAGCATTAGTAAATATTTCTGTATTTAATAAAAGATCACTAACATCCATATATTCATCTTTATTGTGTGCTATTCCCTTCTGACCTGGAAATGATGGTCCAAAAGCTACTATATTAGGAAATACTTTTGCATAAGTACCCCCCGTAGTTGTAACTGGTGTTCCATCTTCTCCTGTAACACCTTCATATGCCTTTTGTAATTCTTTAAGAAGTATATGGTCTTTATCAAAACATACTGAATCCATTCTTCTATTAACTTCAACTTCATATCCTTCTATTTTTATACTATTTATTATTTCAATAATATCCTCATATTTATAAGTTATTGGATACCTAAATACTACTGATATTCCAAGTTTATTACCATTTTTACTTATATTATATGGATTTATAACAAGTTTTCCTGATATTTCATCTTCACACTTTATTCCTGACTTTTCTAATGAATGATTCTCATGAAAATTATTATGAACAAACTTAAAGAATTCGCCAAGTTCACCCTTAAAACTTCCAATTCCATTTAATGTTTTACATAAAGTTGTAGCTGCATTTATCCCAACCTCTGGTGCATTTCCTGGTGCTTGTTTACCTTTTGCACTTACCTTTTCAGTTATATTTGTTTCCCAACTTGTACTTTCACCTTTTAAAAATTCATTTCTCTTTATGCATATTTCTGCAAAATCTGGAACCATATTATTTCTAAAATTACCTTTAATATTTTCTACATAATAATTTTTTATTTCATTACTCCATATTGTTACATCAAGTATTCCTCTTTCACCATATACTGCTGGATATTTACAATCTGGAGTAAATCCCATTACAGGTGGTTTTTCTGAATTTAAATAATAAGGAATATCTTTAAATCCTGTTTCTTCATTAGTACCAAAAATAACTCTTATTTTTTTAGATAAGGGTATATTTAAATCTTTTATTACTTTTGCGCCATAAAGAACTGACATTATTGGTCCTTTATTATCCAAAACACCTCTACCATATATTTTTCCATTTGCTTCTGTTACATCAAGAGGATTATATGACCATCCTTTACCAACTGGAACTATATCAACATGTCCAATTACTCCAATATAATCATCACTACAATTTTCTCCTAAACTTAATTCAGCATAACCAATAGCATTATTTATATTTTTTGTTTTAAATCCAAGTTCCTTTGCTATTTTTAATGCTTCTTCTAATGCTCTTTTAGGATTTTCACCAAATGGTGCATCATCTTTAGCTTCCCCTTCAATACTATCTATTTTAACTAGTCTTCTTATACTTTCTATAAGCTCATCTTTGTAGCTTAAAACTTTTTCTTTAAACTTTATATTAAGATCATCTTTTACCTCTTTCATAAATCACATCTCCTTAAATAATTAATAATAAATTATTTTTATATTTAAAATATAAAATATTATTTTATATACTAAACATAGTTAAAATTACATTTTAAAATAATTTTAACTATATTATTTAAGGTAGCTAAATATTAGCTACCTTAAAATTATTAATCAAATGTTATTGGTGAATGTATTCTATCAAGATAAGCTTGTAACCATTCTTCTGATGCTTTTTCATAAGTAGTTTTTCCGTTCTCTTGTTTATTACAAACATATACTGTTGGTTCCTCATCTTCTGAAACTACTGAAAATGAAAAACCAGCTATATTAGTTGCAACTCCCCACTCACCTTTATTATTAAGTGCTACTAATGAAAGATCTCCAGATTTTCCACGTTTTCTTGTTAATTTATCATTTAAATCTTGAACAGCTTTATCACAAGCTTCTTGTGGATGCATTCCTTCTTTCATTAATCTTACTATTTCATATGAAATACATCCTTTCATTAAGTCTTCTCCAAGACCTGTAGCTGACGCTCCCCCCACTTCACTATCACAGTAGAATCCTGAACCTGATACTGGTGAATCTCCAACTCTTCCTTTTCTCTTCATAAAAAGTCCGCTTGTTGAAGTTCCAGCTACCATTTTACCTTCTTTATCTACAGCTATCATACCAACTGTGTCATGACCGTCATATGGGCTTAAGCCTTTTTCTAAAGTTTCTTTTACTTTCTTCTTATAATGTTGTTTTGCTCTATCAGTTAGCATATTTTTTCTTTCAAAACCTTCTTTGTGTGCATAATCTTCTGCTCCTGCTCCAACTAAAAAGCAATTAAATCTTTCTTCACTTAATTTTCTTGCTATACTTATTGGATTGCTGTAATCTTTTATTCCAGCAACTGCTCCTATTGAAAGTGTATCTCCATCCATATATGCTGCATCAAGCTCTACTTCACAATGCTCATTTGGAAGTCCACCGTATCCTACTGATTTATAATAAGGAAAGTCCTCAACTGCCTTTATAGCTTTTTCTATTGCATCCCCTGCAAATCCTCCATTTTTAAGATCTTCTGATGCTTCTGTAATCCCTTCAACTGCCATTCTCCAAGTAGCTATCATAGCCCATTTCATAATTTATTCCTCCACTCATACTGCAAATTTAAAGTTTTAACCCTTTTGTTTTTTTATTAGAAACATACTTCTTTCTTTAAAGTTTCTATATTTTCTTTATTGGCAAGCTTTATTGCCATGTTACAAATATTTTCTATTGATTGATTTAATCCAACCCCACCTTTTTTAGGTGTTTTTACAACAATAACTCTATCTTTATACTTTGTAGTTGCTGGATTTTCAGCTGACATAGCAGCAAATGCTGGTATATCGGAATTATTATTAATTTCTTCAGCAAGTCCACCTGCCATTTCTCCAAAGTTAGGATAATGAAGAGCTGGACCACATATTACTACATCTGGACCTAGCTTCTTAGCCATTGCTAAGAACTTCTTTTTCACCTCTTCTTCGTTTTTTTGATAATACATATCACCACAATATAATGTAGCAACTATCTTACCATCCATTTCTTTAAAGTAAGGCTCCATCATCTTTCCCGGTCCTATTATTGATTTTTTTCCAGCTGGTGGTAAATCTGCATTTTCATCGCTTCCCATTCCAGCTTGTACATGATTTAATATTAATAATACTTTAACCATTGCTCTTCTTTCCTCCTAAACTTTTATAATAAATTTTATAAATCTAAATCATCGAAATCTAAATCATCATCTTCATCTTCATTAGCTGCTGCTTCTAATTCTTCTTTTAAGTATTGATTATCTATTGTTTTAATAAATGGAATATAAATAATTATACCTAAAATTATTAGTAATACTTGTAATACTGCACCTTGCCATCCTGACACTAAGAAACCTGAAATAACTGGTGGTGTTGTCCATGGAATTTGTACTCCGTTAGTATATGGAACTAAACCACTTGACATTGCAAAATAAGAAATAATTATATTAATTGTTGGTATTAACATAAATGGAACTAACATTACTGGGTTAAGCATTATTGGTAATCCGAATATTATTGGTTCGTTAATACCAAATACTCCTGGTAATAATGAAAGTTTACCAATCTTTGTAACCCTTTGACTCTTACAAATAAATACTATTGCGATAAGTAATGATAGTGTACTTCCAGCTCCACCAAATGTAGCAAACATATCTTGGAATTGTCCTGTAATTATATTTGGAATTGGTTGTCCTGCTTGGAAAGCTTCTAAATTCTCTACTGATAATGCCTTTAATATTGGATTAAATACAGCTCCAACAACACTTGATCCATTAATTCCAAAGAACCAGAATCCATGTAAGAAAATATATGCAATTACCATAGCTGGTAATGTATTACCTAATTTTAATAGTGGTACTTGTAACATATTAAATACAAAATTATGAATTGTTTCATAAGATGTTGCTGCAAAAATATAATTTATTAAGAAGAATACTATTATAACTATACCTGCTGGTATTAATGCTTCAAATGACTTTGCAACTGTTGGAGGTACCCCTGCTGGAAGCTTGATTACCCATCCCTTTTTAAGAATTTTAGCAAAAATCACTACTGAAACAAGAGCTACAATCATACCAAGGAATAATCCTTTTGATCCAACCCAATCAAGTGGAATACCTTTTACTATGTATTCAACATTTTGCTCTTTAGGAGTAAAATTTATTTTATAAGGTGTAACTATAAAGAAAGCAACTAATGCTGTAGCTGATGCCTGAATTGCATCTATATCTAGTTGTCTCGCTAAACTATATGCAATACCTACTATAGCTAGTATTGTCATAATATCAAAAGTTGCTGCAACTGGAGTTGTAAGTTTAGCTGCCCATCCTTCACCTAAAAATTGTGCTACCCAATCATTCCATCCTGGAATAGGGAAGTTTGCTATAAGTAAGAATAATGATCCCACAATAAGAAGTGGTGTTGATATTAAGAAACCATCTCTTATTGCTATTAAATATTTATTTTTTCCTATAACTTCTGCCATAGGCATTAATATCTTTTCAAACTTTTTCATTATAAAGTTCATAATAAGTTCCCCTCTCTCTTTTATTAAACCCTTTTTATAACTTTATCTTTTGTTTATATACGTTACTTACTAATTTTCTCCATGGTTACACTATAGTTCTTTCACTTAATAGCTTGTACTTTTTATAGTTATTTGCTTTGAGCTTTTTTTATCATTTTTATAGCTGTTTTTAATACTTTTTCCCCATCCATAACTCCATAATCAGCTGCATTTATAGCATCAACTGGAATTCCTAATGGATCACATATTTCTTGCATTTTTCCAAGCATAAATCTTACTTGTGGTCCTAAAAGAACACAGTCTGGTCTTTCATCTTGAATCATTGCATGAGCTTTAACACAAGGATTAGCTTCAATATGAATGTCTAAGTTATGTTTCTTTACAACTTCAAGCATTTTTGAAACTAAAAGACTTGTTGACATTCCTGCATCACAAAATAAAAATATTTTTTTCATAGATAATTCCTCCTTAGAATTTATAAAATTTTTATTAATTTATTTTTGTACAAATAACAATAAGCAAATATCATGCCATAAATTTTCATTAGTTATAAGGCTAGTATTTTAGCTAATTTTTATGATATCATTTTCATAATCTGTTGATTTTATATTATGTGTGCTTTAAAATAATACATAATAATTTAAATTTTTACATTTATAGCACACTAAATTTATACATAATTATTTTTTTTAATAAGAGTGAATTCTCTTATATACAATAATGGGGTTGAGGTAACATAATGGTGAAAAGAATTGATTTAATTTATGAGACAATTAGAAAGTTAGATAAAGGTAATGGGGTTACTACACAAGATATTTGTAATGAATTAAATATAGAACGTTCAAATATAAGCAAAAATCTAAATAAATTAGTTAAAGAAGAAAAATTGTATAAAAACTCTTCTAGACCAGTAAAATATTATTTAAAAAATCCTAATAATATAGATTTTAATTTAAAATCATCACTTGATAAACTTTCCTATCTTTATCCATCTCTTACAGATGCTTGTAAGCTTGCAAAAACAGCTATACTTTATCCTCCTAATGGAATGAATTCATTAATAATAGGTGAAACTGGTTCTGGTAAATCTATGCTTGCAAAACTTATGCATGAATATGCAGTATCATTTTTTAATAAAGATATGCCTTTTATTCACTTTAACTGTTCAGATTATGCAAATAATGTACAACTTTTAAGCTCTCATCTTTTTGGAGTTAAAAAAGGTACATTTACTGGAGCAACTGAAGATAGAGCTGGACTTATTGAAAAAGCAAATGGAGGTATATTATTTTTAGATGAAATACACAATCTTCCAAGCGAAGGACAAGAAATGCTATTTTTATTTATGGATACAGGGTATTTTAGAAGATTTGGTGAAGTATCAAAAAAGATAAAATCTGATGTTAGGATAATTTGTGCAACTAACGAAGATATAAATGAAACCCTTCTTAGTACTTTCTTAAGAAGAATTTCTATAAAAATAAAAATACCAAGTCTTAATGAAAGAAGTCTAGAAGAAAAACTTACTTTAATTGAAACTTTTATAAAAGAAGAAAGTATTAATTTAAATAAACCTATATATATTTCCTATAATGCAATGCTGTGCTTTTTATCTTATAATTGCACATTTAATGTCGGACAACTTAGAAATGATGTAAAGCTTGCTATCGCTAATTCATATACTGAATATTTTATAAATAATAAAAAACATATAAAAATTAATAGTCCGGATCTTCCAAAAGAAATGCGTGAAAACCTTACTCGTCCTTTGATTGAAGAAAAAATAATACTAGATAAACTTCCAACTAAGGATAGATACTTTATATATGATAAGGATAGTAAAGTTAATAGTCACTCTTTTCAAAATCAAAAACAGGCTATGTTTAAAGCATATAAAACTCTAATTAATCAAGTTGAAATACATTCATCAACTAAGCACGCTTCTTATGAAGATTTTAATGATATCTTAAACGAGTATCTTAAGGTTATATCTCATCATAGTGATAATTATAAATTTAACTTTGCTTATGCTACATTTGATGAGACTAATAATAAACTTATTGAATTTGATAAAAATATGGAGAAATTTTTTAAAATTTCTGTATTTGAAAATTTATTTAATATTCATATAGATTTAATATATGATAGAATGAGCCTTATTTCTTTAGATAACCTAAATCTTCAAAATAGATTAAAAGGCTTGTTTCCTGAAGAATATAAACTAGCTTTAGAATATACAAATATTATTGAAGATAGTCTTAATCTATATATTTCTCCATCAGAGTTTATTCTAATTATGTTAATTGCAATATATGTTTTTAACTCTGATATAATTCTTGATAAATAAAAAAGGAGCATTTTTTATGCTCCTTTCATTTATAAAATCATAAATTTTCAATTAAAACCTTTAACCACTAATTCTAACCATTTTATCTATATTAAGTGTTTTTTTTATTTCATCGTCACTAAGTCCTAACTCTTCCTTTATAACTTCTCTTACACTCTTATTGAATTTAAGAGCTTTCTTTGCAATATCAGCAGATTTTTCATATCCTAAAGAAGGTGCTAAAGCTGTAACTATTCCTATACTCTTTTCAACTAAGTCTTTACATGTATTTTCATTAGCTTCAATACCTTTAACACAGTTTTCAGTAAATGTACGCACTCCATTTTTTAATATTCTAATTGATTGGAATACATTTAAAAGTATAATTGGATAAAAAGCATTAAGTTCTAATTGTCCTGATTGTGTTGCTAAAGTTACTGTTGTATCATTTCCCATTATTTGAAATGATATTTGTTTAAGTAATTCTGGCATTACAGGATTAACTTTTCCAGGCATTATTGATGAACCATTTTGTTTAGCTGGAAGATTTATTTCAGAAAATCCTGTTCTTGGTCCTGATGACATTAAAATTAAATCTCCTGCAATCTTACTTAAATTAATAGCACAAACTTTTAAATCTGATGAAAGTGCTGCCATTGTATCTGCATTTTGAGTGCTATCTACTAAGTCCTCAGCTTGTCTTATATTTAATCCACTTAATTTATTTAAATTTATACAAACTTCTTTTATATAATCTTTATTTGCATTTATTCCTGTTCCTATTGCAGTACCACCAAGATTAACTATTAAAACTTCATCAAGTCTTTTTTCTAATCTCTTTATATCTCTACTTACTGCTCTTCCATATGCAGTAAATTCTGAACCTAAACTTATTGGAACAGCATCTTGCATTTCTGTTCTTCCCATTTTTATTACATGTTCAAATTCTTGTCCTTTTACTAAAAGTGCATTTTTAAATTTTTCTAATTCTTCTATACATTCTCTTAATAATAAATGACAATTTATTAATCCTGCTGTTGGTATAGCATCATTTGTTGACTGTCCCATATTTACATGGTCATTTGGATGTACTGGATATTGTAACCCCTTATCATAACCTAAATACTCATTTGCTATATTAGCTATAACTTCATTCATATTCATATTAGTTGAAGTTCCAGCTCCTCCTTGAATTGGATCTAATATAAATTGATCTAAATACTTTCCTTCTAATAAATCATCACAAGCTTTTACTATAGCATCTTTTAAGTTATCTTTTAACTCCCCTACCTCACAATTTGTAATAGCACAAGCTTTTTTAACTAAAGCTAAGCTTTTTATGAAAGATTCTTCTAAATCTAATCCACTAATTCTAAAGTTTTCATGCCCTCTCAAACTTTGTACTCCATAATAAACATCCTTTGGCACCTTTTTGCTTCCTATTGAATCTTTCTCAATTCTGAATTCCATTTCTAAACCCTCCAATATGACTATAATATATGTACTTTTAATTTATTTTCCCTTAGTATTAAATACAAATAGCAATTATTGTGCCAAATTCGTGTGAAATCTATAATTAAAGTTTTATCTATATTATTTTTAAAATTAAAAACTCTTTATACAGTATCACTAAACTTTCATTTATATATTCACACTTATTTAAGAACTTTTATCACACTAAGCGTATTATTATTTTAAAATTTTTTAAATAATCACTAAACAGTTAAAATTTGTATACTTTAATTCTTATATTTATTAAACTTTCATATTAATTTTAGACTTAAATAAATGTTATTTTTTATGTATATTAAATTAAATTTAATGATAAAAAAAGACTTATTAAAGTTTAAATTTAAACTTTAATAAGTCTTTATAATTATATTATTTTTGTGGCATTGCTGCCTTTATTTCTACTTCTTTTATTCCAACTCTATCTAAAATCTTTTCTGATCTTTCTTTTGTTGAACCTGTTATTACTTCAAACTTAACATTTTCCGCTTCTAGGAAACTTAATATAGCTTTATCTATGGCATTTGCTAAATCCTCATCCTGCCATCTTACTCCATCTTGTGTATAACCAAATTCTCTTGGTACAAAGAATATATAATCATACTTTGGTAAATCTCTTAATGCTAATATGTACAAATCCTTTAATATTTCTATTTCTTTTTTTGTTCTCTTTTTATCACCTAACATAAATCTAGCATATATATATGGAACAAATGTAGCATAATCTGTTATTGCATAATCAAACTCATTTAAACTTTCTTCTAATTGAGCTTGTCCTAAATATATACCATATTGTTCTGCGATTGTTTCTATCATACCTTTATCTCTTAAGTAATCAGTACTATACTCAGTCGCAACTCCAACATTTAAATCTCTTATTTTTAAATCAACATATAATTGTTGTATCAGTGTAGTTTTTCCACATCTTGGTCCACCTAAGATGGCTATTCTTACTGGCATATAATCTCTCTCCTCCAAATAAACATTTGTACTTAACTTTTTATCATAAGTTTAAGAAAACAAAGTTATTATATCAGTACAATCAATAAGTTTCAATTAAATTAGTCAAAACTAATATAATGATTATAACACAAATAAAACTACATAGCCTTATAAAGCCATGTAGTTTTAAAAAATAGTATTTTTATAATTTTAAAACTCTGCTAAATTTACCTTTTCAATTGCATCTATAACCTTCTTAAATTGAGGTAAATATTTTTTATGAGCAACTAACATATCATTTAATATTTTTCTTCCTTTTATATCATCTGATACCAATGGATTTGTAACCATTGCAAGAAGAGCCGTATTATAATCTCCTGTATAGGCCGCTTCTGCTGCTAATCTTTCAAATGCTTTTATTTGTGATGTTAATCCTTGAGCTGCTATTGGTAAATCTGTTACTGTCTCAACTGGTACTGGACCATCTTTTGTTATATAACAGCTTATTTCTACTGCTGAATTATCATCAAATTGCTTAAGCTTTCCATTATTTTTTGTGTTTACAGCAACTATATTATGCTTATCATTATAAATACCATTAATTACATTACATGCAACATCTGAATAATGAGCTCCACCTCTTTTTGAAAGTTCTTCTGGTTTCACATCTAAATTTTCATCTTTATAAAGTTCAAATAGCCTTTCTTCAAGTTTCATTACTACTTCCGCTCTTGTTTTTCCTTCCGCAAACTCTTTTAATTCATTATCTAACATATCTTTTTTCTTATAATAATATCTATGATACGGACAAGTAAGCACTCCAAATGCCTTTATAAACGCTGGATCCCATCCTAATGATGCAATATTTGCAACCCCTTGTATATCTTCTCCCTTTACCATTTTATTTATAACTTCTTCTGTAATATCTTTTCCATCTAAGTAAACTCTTTGTCCATATACCATATGATTTAAACCTGCAAAATCAATTGTTACTCTATCTTTTTCTACTCCTAAAAGTTCAGCTACTCCAAACTCCATGCCTATTGGAACATTGCAAACTCCAATTACCTTTTTATGAACTCCATATCTTAAAAGTGCTTCTGTAACTATACCAGCTGGATTTGTAAAGTTTATAAGCCAAGCATTAGGACAAAGCTCCTTTATGTCTTTTGCTATATCAAGAATAACCGGAACTGTTCTAAGTGCCTTAAAAAGTCCTCCAGCTCCATTTGTTTCTTGTCCTAAATATCCATAGCTTAAAGGAATTCTTTCATCTTTAGCCCTGGCCTTTAAAAGACCTACTCTTAATTGAGTTGTAACAAAATCTGCATCTTTTAAAGCTTCTCTTCTATCTAAAGTTAAATGTATTTCCATTGGAACTCCCGCTTTTTCAACCATTCTTTTTGAAAGATTCCCTACTATTTCAAGTTTTTCTTTTCCTTCTTCTATATCAACAAGCCAATATTCTGCAACTGGCATCTCATCATATCTTTTTATAATTCCTTCAACTAATTCTGGAGTATAGCTTGACCCTCCACCTATTGTAACTATCTTCAATCCTTTTTTACTCAAATTAAAACCTCCCAATTTATTTTTATAATTTATTCTCAATTTATTTATACAAATTTTATAACAGATAACCTATACCTTAAATAATTCTTTCTTATATTGACTTAATTATATTTCCTTTTAAAATTTAGGTAAATATATTTGAACTAATAAAAAACACATAATCTTTTAAATAATTTGTTATATAAAAAAAACATCTTGTTATAAGATGCTTTTTTATATAAAACATTTCAATTAAATAAACATATAAAATTTTATCACTTTAATTATTTTAAAATTATAAATTTTTCATTCTTTTTCCTAAATCTTCAACTATATACAGTACAGGTATTTGAGTTGTTGCTTCATTTATTCCATACTTTTCTTGTGGTACATAATATGCAAGTTTTATATCCGCTAAACTTGCTATAGTACAATTTTTACTATTTGTTATTGATATAATTTTTCCCCCAGCACTTTTCATTCTATTAGTATGCATTACAGCTGCTTTTGATTCACCTGATACTGAAAAGGCAAGTGTAACACTTCCTTCTACATAAACACTTTCTGTTGGATAATAAGGGTCAGTTATTGGTAATGAAAATTTTCCAAGCCCTGCAAAATACCTTGAAGCATAATTTGCCATAGCTCCTGAACTACCAAAACCTATACAAAATATATATTTAGCTTCTTTAAGAGCAATTGATGCTTTTTCTAAATCATTTTTAAAATTATTGCTATCTGCTCTATTTAAAAATTCAACTATAATACTTTTATCATTTTTCACATTAAAATTTTCTTCATTTTCTAAATACATTTTTAACTTAATTTTAAATTCAGAAAAACCATCACATCCAAGTTTCTTGCAAAACCTTAAAACTGTAGTTGTTGATACATGTGCTTCATCTGCAAGCTCTCTTATTCTCATATATACTACTGTATTTTTATTTTTCATAACATAATCATAAACGCTAAATTCTAAATCATTGAAACTTTTAATAGCCTCTAGTTGAAACATAATCTTTTCACCACTTTATTTTAAATATTTATAATCTTAAGTTTTCTATAATTAATACTTTATCATATAAAATGTAATGCTTACTAGAAGTAAGCCTAAATAAATTTATTTTTAAATAAATCTAATATATTTTTTCTTTATGGAGAAACTAAACACGAGGAGGGATTAATTATGAAAAAAAATAAAGTAGATTCAGCAAAAATAAGAAATAATCCTGGTGAACATGCATATCTTCCTAATGAAAGAGATGACTATCATCTTCCAGATGAAGACTTAATAAGTACAGCTCCAAATGGAGATATAACAATGATTCCAAACCCTGTTACTGATGATATAGTTGTAAATAATATAGCTTGGCAAGAATTTAATTACACTGATAGTATGGCAGATAGATTATCTGAAATTGAATCAGTAAAAGAAATACAAAAGCAACCAAAATCTCATCTTAAAAATAATAAAAAATAACTATAAGTTAAAATAACCAAAAGATTAAGCGTCAAAAAAGAGATATTCAATAAATTGAATATCTCTTTTTATGTAACTTAAATATTAATTTTTATAAAGTTAATATTATCTTGTTTCTAAAAATGCTACTAAATTATTTACTGTAGCCATATCTGATCTTTCTAAATCAGTTGGTTGTAATTTTATTCCTAATCTTTCTTCAATTTGTAATAAAACTTCAATTATTGCAAGTGAATCTAAAAGACCAGCTTCAAATAAATCAAAATCTAAATCGTCTCTTATTTCATCACAACCTGTTACTTCTTCAAAAATTTCTATTACTTGTTCTTGCATATCTAAATTCTCCTTTATTTTTAAACTCTCTCTTATATACTATTATACAAATCTTTATTTTTTATTAAAGTTTAATTATTTTTAAAATATATATTTATATTTTAATACTAAAAGCTAAAATTCTCCAGTAAATTTATATTAAGTTTATATAACATTTAATTAAACCTTATTATTTAACTATCGCAAAATATCCCGAGAATATTAAAAGACCAAATCCAGCTATATGCCATGTAATAAATATTTGTAAATATTGAAACCATTTTTCCTTTTTATGAGTTTTATAAAACTTTGATTTTTTTTGATACATATCAGTAAGTACTAATACAGCACCTTGATATATACCATAAACTATATAATACCATGTTAATCCATGCCAAAATCCCATTGTTATCATTGTTATCATTTGTGCAACATGAGATGCTGTAACTCTCTTTTTAAATCTTTTTTTTCTCATAGAACTTATTACAAATCTTGAAAAAATATAATCTCCAAACCATCTTGAAAGTGATATATGCCATCTTGTCCAGAACTCCTTCATATCTTTACTAATAAATGGCTTATTAAAGTTATCTGGTGCTTTTATTCCAAATATGTAACTTGTACCTACTGCAAATAAACTATAACCTGCAAAGTCAAAGAATAAATATAAAGTATAAGCTACCATATATTGATATGCATGACCAAATGTTAAATGGTTTGTTGGTATTTTAGTAAACCACATTGTATTTACTAAAAATGCTATTACAAACTTATATAAAATACCTAAAAATATTTTTGTTATTCCTGGCATTAAATATTCATTTATATATTCTGATTTTGAAATTTCCTTATCTAAATCTTTCTCAAATCTTCTTGACCTATCTATTGGTCCTGAACTTAATGTTGGGAAAAATAAAACAAAATATAAAAATGTAGATAATTTCACTTCTTTTATAGCACCATCATATATTTCAATAACCATTTGAATAACTCTAAAGTTTAAATATGATATACCGATAAAACCTATAGTAGTTATCTTAGCACCTGGAATTATTAAATCAAAATGCGGTGATATTTTATTAATTATTACAGGTAGCATTGAAGCAAATAAAAATATTCTATATACTATAATACTATCTGTTTTTTTTCTAATAAATAAATATCCATATACTATTATTAATTCCCATATTATGAATGTACACAAAAATCCTAACTGTACATTAATACCAATAATAAGAAAAATCATAAATATAGTAGCAATCATTCCATATATTTTTATCTTCTTACCACATAAACCTAAAACTATGGCAGGTATAGCTGTTAATAATAATATGTATAGATATAAATAATCTCCATACTGTGTCATTAAATCTCCTCCATAAGTTTCTTTCTATCAATTTTACCATTTATATTTGTTGGGAATTCCTCTATTATCTTAATATTTCTTGGAACCATATAATTTGGAATAAATTTTTCTAAATCTTTTTTTATTCTTACTCCATTTTTTAAATTACTAAGGTCATTTTTTTCTTCTAATTGAACTATTCCTTGTAAATATGCAATCTTTTCATCTTTATATATCGGTAATACAACAGCATTTTTTACATTATCAACTTTTCTTAAGTTATTTTCTATATCTTCTATTTCTATTCTGAATCCATTAAGCTTTATTTGAAAATCTTTTCTTCCACAGTAATATATTTTACCTTCTAAAAGATACGCCATATCCCCTGTTTTATACGCTCTAAATTTTTCACCATTAAATTCATCATAATAGAAAACTTCCTTTGTTTTTTCTTCATTCTTAAAATAACCCTTTGATACTGATTTACCAATTATAGCGATTTCACCTTTTTCTCCATCTACTACATCATTCCCATTATCATCTATTATTCTAATTTTTGTTGTATCCATAACAACACCAACTGGTAAGCTTTTTGAATCTTCAATCATTTGTGAAGTTATGTCATTTGCACTTATTGCAACTGTAGCTTCTGTTGGTCCATATCCATTTATTATTCTAGTGTTAGGGAATCTTTCTTTAAGATCTTTAGCTAAATTTTTTGGAAGAACTTCTCCTATAAATATCATTGACTCTAATTTAGGTAACATCTCTGAATTAAATGTATCTTCTGTTACACATACCCCTGCAAATGATGGTGTTGATACCCATATTGCCATATCAGAATCTTTAAATTGATTAAAAAGTTCTTTATAGTTTGCTAAAGTCTTTTTTGAAAGTGAAAATAAAGTTGCTCCATGAGTTAATCCTGGATATATTGTTGTTACTGAAAGATCAAATGAATATGCAGCTTGATTCATTATAACTTTTTCACTTCCATCAATATTTAAATACTCACTAATCCATTCAACAAAATTATCTAAGTTGTTACTACTTATTTGAACCCCTTTTGGTTTTCCTGTACTTCCTGATGTGAATAATATGTATGCATTTTCATCCTCTTTAACCCATGAATCTTCTGTTAATACTTCATTTTTATTATCACATATTATTTTTTCTAATTCATCTTTATTAATTACTTTTATTCCTTCTCCAAAAACCTCTTTATCATAATCACTAAAGTTAAATAGTACTTTTGGTTTTACTTCTTCAGTTACATTTGAAACTCTATCTAAAGGAAAGCTTATATCTAATGGAACATAAGCTCTACCTGATTTTAATGCCCCAATCATACATGACATTATTAAATTATCTTTATTACCATATATAACTATAGGAGTGTTATCCTTATGTATTTCTTTTAAATAAACTCCTATGCTTTCTGAAAATTTATCTAAATCTTTATATGATAATTCTTCTCCATCGCATTTTAAAGCAATTCTATCAGTATTAGCATATTTCTTAATCCCTTTAATTATTTCCATCTTAATATCCTCCTCAAATTAGAATTCATTGTAAATGAATGGTATTTGTTTAAATGGTGTAAATGTTACTATTAATATTGCTGCAATTATTATTAAAGTTACTATTATACTAGTTAACAGGTATTTGTCCTTGATTATATTCTTTATAAATCCTTTCACTTATATCAACCCATCCTCTCGTTCCAAGATGCATTATATCTCTTAAATAGTAATCTGTATTTTTATTATTTTTTAGAGTTGGTTCTTTGTCTTGTAAATTAATTACTTTAAAACCATCCTTGCTAGCTAATTCTTCTAATGTTTTATAAAAATTAGTTCTCTTATCCTTAGTAATTCCAGTATAATCATAATACCAGTCTGCATTTGGTAATAATACTATAGTAGGTTTAACTCCAAGTTCTTTACAAGTATTTAAAAGATTCTTATAATCATCTACTTCTTGTGATTTTAATAAATTAATCTTTGAATACGCATTTTTCATTTTCGGTAACTTCTTGGAAATAAATTTATAATTGTTATAATCTATTTTATATTTATTTCCCTTAGCCTTTGCTTGACCTTCTTTATATGCTATTTCATCTTCTCTTTTCCAATCTATTGAATTGTTGCTTAATTTTTTAGTTTTATTTTTATTATTAAGTTTTTTAAGTTTTAAATATAAAAGACCTTTTTCTTTTAACATAACTTCTTTTTCTCTAATAAAAAAATAAGGCTTAAATAATACACTACATATATCACCCAAAGTTGAGTTATCAGTGTAAAGTTCAGCATAAACTCTTTCACTTGAATATTCATCACTACTTTTTAAAAGTGATGCTACTCTTCTTGCTAAATAATCTTTTGTTTCTTTATTTATATTATTATTATTTAAAAATTCATAAAATTGTGTTGGCGAAAATAATGATTGAAAATCTTTTCCAGGCACTCCTTTTCTACTTAAGAATGCTTGCATAGATACAAATATTACAACCTTTTTATTATCTATATCAGGATTAGTAGATCCAAGTATAAGTGTTTCTTGTAATGTTTGATTATATGGTCTTCCAACAGTAAATAATCCATTTTTAGTTCTTCCACTATTAAAATATGTTGCTGCATGTTGTCTTTTTATTATATTACTTAATTCTGATGAACCTAAAATCATTATATTATTTTTAGATAATAATTCATTATTTATAAGTACACCCTTATCCTTTATATCTGATGAATATTCCCCCATAAGAGGCACTAAGTTTTTTTCTTTCATCAATTTGCTATTTTCATGGTCTAAAAACTTATTTAGTCCAAAAGCAAATAATACCCCAATTATTAATGGTATTATAAAATATAATAATTTTTTCATACCTTGCTCCTCTCTTAAAGTTACGTAAAATCCGGAAATAAATAAATTCCACCTGAAATATTATTACTATTTTTAATAATATTCAATTACATTAATTTAACTGTTTTTAACAAATTGTAAATACTATCTTAATTACTTCTTAAATTAAATTTATAAAACTACCTAAATACTCCTTATAAAGCCATTTTTCTAGGCTTATAGCTATATTAAAAATAGTATTTTTCATCAAATAATTAACTAACTTTTAACTTTTAATATACATATAAATTTATAAAAATTTCATTAAAGTAACTCATATATACTATATAAAGTATAAATTTTATATATATTATATACAATTACAAAATAAAGTCAAAATTATTACAATTACTCTATAAAAATCACAAATTAAGGGCAATTTAAACTTTTAAAGTTTAAATTGCCCTTAAAGAGGTACGTATGTGATTAAATCTTTATTTCTATAAGCTCTATTTAGCTTTTTAGACTGCTTCTATATTTCTACTAGCAATTACATCTATTCCTGTTCCTAGTACATCTTTTATAACTATATCTCCCATTTTTACTGGAGCTTTAATTACAGTTTCATTTATAACTTTCATACATTCAAAGTTTAAAGGTTTTGGAATTGCTCCATTTGTTTTTACTGGTATCACTGGAAGTTCTCCACCTTCTACTTTTACTGTTGAAGTTACTACTCTAACTGGATTTGTAACTTCATTTAATCCATATATTTCACCACGTTTACAAGTATTACCTGTAACTGTTTTTTTATCTGTATCTACTTTTAAATGACATCCCATTGGACAACTTATGCAAATTAATTCCTTAATCATAGATTTTCACCGTCCTATAATATACTCTATTTTACTAATTCTCTCATTAAACAATTAAATTTCCGTATCTTATTTATACTTAATTTGTAAATATTGTTAGTTTTTCATTTTTGTTGTACTTAATTTTTATAACTTTATTATTTTTTAGGTTGAGGTCTTATTTTTAATCTTATTTAGTAGGAGAAGTTGAGTTCCCCTACTAATTATTATTTTATATTATTCTAATGATATTGTAATATCACCCTTTACTCCTTCAAGAAGTTTCTTTGGTAATATTATTTTTTCCATTTCTGATGGAGCTAGATGCTTTCTCTTAAAGCTTGCTATTTCTCTATCTCCTTCTCTTACTACTAATGCTTTATCATGATATATATTATTTACTCTCATAAACACAGTCATGCTACCATCTATTGCATCTACATTAAATCTTTGAGGTACTGTATAATTTACATTTTGACCATTAACTATATTTATTGTTTCACCTTTATTTAACTCATTCTTTATATATTTTGCAGCTGATTTTCCTGCATGTTTTGATTCTTGAGTAACAAAGTCAACTAAGTCATGAACATGTACTACATTACCACAAGCAAAGATTCCATCTATTGATGTTTCCATACTTTCTGATACTATAAGTCCATTTGTTCTCATATCTTTTGTAATACCTGCTTTAGTAGATAATTCATTTTCTGGAATTAATCCAACTGATAAAAGTAATGTATCTACTTCAAATTCCTTTTCAGTTCCTTTTATTGGTTTTCTATTTTTATCAACTTCAGCTATTACTACTTTTTCTAATCTTTCTTTACCTACAATATCTACAACAGTATGTGATAAGTATAGTGGTATATCATAGTCTTCTAGACATTGTACTATATTTCTATTTAATCCATTTGAATATGGCATAAGTTCTACAACACCATAAACTTTTGCTCCTTCAAGAGTCATTCTTCTTGCCATTATAAGTCCAATATCACCTGATCCTAATATTAGAACTTTTTTTCCTGGCATATATCCTTCCATATTGATATATCTTTGAGCAGCTCCTGCTGTAAATACTCCAGATGGTCTATCTCCTGGTATATTTATAGCTCCTCTAGTTCTTTCTCTACATCCCATTGCAAGTATTACAGCTTTTGCGCTTAATACTATATATCCTTCTTCTTCATTTATGGCATGTACATTTTTATTTTCATCTATATTAAGAACCATTGTACCAAGTTTAACTTCAACATTTGTGTCTTCTAGCATATTTATAAACTTTTGTGCGTATTCAGGGCCAGTTAATTCCTCTTTAAATGTGTGAAGTCCAAAACCATTGTGTATACATTGATTTAATATTCCTCCAAGCTCGTTGTCTCTTTCTATAATTAAAATTTTCTTTACTCCATCATTGTATGCTTCATAAGCTGCTGCAAGTCCTGCAGGGCCTCCTCCAACTACTATTAAATCGTACATAACTACCCCTCCTATTTTGTTTTTCCTACTAATATATATGAACCGTCTTTTTCTAGGTTAATATCTTCTAACTTAATTCCTAATTCTCTAGCTATAATTTCTTGAACTCTTGGTCCACAGAAACCACCTTGACATCTTCCCATTCCTGGTCTACATCTTCTCTTAACACCATCTAATGTCATATTTTTATCAAAACATCTGTGTATAGCATCAACTATTTCACCTTCTGTGATACTTTCACATCTACAAACTATCTTTCCGTATCTTGGATCTTTTTTAATTATTTCAGCTTTTTCTTCTGGTGATAATTCCATAAATCTTATTTCTTTTCTAACACCATTGAAATCTTTATTTTCTTCTAATTTTAATCCGCAACCTTCTAAAATTTTAACAACATCTTCTGCAATTGCTGGTGCTGATGATAATCCTGGTGATTTTATTCCTGCAACATCTATAAAGTTTTTAACATCTTCTGCCTCTTCTACAATGAAATCTCCTCTATCTGGTGTTGCTCTAAGTCCTGCAAAGTTTCTAATTGATTCTCTGAAATTAACTTTTTTAGTTGTTCTCATTGATGTTTCTCTTATATAGTCTAATCTATCACCTTTTGTCTTTGTATCTTCTTTATCTTCTAAATCTTCTGCATCTGGTCCAACTAAAAGATTTCCATGAACTGTTGGTGTTACTAATATTCCTTTACCAAGTTTTGATGGACATTGGAATATTGTATGACTTACGATATCCCCTTGAGTTTTATCCATTACAAAATATTCACCTTTTCTTGGAACTATCTTAAAGCTTTCTTTGCAAATCAAATTATGTACATCATCTGCATGAATTCCTGCTGCATTAATTACATATTTAGCTTCAATTGTTTGTCCATTTTTTGTTTTTATCTTAAATATATCATTTTCTTTCTTTATATCTGTTACTTCAGCTCTTAATATTAATTCTCCTCCATTTGATACACCATTTTCCATAAGTGCTATTGTATATTCAAATGGTCCAACTATACCTCCTGTTGGTGCATATAAAGCTCCAACAACTTCTTCGCTTAAGTTTGGCTCTTTTTCTAGAAGCTCTTCTTTGCTTAAAATTTGTAAGCCTTTAACTCCAATTTTATTACCATTTTCATATAATGCCTTTATAGTTTCCATATCTTCATCTGAGAAACCTATTATTAATGAACCATTTCTTTTGAATGGTACATCTAATTCTTTACAAAGATCTTCAAACATTTCATTTCCTTTAACATTATATTTTGCCATTAATGTGCCAACTTTTGGATCATAACCTGCGTGAACTATTGCTGAATTTGCTTTTGATGTTCCCATTGATACATCATTTTCTTTTTCTAATACTGCTACCTTTAAATTGTACTTTGTAAGTTCTCTAAATATTGAAGCTCCTATAACTCCTGCTCCTATAATTGCAACATCATACATAAAAAAACCTCCTAGAATGCGCTTTATAAATTTTAAAAGCAAAAAAAGTCAAGCAGAAACTAGGGATTAATAATCCCTAACTTATGTGCTTGACTCTAATTCTCTTAACACTCATATTATATTATGGTTATATATTATCATAGCTTTTTATTTTTGTCAAACGTTTTCAACTATAATTTAAAAATAAATTTTTCCTTTTATTACTATTCTTTTTCCCAGCCACTAACTCTTTTTATAGCCTTCTTCCAACCAGAATATAATTTTTCTATATGCTCTTTTTCTGATTTTGGTTTAAAGTTTTCACTTGCATACCAAGACTTAGCTATTTCTTCTTTATCTTTCCAATACCCAACTGCAAGTCCTGCTAAATATGCTGCTCCAAGTGCTGTTGTTTCTGTAATTATTGGTCTTGTTACTTCTGTTTCTAATATATCTGCTTGGAACTGCATTAAAAAGTCATTTTTGCTAGCTCCACCATCAACTTTAAGGACATTAATTTTTACTCCTGCATCTTCTTCCATAGCATTTAATACATCTTTTGATTGATATGCTATTGATTCTAATGCTGCTCTTATTATATGATTTCTATTTGATCCTCTTGTTAATCCAAATATAGCTCCTCTTGCATACATGTCCCAATGTGGTGCTCCAAGTCCTACAAAAGCTGGTACAACATATACACCACCATTATCTTTAACTTTTTTTGCAAAATATTCAGTATCTTGAGCATCACTTACAAGCATTAACTCATCTCTTATCCATTGTATAACTGCTCCCCCAACGAATACTGAACCTTCTAATGCATATTGAACTTTACCATCTATTCCAACTGCTATTGTTGTTAAAAGTCCATTTTTACTTTCAACCTTTTCATCACCTGTGTTCATAAGTAAGAAACATCCTGTTCCATAAGTATTTTTTGCTGAACCCTTTGTAAAACATGCTTGTCCAAATAAAGCCGCCTGTTGATCTCCAGCAATTCCAGCTATAGGAACTCTTACTCCTCCCTTACCACCAAGATTAGTATATCCATATATTTCTGAACTATTTTTAACTTCTGGTAATATTGATTTTGGAATATTTAATTCTTTTAAAATCTTTTCATCCCATTGTAATGTATTTATATTAAATAGCATTGTTCTTGATGCATTTGTATAATCAGTTATATGAACTCTTCCATTTGTTAACTTCCATACAAGCCAAGTATCTACAGTACCAAAAAGTAATTCTCCTTTTTCAGCTTTTTCCCTAGCACCTTCAACATTATCTAGAATCCATTTAATTTTTGTACCTGAGAAATATGCATCAAGTATAAGACCAGTTGATTCCTTTATGTAATCTTTCATCCCTTTTTCTTCTAAACTATCACAAATAGTAGCTGTTCTTCTACATTGCCAAACAATTGCATTATATATAGGCTCTCCAGTGTTTTTATCCCATATTATAGTTGTTTCTCTTTGATTAGTAATTCCTATAGCTGCAACATCCTCTTGAGTTATATTAGTTTTTGCTATAACTTCTTGAAGAACACCATATTGTGTTGCCCATATTTCCATAGGATTATGTTCAACCCAACCCTCTCTAGGATATATTTGAGTTATTTCCTTTTGGCTTACCCCTAATATGTTTTGTTCATTGTCAAAAACTATTGCTCTTGAGCTTGTTGTTCCTTGATCTAAAGCTATAATATACTTTTGTTTCATCTCTACACCTCTTTTATAGTCTATATGTTTTGCTTTTATATAATATATCGTATTTAAAATCATAAATTTAATTTATCATTAAATTTCAAATACCATATTTACATTCCCCATATTTCTCTTTTAGTTGTTGAAACTGATGATGCTCCAGAACTTAATGCCATTATTACTTCTTCCTTCTTTTCTACAAGTCCACCACAAATTACTGGCTTTTCAGAGCCTTTTGTAACTTGATTAATAACTTTTGGTATAAGACCTGGTAATATTTCTACTGCATCAATATCTGATAATAAATGATTTTTAACATTTTTAAGTGATATTGTATCAAATACAAAACTTCTTTGTATTGCTATAAAACCATTTTCTTTGGCAAATCTTATTGTTTGAGGCTTTGTACTAATAATTCCTTTAAACTTAGTCTCTTTCTTTAAAAATTTAATTGCTGCTTCTCTTTGATTTAATCCATCTATTAAATCAATATGTACAATTCCTATTTTATTTTTTTCTTCTATCATACTGCTTATTTCTTTTACATTAAGGACATCACCAAAAAGAACAAATATAATTTCTATATTTGAATTTATAGCCACCTTTAAGTCCTCAAAATCTTTTACTGCTGCTATTACTGGATTATCTGCTAAAACTTCTTTAAAATTCATATTCTCGCCCCTATCATTTCTGTAAATGTTTTCTACTTTTTTATTATTGCACCTATTAAAATATATGTCAATTATGATATTTTTTTAACATTTTTCTATTAATTTCTTTAATTTATTTATAAATATAAGTAAAATATTAAAATTAATTCATTTTTTTCTTTAAACTTTAATTATATTTTCAATAAATTTATTTTAAAGAAAAAAGAGATATAGAAAAATAAATTTAACTATATCTCTTACTATTATTAAATTTTTAGTTTTTAATATCTTTGTAATAAACCTCTATACTTGCATCTCCTAAGTTTTTAGGAATTAAATCTCCTTCTATTTCTTTTCCGTTTATTATTATTTTATTTTTAAATGATTTTTTTATCTTTATATTATATTTTTCTGATTTATTGTTTATTTTTATTTCAAAATCATCCCAATCACTTGGAATACATGGTGATATTTTGTATCCTATTCCTTTATAAATTTTAAATCCTAATATATTTTCTAATCCTACTTTATACATCCAACTAGCTGTTCCTGTATACCAGCTCCATCCACCTCTGCCTCCATGTGGTTCTCTTACATAAACATCAGCTGCCATAACATATGGTTCTAACTTATATCTTCTACAATCAAGTTCAGTTAATCCATGATTAATTGGATTTATCATATTAAAATATTTTACAGCTTTATCTCCCATTCCAAGCTTTGTTAATGCTAAAATAACCCAAGTTGCTGCATGAGTATATTGTCCTCCATTTTCTCTTACCCCTGCAACATACCCCTTTATATACCCTGGCTCTTCTTTTGATTTTTCAAAAGGTGGAGTTAAAAGTTTTATTAAAGCTAAATCTTTATCCACTAGATTTTTATCTACAGCTTCCATAGCTTCTTTTGCTCTTTCTAATTTACCACCTCCTGATATTACTGACCAACTTTGAGCTAATGAGTCTATTTGACACTCACCATTTTCTCTAGAACCAAGAGGTGTTCCATCATCAAAATAAGCTCTTCTATACCATCCTCCATCCCAAGCATTTTTCTCAATATTTTCTCTTATAAATTCTCTCATTTCTCTATATCTATTTACTTTTTCATCATCTTTCATATAATTACATATATCATCAAATCCTACTAAAATTTTATATATAAACCATCCAAGCCATACACTTTCACCTTTTCCCTTATTGCCTACTGTACTCATTCCATCATTCCAATCCCCACTTCCCATTAGTGGGATATTATGCTTACCAAATTTCAGTGATTTTTCTATAGCTTTTATACAATGTTCATATATAGTTCCTTCCTTATTTGATTGATTAACTATTGTATATCTCTCATCCTCATCTCCCTTTAAAGGTTCATCCTCTAAATAAGGAACACTTTCATTTAATATATTATAATCTCCTGTAATTTCTATATATTCAGCTGTTACAAATGGTAACCATAATAAATCATCTGAAAATTTTGTTCTTATTCCACTATTTATTATAGGATGCCACCAATGTTGAACATCACCTTCTAAGTATTGTCTTGAAGCACTTCTTATAATTTGATCTTTTGTTATACTTGGATTTATAATACCAAGAGACATTGAGTCTTGAAGTTGATCTCTAAATCCATAAGCACCACCTGATTGATAAAAAGCCGTTCTCGCTAAATATCTACAACTATAATTTTGATATAGTAACCATCCATTTAAAAGATAATTCATTGATTCATCTTTTGTTTTAACTTGTATATTTCCTAGGAAATCGCCCCAATACTCCTTAATATTATTTAATTCGTCATTTACATTTTCTATATATTCATATTTTTCTATTAAACACTCTATTTTCTCTTCAGATTCTTCTTCTCCTAAAAGTACTATTAACTCCTTCTTTTCTCCAGGCTTTAATGTAATATCACACTTTGTAACTAAACATGGATCAAAACTGCTTCCACATGCCCCACTTAATTTATCTTCTTGCAAACCATTTGGTGATTCTAAACTACCAGAAATTCCAATAAATTCTTTTCTATCACAGGTAAAACTTATATTTTCTCCACCTATTATAGTTGAATACGCTTTCAAATTACCAAAGTACTCTGAATATGGGTTTTGACCATAAATATAGTTTCCTCTATTGTAGGTTGATATATATCTAGCTGTTTGATAATTTAAAACTCCAAGTACTAGTTGAGCATAATAATATACTGATAAATTTTTATCAATATTATCTATATTTTCTAGTATTATTTTTTGAATTTTAACCCTTTCTCCCTTTGGAGAAAATACTATCATATTACTTCTTATATTATTAACTGTATGAGAATAGCTTGAATATCCAAATGAGTGTTTTATTATATACTCTCCATCATTTCTAACAGGCTCTGGAGTTATTGAGAAATATTTCAAATCATTATTATCTCTTATATAAATTGCTTCTCCTAATGAATCTTTAACTATATCATTATTCCAAGGAGTTATTTTATTTTCTCTACTATTTTCACACCAAGTGTGCATAGATCCAACTTCGGATGTATGAAATCCAAACCTTTCATTAGAAATAACATTAATCCATGGTGCTGGCGTATTATTATTCTCTCTAAGCACTATTACATAACCTTTATCTTCTTTATCAAAACCACCATACCCATTAAAAAAATCTAACTTATTCTTTAATTCATTATACATACTTATTTTGTTTTTATTTTCTATTATTTTTTTATATTTATATTTTTCTTCATATGTATATTTATCATTCTTCTTATTTAAAAATTGTTGTTCTTTTAATTGAGTTAATATATTTCCCTTTGTACTATCTATAAAAATTGATGATATACCAATTAAAAAATCTCTTATATCTTCATTCATTGTTGATTTATTGTGAAGATATATTCCTCCTTGTTTATTTAAAATTTCTTCACCAGATAAAACATTAATTTCTTCTAATATCTCTCTTTGAAGTGGCATTTCATAACTTGATTCTTCATTATTATAAATTACTAAGTCAGTTTTAACTCCTTTATTTTTAAAGTACTTATGCATTTTTATAATTGACCTAATTAAATTAATATCTTCATCACTATTAACAAGTAACATTATAATTTTTATATCTCCTGATATTCCAAATGCCCATAAATCTTTCTGATGTTTATTTATATTTCTTATATAAAATTCTCTATCTTTTCTTTCATTATTTAAAAATAATATATATGAAGATAAACTTTGATATATATTAGCTTGTGCTGATGTAATAGCAAGGTTTTTAAGTTCAACTTGCATAAATCTACTATATGTATTAAACTCATTTTCTAATTTTTTAATATTACTATATTCTCTAGAAAGTTTTATAACCTCATCTCTTTCAGATGCAGTTCCTGTTATAAAATAAATTATTTTTTCTTCATTTGGTTCTAAGTTTAATCTTACTCTAGTACTAATTATAGGATCTAATACTGTTCCTACTGTATTTTTTAAACTATTATTATTATCCAAAGCTAAAGGCTTATCTAAGTCTCTATTTCTTCCAATAAAATTCATTCTTGAAGTTTCATAACTCATTACCCCTTCAAACTCATAATCACATATTGGCTTATGAAATATATAAGGAACTTTTCCATCTTTAACTCTAGCTCTTCTTTTCCCTATTACTGTTTTTGTACTTTCATCAAATTCAGTTTGAATAAAAAGATTTGAAAAGCTTGGGTGTGCTGTGTCAGCTTCCATAGTAGTTAATGTTACTTCCATATAACTTGTTACTTCTATAGATATTCCTTTTTCTCCAACATTTTTTAATTTTAGCTTTCTTATATCTATACTATCTTCACTTGATACTACAACTTCCATTTCACTCTTTATTAATCCACATCTTTTTGTAAATTTTGCTTTATCTACTGAGAATTCTATATCCGTTTCTTCACAATCATTTCTGCAAGGCTCAAAAGTAGCACTCCAATATTCATTAGAATTTAAATTTTTAATGTATAAAAATAATCCACTATTATCAACAGTACTATCCCCTTTCCATCTATATAATAAATTATTTCCTTCTTTTGAATAACCGCTTCCTTGTAAGGTAATCATAGTTGAAAAGTTTCCATTTGATAACAACAAAACTTCTTGATTTTTATTTGTACTGCTATTAAATCTTCTTGGAGTAAAATCTTCACATTCTATATATTCTCTATTAATTGCAATATCTTCATTACGCTCAAATGTTATATATTTAGGTATCTTTTCTTTAAGTAATATTTCTGTTGCTTTTACTTCTTTTATATTATGAAATCTTTGCTTAAGTATATTATTATTTAATATGTTATCTAAAGCTAATAAAGACATACCTAAATGGTGAACCATATAACATCTTACTTCTTTACCTTTATACATATGCCCTTTTATTTTATTATCTCTTTTTCCAGTAAAATCTATAGCTTCTATAAAACCATATCTTCCTACTGCTCCTAAACTTTCTAAATTTCTTAGATTTTCTATAGACTTCTCCTTAATACAAGGTAATACCATAAGTGTTGAATATGGTGATATTACTAAATCATCTTCAAGCCCTCTTTTTAATCCTATTCCTGGAATTCCAAAAGCTTTATATTGATAAACTTCTCCTATATCAAATTTATAATAAGCTGATTCTGATATACCCCAAGGAACATTTTTCTTTTTAGCAAATGCTATTTGTGCCTTTATAACTGACTTATACGTTTTATCTAAAAGAGTTTCTTCAAAACTTTTCATTATTAAATTTGGCATAAAATATTCAAACATAGTTCCACTCCATGAAACTAAACTCATCCCTCTATATGCATTAGTCATTGCTCTTCCAAGTTTAAACCAATGACTAGTATCAACTTCATTTCTTGCTATAGATAAAAATGAAGCTACTCTTGATTCAGATGCTAATAAATCATAATATGAATTACCTAAAGAATTTTCCTCTACATTATATCCTATAGAAAATAATCCTCTATCTTTTGAATATAAAATTTTAAAATCCATTTCACTCATAATTACTTCTATTTTTTCTATTAAATCATCAATTTTCTTTTCAAAAACATCTAATTGTTTAACTTTTTCTTCTAAAACTTTATTAGAGTCATCTTCTGATAATCTTTTAATCTTTTTTATTTCTTTTTTAAATTCTATAAGCGATGGGTTTTCTTTCTTTAAATATTCAAATAATATTTTATTTATATCTCCATAAATATACTCTGAATATTTTATTTTATTTTCAATTTCTTTCTCTAACTTATTTAACCAATATTTAAATTCTTCTTCTCTATCTGTACTTTCTTCTTTTATTAATTTAATATATTGTAATTGTTGTTTTAAAATCTGTATATAATCTTCATTTTTTAAATTATTTGATACATTGAGATTATTACTATAATCTATTCCTAATATATTGTATGTATCAACTAAACTTAAAACTTCTTCTTCTCTTATTAATGGATTATTTTTATATTCAACAAGTGTTTCTTTTATAATCCATAAATAACCTAATAAATTTCCACTATCTACTGTTGATATATATCTTGGCCATAATGGTGTACAGGTTTTTGTATCATACCAATTAAAATAATGCCCCTTATATTTAGTAAGTTTATTCATTCCTTCTATTATAAGTTCTAATCTCTTTATAACTTCACCTAATGATATATATCCTAAGTCATATGCAACAATATTTGATATAAGCCCCATTCCAATATTAGTTGGTGATGTTCTATGTGCAACTCCTTTGTAAGGTTTTTCTTGATAATTATCAGGAGCTAAATAATTATTTTCTTCATTAACAAAATCCTCATAATAAGCCCATATCCTTCTACTTATACATCTTAAATAATTTCTTTCACCTCTTGTAAGCTCATCTTTTTCTTCTTTTATTGAAGTACTTATATTAAAAGCTATTAATGGTGCAAATAACCATAGTATAGATATTACTGTCATTAATCCACCTAATGTAAAAGATGAATTAAATCCAAATACAATAAATAATCCTCCAGCTAATACAGAAAACCACATATTTCTATAATAATATCCAATACTATCCTTAACTGTATTCTCAGCATCTTCTGCTGTTTGCCATTCTAATAAATTATTTTTTGATATTAGAAGTCTAAATAATGCTTTACATATTGCCCCTACCATTATATACGTTTGATATGGTATAAAACTTATAATTAGAATTACTTCTTTAAAACTTTTCAAAGTTCCTATAAGTTTATTTTTAGGAGTAACAACAAAATCCGTAACAGTAAATAATAATGGTGTTGCTATTGCTAAAAATAATAATATAGTTATTTCAATACCTCTATTTAATGATAATAAAGTTATTATAATGCCTATTAATATTGATGGAGCTAAAAGACTTCTCCTTAAGTTATCGAATATTTTCCACCTTGAAAGTGCAGATAACTTTTTTGAAAACATCCATGAAATTAATTGCCAATCTCCTCTTACCCACCTATGTAATCTTTTTGTACTTGATATATATGTTGATGGATAATTATCTATAAACTCACAATCAGTTACTAATGCACTTCTTACATAACATCCTTCTAAAAGGTCATGACTTAATACTCTATTTTCCGGTATTTCATCTTTAAGAACATTATAAAATACATTTATATCTATAATTCCTTTACCAGTGAATGAACCTTCTTCAAATAAATCTTGATAAGTATCAGAATATGCTGTTGAATAACCATCAACTCCACTATCACCACCAAATATTTTTGAAAATTTACTTTTATTTTTACTTTCTAAAGATATTGAAACTTTAGGCTGCATTATAGTATAACCTCTTTTTACAATACCTTCTTTGCAAAATGGTTTATTCAAAGGGTGACTCATTGCTCCTATTAATTTTTTTATTACTCCTCTTGTTAAAAAAGTATCTGTATCTAAAGTTACAATATACTTGGCATCTCTAATGCAATCTATATTTGAACTTATAACATTATATGTATGGTTTTTGCTCCCTTTTAATAAAGCTATAAATTCCATTATTTTTCCTCTTTTTCTTTCTTTACCCATGAACACACCTTCATGAGGATTATAAACTCTTTTTCTATTAAAGAAGAAAAACTTATCATCTTCATCTCCTTTACAATACTTTATATTAAGAGTTTCCGTTTCTCTTATAGCCTTTAAATTTATTTCTTTTTCATAATCATTTAATTCTTCTTTGCTATCTTTAAAATCTGCAAGTATAGCAAAATATAAATTATCTTCTTTATTAGCTAAATATGCTACTTCAAGTTTTTCTAAAAGCTTATGTATATCTTTTATTGAATTAACTATTGTTGGCACTATTACTATAGTCTTTTGTTCTGAACTTATAGAATTTAACTCCAACTTTGGTACATGCCTCACTTCTACACTTTTACTAACTACTAAATTTATTAATGTAACTACAACTTCACTTGATGGAATTAAAAGTATTACTGCTGCAAGTATATATTGACTTAAATTATAATTTGCACCTAATAAATTTCCCATAAAAAGTGTAATTAATATTAAAAATAATGTTCCTAAAACATTTATCATAAAGAAACTTTTAAAATTCATTTTATTCTTTATTTTATTTGTAATTTCAAGAACTTCATTTAAATATTTAATTCCATCATCAATTAAATAGTATCCTATATGCCTTTTAAAATCACATTTTCCCAAATCACTTGCTTTTTTTGCTAGAAATATTAATTTTTCAGCTATTAAAATTTCATCAATATTATTTAATTTAGAAATTTTTTCAATTTTATGGCGATAATAATCTTTTGATTCAAAATCCATTCTATTATAAATATTATTAGGATCATTTTTTAAAATTTTCTCCACCATAGATGTTTCTTCAAAAAACCTTCTCCAATTTATAGAATCTATCTCTCTTATTGAATTAATTAATAAACTTATTTCTAACTCTAATTTTGATTCTAATAATTTATTTTTCATTACACATTTATCTGAACTGTTTTCAATTAAATTTAACTTTAAAATACTATATAAATTTTCATCTTCATAAGAATTATCTTTTAAAACTTTATATAACTGATTATTAAAATTAAATGTTGATTTTTTTATAATTTCATAATATCCATCTGAATTTTTATGTTCTTTATCTGAAATTATTTTATAAGCTAGTTTTTTACCATTTAATTTATCACTATATATCTCTTTTAAATTTTCAGTTATATTAGATAAGCTTATAATTATTGAAGCTCTAAGCATTAATGGAAATGCCCATAGTTCTCCCATAGTTAACTTTTTATTATTTTTTAATATAAAATTTATACATTCTTCTTCTGTTACATTCATATTATTTTCATTTAACATCTTTCTTGCAAGAAAAAAAATACGTGGAGAATTTTCATTATTAAAAGTAACTTCATTTAAATCCTCAAAATATTCTTTAGGCATATTCTTTTTAGTTGTTTTATATTCTTTTTCTATTAGATAAATATTATCTAATAACCATTGCCCTGCCCCTATTACATCTTCTCCTTCATTTGATAAAGCTTTTATATACTTATAATTTTCTTTTATTTTCATAAAACTAAGCTTTAATTCATTAAGTACATTTCTCCTACTTGATGAGTTTTTGTTATTCACTTTAATCTTCTCCTTTGCAAAGTTTTACTTGTTAACTTAGTTTTTACCAAAATAATAAAAAAAATTACTTTTTATTTTTCTATAAAAATAAAAAAGATGGTATTTATAAAAAAGATAAAAAATCTCATTTATAAATACCATCTTTTTAAATATATAATATTACTTTATTTCTGTATTTAATTCCCCTAAATTCTTTTCTTCAATTAACTCTTCAACAGTTTCTATGCCTGATTTATCTTTTGCTAATATTATAGTTGATATTATTATAAATATTGTACCTAAAATTAATGCTAATGTTAGATGTTCTCCAAATAATATTACTCCCATAATAATACTAACAATTGGTTCAAACGTACCAAGTATTGATGCTGAAGATGCACCTATAAGTTCTATACCTTTTAATAATAATATTATTGATAATATTGTTGATACAACTGATATTAACATATATGAAGATACTAAATTAACTGTAAATGTCATAACTAATGAGTTATTTATAAGTCCATAAAGTATCATTCCAACACCAGCTCCAAAAGATAAATACATAGTAACTACTCTATTATCAACATCTTTAAGCTCCTCAAGGGCTAACATTATAATGTTACCTGCATAACTTATTCCAGAAATTATAGCTAAAACTACACCTAATATACTTAATGTATTATTTTCAAATGCAATTAAAGCATATGCTCCAATTCCTGCAAATATTAATGATGCTAATTTATTTTTACTCATAAGCTTTTTAAATAAAATATATTCAAATATACAAACAAATGCTGGATAAACAAAATGTAATGTAGTTGCAAGTCCTACCCCTAAATAATTATAAGACATAAATAATGTTTGAGTAGTTATTGTATAGCCAAAAAATCCTGTAAAAAATAAATATAGAAATTGTTTTTTTGTTACTTTAATTGATACTTTAGTTATAAGTAAATATACAAAAAGTATAACTGCAGCTATTGAAAATCTAAATACTAATACTGTAGTTGGATTTGAACCATTTTGATATGCAAATTTAGCAAATATAGGCATTAACCCAAATGCAACTGAAGCTAATATTGCAAATAAAATTCCTTTGTAATTTTTCAATTCTTCATCCCCTTAATTATATATAATCACTAACTTTTAAACACGTTCAATTATAGATTGTAAGAGTATAAAATCCTATTGTCAATGGCTATTTTGCTATTGTCATATTTTTATTTCAAATATTGATCCTTCCCCTAATTTACTATTAACAAATATAGTTCCGCCATATATATTTACTAATTTTTTTGCTATAAATAAACCTAATCCATTTCCACCTGTTTTACTATTTCTTGATTCATCAACTCTATAAAATCTATCAAAAAGAAATGGTATATCTTCTTTTGGTATTCCAATACCTCTATCTACAACCTTTAATATTTTATTGTTATTATTTTTTTCAAATATTATATCTATATTTTTATTAGTAGTTGAGTATTTTATAGCATTATCTAATAAAATTATAATAAGTTGCTTCATATGTAACTCGCTCATAGGAAAAGTTTTTACTCCATTATAATTAACTTTAATATTATAATCAGATTTTATAATAGAAAAATCATCTAAAATATTTTTTAAAACTTCTTCCGTATTACAACTTCCACTTAACCTCTCATTCAAGTTATCAAGTTTTGATATATCAAGTAATGTTTTTACTAAATCTATTAATCTATCTACTTCTTCACTACTTGCCTTTATTGATTTATCTAGCACTTCCTTATCATTTTTTCCCCATCTATTTAATAATGATAAATGACCTTTTATTATAGTAAGTGGTGTTTTAAGTTCATGAGAAGCATCTTGAACAAATCTTCTTTCCCTATTAAACGAAGCCTCTAAGTCATCCATTAAAGAGTTAAAAACTATACCAAGCTTTGAAATTTCATCCCTACCATCACCAATTATATTAACTCTTTTATCTAGTCTTCCTTCATTTTTTATTTGTTCCATTGTATTTGTAAGTTCTCTTATATTTTTAAGAAATAATCTTGATATTGCCATTGCACCTATCACACTTATAAATAACCCAAGTACAGCAGTTATTAATATTAAATAACCATAAGATTCAAATATATCATCAAAAATATTAAGTTCTATTCCATATTTACTTCTATGATCTATAAACCAATCAAAAAATACTGCTGTTTGAGCTATTGCTATAAATAATATAAATACTGCAAATACTATTGCAGATGCTATCGTTATTTTCCAAAATATAGGTAATTTCTTATACTTTTCTTTAATCATTATCTCTCATAACATATCCAACTCCTCTTACTGTTTGAATATATTTTTCCTTATCATCTTTATCTAATTTATTTCTTATATATCTTACATATACATCAACAATATTAGTTTCTGCCTCTGAGTTATATCCCCAAACATTATCTAATAATACATCTCTAGTTAGAACTTTATTTTTATTTCTTATAAGTATTAATAAAAGTTGAAATTCTGTATTTGTTAATTCTATAATTTTTTCATCTTTTTTTACTATTCTTCCTTCTACGTCTAATGTTATATCTTTAAATTTAAATTCACTTTTTATATTTTTTCTATTTATTCTCCGAAATATAGCTTCCATTCTAGCTAATAATTCTTCTATTGCAAAAGGTTTTGCAATATAATCATCTGCTCCATTTTGAAGACCAGTAACTTTATCCATAACACTATCTCTTGCCGTTAACATTATTATAGGTGTATCTTTTTCTTTTCTTATTCTTCTACAAACTTCCAAACCATTTATTCCTGGCAACATTAAATCTAGTAATATTAAATCATAATTATTTTTTAATGCTAATTCTACAGCTTTTCTGCCATCACTTGCTACATCAACATTATAACCTTCATATTTTAATTCCATCTGTATAAATAAAACCATATTTTCTTCGTCTTCAACAATTAAAATTTTTCTCATAAAATCCTCCTTCCTAAATTAAATTAATATAAATTGCCTATACTACTATTTAATCACACAATAGCTAAACTATATGTAAATATTTTGAAAATAAGAGAGATTTAAAATCTCTCTTATTTATAATAGTTAATAATTAAATTAATCATCATGATGATTATCCCCATGACCATCATGACAATTATTATCTATTTCTGTTATAGCACCTGTTCTTCCATCTACATTAACTTCTTGAAGCATATTATCTTTATCTTTTATCTCTATCTCATACTCTACAACACCATCATCTACATCTTCTTTTGCGCTTACTAAACTTCCTGGAACTTTCTTTAAAGCTATTTCTTTAGCTTGATCTAATGTATAATTTGGTTTTTCTGCAAACTTCATTTCTATTTTTTCTTCTACTTGCTCTATTGGATTATATTTATTCTCCATAACTTCATGTGTTATAGCTCCCGCAGCTATTGTTCCACATAATAGAACTCCCAATATTGAAAGTCCTATCACTTTTCCTTTACTAATTTTTTTCTTAGCTTTTTTTTCTTTTGAATTATTTTGTGAATCATCTTTATTATTATTTAATTCTATAAATTCTGTATCCTTTATATTTTTGTTTTCATTTATATTATTTTCATTCATAAAAAATCCTCCTAAAAATTTAATATTTATATTATGTATTAATAATAACAACTTAAAATTAAAATATACTTTATATAAAATGAGAATTTTTTAATTTTACTATAAAAATAAAAGAGCAATTATTTAAATAACTGCTCTTTATAATAACTAATTTAAGCTAAAGAATTTAGTGAATGCTTCTACTGAATAGAAATTATCTTTTACTGTTGCAAGTTCTCTTACTGAGTGCATTCCTAATATTGGTGCTCCCATATCAACAACTGGTATACATAAATCAGCTGCTGACATTGGTCCTATTGTTGTTCCACCTTTTACATCTGATCTATTTACAAACTTTTGCATTGGAACATTAGCTTCTTTACATACAGCTTCAAATATTCCAGCTGCAACTCCTTCTGTTGAATAGCTTCCTGATGCTGCAATTTTAAGAACTGGTCCATTTCCAAGAACAGGTCTATTTGTTGGATCATGTTTTTCTGGTAAATTTGGATGTACTGCATGAGCTAAATCTGCTGAAATCATTATTGAATTTGAAAGTGCTCTAAAGAATTCTTCTGTATTTTTATCAAGAGCAATTGCAATTCTTTCTAATGTTCTTCTAATTAAATTTGAATTAGCTCCTTGAGCTGTTAAGCTTCCTATTTCTTCATTATCTATACAAATCATAACTTTTGTTGCATCTATATCTGAACTATTTATTAAAGCTTTAATTCCTGCAAAAACCATCCATTGGTCATCTAACTTTCCAGCTGATATAAATTCTTCATTTACTCCCATTATGCATCCTTTTTCAAATTCATATAGGAATAAATCAAAATCTAATATATCTTCTTTATTAACACCTAATTCTTCTGTAATAAGATTTAATAATAAATCTTCCTTTTCTAAACTTTCATTAACAAATCCAGCTAAAGGTAATGTATCTTTTTGTTTATTAAATTCATAACCTTCATTTACTGATCTATTCATATGAATAGCTAAACTTGGTATTACTAATACTGGCTTATTTATATTTACTAGTTTAACTTCTGGCTTTAATGCTGATTTACCCTTAACTATTACTCTTCCAGCAATTCCAAGTGGTCTATCAAACCAAGTATAAAGTATTGGTCCACCATATACTTCTGTGTTTAATTTTAAATAATGATTTTCTCCTACCATTTCAGCATTTGGCTTAATTTTAAATCCTGGTGCATCTGTATGTGCTCCAATAAGTCTAAAACCATCTTTTTCTATTTCACCATTACCAACAGTAAAAGCTATTACTGCTGAATCATTTTTCTTTAAATAATATTTTCCGCCTTTTTTAACTTTCCATGAGTCAGATTCAAATAATTCTTCAAATCCTTCTTTATCCAAAATTTCTTTTACTGATGAAGCAGCATGATATGCTGTTGGACTATTATATAAGAAATCTATTAATTCATTTGCTAATTTCTTTTGCATAACTATTCCTCCTAAAGCTAAATAACTATTTATTATATATTTTACCACATTTAATACTAAAAATAATTATAAACTAATGATTTAATACTTTATTTAACCTTTAATTATTTAAATTAAAATATGTATAAAGCATAAATTTTAATTTTTTCATTTAAACTAAAATTATATAAATAACCTGAAATAAAATAAACATTTATTTAAATAAATATTAACTTTTAAAATATACTTTTAACTATATAAATTCTAAATTAAAATAATATTTCTTTACCAAATAAAAAATAAAATTTAATTTAAAATATAGTATAAAATTAATGTTTACTTTATTTGATTAATGTTTAACTCTAATATAGAATAAAATATATAAATTAAACGGGGGTAATATTAATGATTTCGCAATTTTTAGTAAAAAAATTCATAAAAGATAGTGAAAATACCGCTAGTAAAAAAGTTCGTAATTCTTATGGATTTTTAGGTGGTATTATTGGAATAATAGTTAATTTTTTATTATTTTTAATAAAATTTAGTGTCGGTACATTAGTATCAAGTATAGCAGTTACTGCTGATGCCTTTAATAACTTATCTGACACGGCTTCTTCAATAATAACTATTGTTGGATTTAATATGGCAAATAAACCAGCTGATGAAGAACATCCTTTTGGACATGGTAGAATTGAGTACTTATCAGCTCTTGTTGTAGCATTTATGGTTATGCTAGTTGGATTTCAATTTGTAAAAACATCATTTGATAGAATAATGAATCCCGAAGCTATTAAATTTGAATGGATTCCTTTTATTCTTCTTATTATTTCTATTTTTCTTAAAGTGTGGCTTTCATTCTTTAATAAATTTATTGGAAATAAAATTGACTCAACAGCTTTAAAAGCATCTGCTGTTGATGCTTTAGGTGATGTATTTACATCAAGTTGTGTTGCAATATCTTTACTTGCTGCTAAATTTACAACTATTCCAATTGATGGTTATGTTGGTATCCTAGTTGCATTATTTATAATTTATTCTGGATTTTCACTTGTTAAAGAAACAATTAATCCTTTACTAGGCGAAGCACCTGACCCTAAATTAGTAAAAGATATACATTCTATGCTTTTATCATACGATTATATAACAGGAATACATGATCTTGTTATACATAACTACGGTCCTGGAAGATGTATGGCATCAGTCCACGCTGAAATACCATCAGATATTGATATTATGAAAATTCATAATATAATAGATAAAGCTGAAAGAGAAATTTCTAAAGAACTTGGTGTATATTTAGTAATTCATATGGACCCAATATGTTTATCTAATGATGAAATTAGAGAAGCTCATAATGAAGTATCAAAAATTATTAAATATAATCCATTAATTAAGTCTATGCATGACTTTAGGATAGTTGGTGAAGGAAATGAAAAAAATCTTATTTTTGATATAGTAGTTAATTCAAAGGCACTAAATAAAATAATGGATGAAAATGCCTTAAAAAAAGATTTAATAAAATCAATAAAAGATATACATCCTCAATATAATTGCATAATAACAATAGACCATGATTATAGTTAATTTAATTATAATTTATAGTAATCATTTGTTTTAAGCAAATTTTATAGAGTAGCTTTTTAGCTACTCTATTGTTAATCTAATAAAACTTTAATTTTTCAAAAAGTTATTTTTTATATTGAATTTTTGGAAATTTTTGTATTATAATCTATTTATAAGTAAATTCTATTTAAAATCTTTTAACTCTTTATTGTTTTATTATCAATTCAAAATAAAATTAATATTTTAATCAATTAAAGGAATATATAGTTCTCTTTAGAGAACTATATTACTATTGCATATAATATTATAAGCATAGAAAAAATCATTGTATTATAGGGGGCTATATGATAAATAATATTAATATTCTTTCTAATATAACTAATACAAAACCTAGTTTTGTGAGTTGGTTTGTAATCTTATTTTTACTGGCTGTATTGGTAATTGGTATTAGATATTATTTTGCCAAAAAGCAATAAAAAGGACAGGAATTCTGTCCTTTTTTATTTTCATAACTATTTTAAAACATAATTCCCTAATAGTAACAAATAAATCTATACAAATATATAATGTATTACTGAAATATTTTATGAGAAGGTGAAATAATGGACACAACTCAAAATCGTCATATGTTTCTAGGTAATAATACACCAAAAGGTTTTTATTCCCTTTTTAAATATTTATTATCTCAAGAAGATGCCAATAGAATTATATGTCTTAAAGGTGGACCTGGAACTGGAAAATCCTCTCTTATGAAAAAACTTGCCTTCCACTTTAAATCTAACGGATATACAGTTGAGGAATATCACTGCTCATCTGATGATCAATCATTAGATGGTGTCTTAGTTAAAGAACTAAAAGCAGCAATTTTAGATGCAACTTCTCCTCATATGACAGACCCACGTTCCCCTGGAGCTATAGATAAAATTATTGACTTAGCTGTCGCTTTAGATAACAAAAATATATCTAAATATAAGAATGAAATTATATCCCTTAGTAATCAAATAAGTGAATGTTTTTCTAGAGCTTATACATTTTTTAACGCTGCAAATTCAGTATATTTGGATTGGCGAAATATAAATAAATCATCTGTAAATAAAGACTTATTATTAAATCTTGAAGAAACAATTAAGTCAGCAGTTTTACCTATTAAATCATCCAATACACTTGGAGGTGAAAGACATCTTTTTGCTACTGCTTTTACTCCAAATGGAATAGTTTCTTTTAGTGAACTTCTATCAAAATCTTTAACAAAATTATTCGTACTTAAAGGTGAACCTGGTCTTTATAAAAGTGATTTATTAAAATCATTAGGAATTTCAGCTCAAAAGCTTGGTTTATATGTTGAGTACTACCATCATCCTCTTTTACCTGATGAATTAGAGCATATAATAATACCTTCAGAAGGAATAGGTATATTTAGTGAAAATGAATTATCAAAAATAAAATTAAATGCAACTGTTTTTGATTTATCCTCCCTTTGTGATAGAAATATATTAGCAAATTATAAAGAAGAATTAGACTTTGATAGAACTGAATTTGATATACTTCTTAATAAAGGTTTATCTTTAATAACAGAAGCTAAACTTACACATGATAAGCTTGAAAAAATATATGTTTCTCACATGGATTTTAATTTAGTAAATAAAATTTATAATGATATAATAATAGATTTTGAAAAGTTTAAAAATTAAATTATCTTTAAATAAACTTAAATCCTAATTAATCTTTAACTGTTTAATATTATGATGGATTATAATTATAAGCAAAAAAAAGATTGCGTAAATTTACGCAATCTTTTTTGCTATTTGTTTATCTGTTTTATAACTGATAATCTATGAAGGGCCCTAGTACACATTATATATTTTACAAGATTTGGAGTGTCTGTGTCATCCTCTAAAATAATTACCCCATCAAATTCTAATCCTTTTGCAAAATATGCTGGTATTAAAACTTTTCCGCCTCTATATATTATGTCATTTCTATCAAATGTAAGTATTTTAACTTTTTCTTTGAGTCTATGAGATAAATTTTTAAGCTCATCTTTTTTCTTAGTTATAACAGCTATACTTTCAAGACCTTCTTCTTCATAATCTTCAATTATAGAAGTTATAGTATCTATAGTTTCTTCAATATTTTCTGTTTCTTCTTCAAGAACGGACTCACCACTTCTTACTAATGGTACAATTTTCTTCTCATCTAAGAATTTACTTGCATATTCCATTATTTGTTGAGTTGATCTATAACTTTTATTTAAACTAAATTCCATTACATTATCTAATATTTCATTTAATTTAAGCATTGCTGGAACTTCTTTTGTATCAATAAGCCTTTGATTACTATCTCCAACTATCGTATAACTCTTAGCTCCTGTTAATTCTTTTAATACTATAAATTGAATATAATTATAATCTTGAGCTTCATCAATTACTACGTGCTTATATTCTTTTTTAGTTTTTTTACCATTTAACTTTATCATTAAATAAAGTATACCTGCAAGATCCATAAAACCAAGATTATCAGTATTTGTAATTTTCTTATATATACTTACTGTATCTTCATTATTAAGCCATTCATTTAATCTTTCTCTTGCATTAATAACTTCTCTTACTATTTCTCTTATTCTTAGTCTTCTAGTAAAATCTAAATTATTTTTTTCAAAAATAAGTTCATCTTCTGTAAGAGCGCTTATTTTTTCTTGTATTTCTTTATTTAACTTCCAAACATACTCATCTCTTTTATCTTTTATTTTAGAAATAAGTATTCTTTTTATTTTATCACTTCTTCTAAATAAAGGCATATAAGCATAATGTTTATTAAATAATTCTCTTATTTCATCTTTTGAAACTATTTCTTCTCCAAAGAATTTTACACTATCTAAAGAAAAATAATTTTCATTCATTTCTTCTATGGAATCATCTAGTTTTCTTACAAATTCAAATGAACTCTTATACTTGTATTCTTTTAAAGCTTCTTCGTTACCTTTCATAGCTTCTTCTATATAATAAGAAAACTCTGTTATAGGTTCATTAATTCCTATTTCTTTAATTGCAAAAGCTTCAAAGGTCATATTATCTACTCCATCTTCACCAAGTGATGGAAGTACACCATTTATATAATCCATAAATATATCATTTGGACCAAGTATTAAAACTTTATCTCCAAATTGTTTTCTAAAATTATATAAAAGATATGATATTCTATGAAGAGCTATTGTTGTTTTTCCTGAACCCGCAACTCCATTTACAACAACAGCTTTATCCTTTGGAGCTCTTATTATTTCATCTTGCTCCTCTTGTATTGTCATTACAATATCTTTAAGTTTCTCACTTGAATTACTTGTTAAAACCATTTGAAGTATTTCATCTTTTACATCTATTGCTGATTCAAATACACCTTTAAGTTCTCCATTTTTTATTACAAGTTGTTTTCTTGATAGTATATCAGCAGATATCTCTCCAGATGGAGAAGTATATGAAGATTCACCAACATTTCCTTTATAGAATAATGAAGCTATAGGAGCACGCCAGTCTACAATGACTGGCTCATATGTTCCTTCTCTTGTAAGTCCAAATCTACCTATATAAATTTCTTCTGGAGAATCTCCCTCTTCTATAAAATTTATTTTTCCAAAGTAAGGTGATTCCTTCAAAATTGTGTATTCCTTAAGCTTTTTATCTATATTTTTAAAAGCTTCCTCTTTTACATAAGCTTCATGGTCAAAGTATTCTAATACTTTATCCTCATCATCTCTATATTCTTCTATTACTTTTTTTCTGTAATCTATAATATATTCTGTTATATATTTTCTTTTTTCTATATAACTTAAAATCTCTTCATTTATTATATTTAATGTGTCATTTAAATGAGCTTCTTCCATAAGGAAATCTAGGTTGTTTTCCATATTATCTATATCTCCTTCCAAAATAGATTGTTACTCACCTATTTACCATCTCTATTATTCTCATTACTTGTTGATTTTTCTTCATTTTCATTGCTTAATTTTAAATCTTTTTTTTCATTATTAGAAGAATTTAAACTCTCTTTGTTTTGCTCTAAATTTTCTACTATTGTAGTAGAAACCTTAGTAACAGCTATTTCATCCTTTGCTTCTAATTTTTCTGTTGATAATATTGAAGCTTCCTTTTTAGAATTTTTTCTACTTTCAGCAAGCATCTTAGCTTCTTTTCTAGCTTGTTCTTTTATTCTATCTTCTTCTTCTTTTTTAATTCTCATTTCTGGATATTTTTCATAAACTATTTCCATAAATTCATTTCCAAAAATAGTTTCCTTTTCAAGAAGAACATTTGATATTTTATCTAAAAGGTCTCTATTATCTTTTAGTAAAGTTCTTGCTTTCTTATGAGCTTCCTTTATTATATTAAGAACTGCTTTATCAACTAAAGTTGAAGTTTCTTCACTACAATTTCTAACAGCCCTACCATCTAAATATCTATTTTGTATTGATTCAAGAGCCATCATATCAAACTCTTCTGTCATACCATACATAGTTACCATTCCTCTAGCTGTTTGAGTTGCTCTTTCTATATCATTTGAAGCTCCTGTTGATACAAGATTAAATACTTCTTCTTCAGCTGATCTACCACCAAGCATTACAGTTATTTGATTCATAAGCTCTTCCTTAGAAATTAGGTATTTTTCTTCTTCAGGTAATTGCATAGTATATCCAAGAGCTCCCATAGTTCTTGGAACTATTGTAATTTTATGAACTGGATCTGCTCCATCTAAAAGAGCTGCAACTAAAGCGTGACCAACTTCATGGAAAGCAACTGCTTTCTTTTCTTTTGGTGAAAGTATTCTATCTTTCTTTTCTTTACCTGCTATTATATCTTCTACTGCTTCTCTTAAGTCATCTTGAATAACTTCTTTTCTACCTTCTCTAACAGCTCTAAGTGCTGCTTCATTCATGATGTTTGCAAGGTCTGCCCCAACTGCACCAGGAGTACTCTTTGCTATTTCTTCTAAATTTACGTCTTTTCCAAGTTTAATATCTTTTGCATGAACTTTAAGTATAGCCTCTCTTCCTGGAAAATCTGGTCTATCAACTATAACTCTTCTATCAAATCTACCTGGTCTAAGTAATGCTTTATCAAGTATTTCAGGTCTATTTGTAGCCCCAAGTATTACTATACCCTTTGATGAATCAAAACCATCCATTTCAGCCAATAACTGATTAAGTGTTTGTTCTCTTTCATCATTACTTTGAAGTTGACTATCTCTACTCTTACCAACAGCATCAATTTCATCTATAAAGATTATACAAGGAGCTTTTTCTTGAGCATCCTTAAATAATTCTCTAACTCTTTTAGCTCCAGCACCAACAAACATCTCAACAAAGCTTGAACCTGATATTGAGAAAAATGGTACCTTTGCTTCTCCTGCAACTGCTTTTGCTAGTAATGTTTTACCTGTTCCTGGAGGTCCAACTAAAAGAACTCCTTTTGGTAGCTTAGCTCCTATTTCAGTATATTTACTAGGATCATTTAAGAAATCTATTACCTCTTCAAGAGATTCTTTAGCTTCTTCTTGTCCTGCAACATCCTTAAATGTTACGCCTATTTCATCTTCTAAATAAACTTTAGCATTATTTTTTCCAAGTGACATCATTCCGCCACCCATTTTACCTGCCATTTTTGAGAATATTACTTTCCACATTATAAACATGAATAAAAATAATAATCCATAACTTACTAAGAAGTCAAAAATAGGTGATTGTTTAGGATTTTTTCCTGTTACGTCAATTCCTGCTGAATTTAATTGTTTAAGTAAGTCATTGTTTGGTATATTTGCTGTATATAAAGTCTTTCCTTTGTATTCACTCTTATCATTTGGTGTAATAATTAAATTCTCAGTAGTTATTACAACCTTTGAAATTTGTTTATCCTTCACCATTTGTTGGAATGAAGTATAACTAATCTCTTTGTTCATTGATGTCTCTCTAATGTAATTAAAGGACATTATAATTGCTAAGGCTATTAAAAAATATATAATCCCAGCCTTATTTTTATTTTGTTTTTGGTTTTCTGGCTCCATACAATCCACCTCTCTTTTCCTTATAATTATTGTAAAAATCCTATCTCATTGAAAGGATATATTTTAACTTGTGCTTTACCTAATATTTGATCTCCATTTATATACGGATTCTTCCAAAATCTAGCATCATTTGAATTTGCCCTATTATCCCCTAAGAAAAAGTACTTACCTTCTGGAACCTTAAATGTTCCATAAAACTCCATAGGATTTTTTACATATGGTTCATCTAACTTCTTGCCATTTACATAAACAGAAGTACAATCAAATCTTATTTCATCTCCTGGAAGTCCTATAAGTCTTTTTATAACTACCTCATCAAGTTCTTTAGAGTTAAAAACTACTATATCACCTCTTTTTAAATTTTCTGGCTTATAAACTTTTGTTACTAAAAGCCTATCATTTACATTTAAAGTTGGTGCCATTGATGAACTTGGTATATAAACTCTAAATATTAAAAATCTATTTATTAATATAGCTAATACAACAGCTATAATTATTGGTATAATCCAATCTTTAAAAAAATTTAACTTAGTATTATTCATCCCACATTCCTTCCATTAATTCACTAATATACTTTTTTCTTTTAATGGTTTCTTCTTCACTATAATAGTATTGATTATTTTCTTCATATACTACATCACCACTTTTTAACTTTATAGAAAATTCATTTTTAGGAACATTTAATATTTTATTATCTAAAGACTGTAAAATATAATATCGTCCTTCACTTCTATCAACTACATAAATTTTTCTCATAAATGCATTATATACCTGTTTAACCTTTCCTAAATATTGATATTAAATTAAATTTAATTATATCATACTTTTTTGACAAATTTATTTCATGAAATTTAAATTTTTATATTATATTCTTGTCCTTTTTTAAATACTTTTAATCTTATTTTCACATTATATCATATGTAATTTATATTTCAATATTATACAATATTAAATACCACTTAAGTATTTTTTAATAACAAAAATAAACGAATAAACTAATTAGTTTATTCGTTCTAAATTACATTAAAATCTTTTACTATTATTAAATAAAATATTATTTTATACTTCCAAATTCCCTTATTGGATATATTCTAAGTTGTGCCTCACCTTTTATATCTTCCTTTGGAATATATGGATCTTCCCAATACCTTGAGTCAGCTGAATTTTTTCTATTATCTCCTAAGAAAAAATATTTACCTTCTGGAACTTTGAACTCCCCAAAAAAACCATCTGGATTTTTCACATAATCCTCTTGAATAAATTCTCCATTAATATAAAGTTCATTTCCTCTTACATCAATTTCATCTCCTGGAAGACCTATAAGCCTCTTTATCATAATCTCATTTTTTTCTTTATTTTTAAAGACTATGATATCCCCTCTTTTTAAATTGTTAAAATTATAAACTTTTGTTACTAAAAACTTTTCTCCTACTTTTATAGTAGGTTCCATTGATGATGTAGGAACTTCTACTTTAAAAATTAAAAATTTGTTTATTAGTAAAGCTAATATTACAGCTAAGATAATAGGACAGACTATGTCCATAATAAATTTTTTTCCCATACTTTTCCCCACTTTATACCCTTCAGTTAAATTTAAATTACTTCATTTTTAATTATATCATCATAGCTCTCTCTTTTACATATAATTTTAATTTTTCCATCTTTAACCATAATAACTGCTGGCTTTGGAATCTTATTGTAATTATTAGACATTGAATAACCATATGCACCCGTTGACATAACTGCAAGAACATCTCCACTTAAAACAGATGGTATTTTTATTGCATTTAATAATATATCACCAGATTCGCAACACTTTCCAGATATAGTTACTTTCTCTTTAGCATCATATATAACCCTATTTGCAACTATACATTCATATCTAGCCTTATATAATGCTGGTCTTATATTATCAGTCATACCACCATCTACAGATACATATTTTCTAACTGATGGTATATTTTTTATTGAGCCTATAGTATATAATGTTATTCCTGCATTTCCAGCTATTGACCTTCCCGGCTCTATAATAAGTATAGGTCTTTCCAATTCTAAATTTTTGCAAACTTCATCTACTTTATTTATTATAGCATTACAATATTCCTCTATTTCTCTTGGTTTATCTTCATCACTATAATATATTCCAAATCCACCACCTAAATCTAACTCTTTTATTATATATCCAGTTTCATTCTTAACTCTATTTATTAAATTAAGCATTATCTCAGCCGCATCTTCGTAAGGAGTTATTTCAAATATTTGTGAACCTATATGACAATGAAGCCCAAGTAAATTTATGTTTTCCAATTTTATAGCCCTTTTTATAGCATTTATTATATTATCTCCTACTGGTGCAAAACCAAACTTAGAATCAATTTGTCCTGTCTTTATATATTCATGTGTATGTGCCTCAATACCTGGAGTAATTCTTAAATAAATATCTTGCTTTCTTTCATAATCTCTAGCAATTTTATTAAGCTGTTCTATTTCAAATAAATTATCCACTACAAATGTTCCAACACCAAGTTTTACACCCATTTCAATTTCTTCTAATGTTTTATTATTTCCATGAAATAATACTTTTTTTAATGGAAAATCAGCTTTATATGCTGTATATAATTCTCCACCTGAAACAACATCTAAACATAAGCCTTCTTCCTCTATTATTTTACACATCGCTAAAGTTAAAAATGCTTTTCCAGCATAGGCTACCTTATTACCTCTATTTTCACAACTAAAGGCCTGAAAATACCTTCTACAATTTTCTCTAATTAAATTCTCATCCATAACATATAAAGGAGTTCCAAACTCTTCAACTAACTTTGTTGTTTTTACTCCTCCAATTACTAAAGTATTTTCTTCAGTCCTCATATTACCAAATAGTTTCATTTAAATTCCTCCAATTCATTTAAGTAAAACAAAACGTCACAGGAAAATTCCTGTGACGGGTAATAACGTTATAACATTAAGGTATTATAATTACAAAAACTTAAGCCTAAAATTAATATATTCTAAACTCACTTATATAGTAATTTAAAAATCCTTGTAGCTCTCCACGTTATGTGACAGTTATGCATATATTATATACATACCCAGAAAAATTATATTTGCATTATAATTTAACTTCGGCCAATCATCCTTTCATCCTTATTCATAGTCTGCAAAACTCCTAAAGATTACTCTTAATCTCGGCACCTCTACCCTAAGATTTGTTCTTTCCTAATATATTATTATTTTTTATTATTTATGATACTATAAATTTATTTAAATTTAAAGTCTTTTATACATTAATATTCTTTTTCCCTATAAATATTCATTAAATCTCCCATTATCTCTGCTGATGATGGTGGTGTATAACTTATTGCATTAGCTCCAGCTTCTATTGTTTCTAATATACTTTCTTCAGTATTTCCTCCAGTTGCAATTATAGGAACTAAAGGATACTTTTCTCTTATTTTCTTAACAATTCTAGCTGTATTTTTTCCACCTGATACATTTAATATAGTGGCACCTGAATTTAATCTTTCTTCTATATCTGTATCTTCTGATACAACTGTTACAACAACAGGAATATCTATTGTTTTTCTTATCTTTTTTATTACACTGTTTGTTGTTGGTGCATTTACAACTATCCCTATTACTCCTTTAAATTCAGCATCTAATGCTAAGTTTATAACTCTCCTACCTTGAGTTATTCCACCTCCAACTCCACAAAACACAGGAACATCAGCTGCTGTTATTATAGCCTCAGTTATTTTTGGTTGGGGGGTGAAAGGATATACTGCCATTATTGCATCTGCATTTGTATTTTTTATCATGGCAACATCAGTTGAAAACATTATTGATTTAATTCTCTTTCCAAATATCTTTATTCCACTACACTTTCTTATTGCAGAAGGTGCTTCAATTATATGATTTCTAAATGTTCCTAATATTTCTGGAACATATTTTTCATTATCCTTACTCATTTTTATCCCTCCAAAAACTTACATTGCTTTGCTTTACAACTTATTATATAACCAACTTCCATTAATTAAAATATTTATTTTTGATAAATAAAAAATATTTATTCATTTTATAGATAAGTATGTATTATTTGTAATATAATGTTTACAAATAATATTGATTTATAAAAGGCGGTGTTTTTTTATTTATGCTTCAACTAAAAAAATTTTTTCTCCCGTACAAAATCTTAATTTCAATATATCTATTTTTTATACTTACTGCTTTTACTATTAATTCTCCTAAAGAAATCTTTATAGGATTAAAAAACATAATATTAACACCTGATATTCTAATAACTGATTATATTCAAATTGCTGGCATTGGTGCTACATTAGTAAATGCAGCATTGACAAGTATTATAAGCATTTTTATATTAGTAGCTTTAAAAATTAAACCTAATGGCTCAACTATAATGGCATTATGGCTTATGACTGGCTTTTCTTTCTTTGGCAAAAATATAATTAATATATGGCCTGTTATGTTTGGTGTTTATCTATATTCCAAATATCAAAAGCAACCTTTAATGAATTATTCCTTAGTAATGTTATTATCAACAACTCTAGCCCCAACTGTTACTCAACTTAGTTTTTCATCTAATAATCTATTGCTAGGTATTACTTTAGGGTCATTAATAGGAGTATTTACAGGATTCCTACTAACTCCTATAGCAACTCATTGTATTTCAGCTCATGGCGGTTATAACCTTTATAATATAGGCTTTGCTTGTGGACTTCTTGCAACACTTCTTATGTCCATTTTTAGAATATTTGGAATAGACTTTAAAACTCAATTAGTTTGGAGTACCGGAAACAACACATTTCTTTTTATATTTATGCTTATAATATCTATTTACTTAATTTGTATTGGACTCTATTTTGGAAAAGATTATAAAAATAACTTAAAAAAAATAAATAGTTTTTCTGGAAAACTTGTATCAGATTTTTATATTTTATTTGGAGAAACATCTTATATTAATATGGGAATAATAGGTATTTTCTCAAGTATATACTTATTATTATTTGGTGGAGACTTAAACGGTCCAACAATTGGTGGTTTATTTACTATAATAGGTTTTGGCTGTTTTGGAAAACATATAAAAAACATAGTACCTGTAATGATTGGAGCTACTATATGTGCTATTATAGGAGTTAATGATATATCTGATCCTGGAATTCAACTCGCAATACTATTCAGTACTTGTCTTGCTCCTATATCAGGTAAATTTGGTTGGAAATATGGAATACTAGCAGGTATACTTCATGTTTCATTAGTTACAAATGTAGGATATTTACATGGTGGGTTAAATTTATATAATAATGGACTTGCAGGTGGATTTGTAGCAATGATTTTAATACCAATTATAACAACATTCAAAAGGGAGGTTTACACAAATGAAATTTAATGTAGAAAAAAAACTTAAGATAATTAATGAAATTATGTCATTTTGTTATCACTTAAATAGTACTGACATTAATGTAAACGTAAAAACTATAGAAAATACATCTATTATTTTAATAAAGGCAAAAATTGAAAATTTATCAGATGAAACTTTAATGAATTTAACTCAAACTCTTAATATTCCACGCCAACATGAAGTTGAACAATACTATTGGCATTTAGGAGGAAATAATGAATTTGACTCTGAATTATCTTTAGTTGGTATGATGGTAGATAGTGCAACTATTTCTTATGATAATAATATATTAGTTATAGAACTTAAAAGAATTGAAAATTATTAAAAAATCCACATAACTATATCAAACTATAGTTATGTGGATTTTAATTGTTATAAATTCATACTTTCTAATATCTTTTTAACTACTCTTTTCCCTATCTTATCTTCTTCCATTTGAGATATAGCATCATTTATGTTAACCCATTCAATTCCTTCTACTTCATCTGATTTTTTTATATCACCACTATCATAATCAGCCATAAATGTTATCATAAATAAATCTTTATCTTTAACAAAATCAGAACCTAGATATTTTATATTTTTTATTTTTATTCCTGTTTCCTCAAGAACTTCTCTATAAACGGTATCTTCTGCATACTCATTTTGACCTACATATCCAGATATTAATACTTTTGAATTTTTATATATATAACTTTGTTTTAATAAAAGAATTTCTTTTTCTTTCACTACTCCAACCACTATACAAGGTTTTGGAGTATCAAAATATAATGTATCATCTATTGGACAATAAGGTACATATCCCTCATCCCAACAATTAAACATCTCTAATTCCCTACCACACTTTGGACAAAACTTATATTTCATATATAACTCCCTTTTACTTTATAATTATTACTTTAATTATAAAATACAATATTATGTTTTAGAAGTAAATTTTCTAAAAATTAACTTCAATTCTATTTGTTAATGTTATTGAATCTTTTAAAACATCACATTCATAAACAAATATATCTACTCCATTATCTCTTGCTTCTCTTAAGGCTTTACCAAATTCATTATCTCTTTCATCATTTGGTGCAAAATCTTTCATATTATTCATTTGAAGTAAAAATAACACACCTGCTCCTCTACCACTTTTTTTAACTTCTATTAACTCTAATAAATGCTTTCTTCCCCTTTCTGTTGGCGCATCAGGAAACATTGCATGACCGTCTTCTTCTAATGTAACACCTTTTACCTCTAAATAGTATTCTTCCCCATTATCATTAGATAATTTAAAATCAAATCTACTATTTCCAAAAGTTTTTTCTTTTAAAATATTATTATATCTAATTAATTTCTCTATTTTTTTATTTTGTAAAGCTTCCATAACTACTTTATTTGGTATTTGCGAATCTATACTTATTAACTCATTTCCTTTATATACAGAAATTAAATCATATTTAGTTTTTCTTGTAGGATTATTTTCTTTTCTTAGAAGTACTTTAACTCCTTCTACAAGTAATTCCTTACATCTTCCTGTATTAGGAACATGTACAGTTATCTCCTCCCCCTCAAGCTCTACTAATGCATTAAATCTATTTGGTCTATTTATAAATTTAGCCTCAAGTATTTCTTTATTATATTCCATATTTTATCTCCTTTAAAGTTATTCACATTATCCACAATTTTTATCCACAGCTTTGTGAATACTGTTAACATTTTTCATCAACATAAATTATTTTTCTTAAATAAATTCTAACTAATAATCTTTATTTCTACAACACCCATCATATTGATTATTTTTTTATTTTTTTGGTATATATTGTGGTGTTTTTATACTATATTTTTTATGGAAATTATTCTTTATTTTTACATATTATAAACATAGTTATCCACATTATCAACAACAATTCTTAATAAATCCTTTAAATAAGCCATTTATAGCCTGTTAATTATTATTCTGAATAATTATATTTTTTTGTAGAAAAATATAGTGATATAACTTTTAAGGAGTGATTATTTTGAATACAGGAAATATAATGACATTTTTAGATGAAAATAATAATAAAATTGATTATTCTATTTTAGAACAAAAATTATTATGTGGAACTGAATACGTTGCATTAGCACCTGTTAATTCTCCAAATCAAATAGAAATATTTAAAATTAAATTTGATAAAGATTGGAATGAATCATTAGAGGAAGTATCATCTGAAAAAGAATTATCAATGTATAAACAAATTTCAAAGCTTAAATTTTAAGCAAAAGTACATTTAAATTAAAAAGAATTTCTATAATTTCATAATATAAAGTTATTAATATGTATATTTTTATTAATATACTTAACTTCATAAAGACTTTAATTGAAATATTGAAATTCTTTTTAATAAATATTATTTCTAAAATTATACTTTAAAATTTAGAAAACAAGTAATTAAATTGTATAAAAAATAATATTATGTAATTCAGAATTTTTATTTTATAAATAATTATAAAAATCCTTAACAAATCTTATTAAATTCTTAAGTCTCTTAAAATAATCTTTAAATACACACCAATACGTTGAATTGTCATTAAGCGAATATTATACTATGAATATGAAATTTTTTACAAAATCTATATAACTTTTTGTAATTTAGTTATAATAGGGGGATGTCAATGTGACTAAATCAGAATTTTTATCAATACTTGCAAATGGACTTAAAGAACTTCCTGATAGAAAGCTTGCTGAGATTATTTTTGATTATCAAGAAAATTTTATATCTGGATTTTCTGAAGGAAAAAATGAAGAAGAGATTATAAATGAATTAGGAAATCCATACGATTTAATTGTTCATTATAAAAATCTTTATCTAAAAAATAGTTATAATGAATATACAAAAGACTATTACGAAAATGATTATAATAAATATGTAAAAGACTATAGTGATACTTCAGATAAAACTACATCTACTAATATAAATGATACAGAACAATTTTCTAATGATTTAATTTCAAGTTCTAATATTAGTACTGATACTAAATCAAGTGAAGAATCAAAAAGTAAAAATAATGATTGTAAAAAAGAAACAATAGATCATATTAATTACTCATCTAATTCAAATATTAGAGATACTAATAATACATCTAAAAAATTTTTCTCTAAAAATTTTTCAATCAATATACGTGGAGTAATAAAACTTGCTTTAATTTGTTTTTTGTTCTTATTATGTATCCCAATAATTCTATCTATCGGAGGGCTTGCCTTCGGAATATTTGCTGCAATAATTGCAATACTTATAGCAGCTATAGCTTTTAGTATTGCTTTAAATATAGGTAGTATATCTGTTTTGTTAGGAAAAATGGGATTAGTTATATTAGGAGCAAGTAATACACCAGCATTTATAACTGAATTTCCTACTGCTTCAATAATCATGTTTATAATAGGCTCAATTTCATTAACTTTACTTTTTATAATGCTAACTTATTATTTATTAAAATTTTGCTTATTCTATTCAATTAAATTAGTAAAAAAAATATTTGGTAAGGAGGCTAACTAATATGAAAAAACCTCTTATAAAAAAGAAATATAAAATTGCTTTATTAGTTCTTCTTATAATTTGTATAGCTTCATATATAAGTTCTGTTGCAATACTTTATAATAGTGGTTATAGATTATCAAATTACAAAGAAGATGCCAAAAAATTCTTAGGATTTGATTCTCGATTATTTAATGCAGAAACTTGGTTTGAAAATACTATTGTTACAACCAAACAAGCCAAATACAATATAAATAAAGATATAGATTCTATAAATATAATATCTAATAATTCTGATATAAAAATATATCCTAATAATTCAAATGAACTATTATTAGAATTTTCTATATCAGGTAAAGAAAGTATAGTTAAAGATTTTAATTCTAAAGAAATAAAATTTAATAAAAATGGTGGAACTTTAACCTTTAATACTGAGAACTTAGATTCATCCATAGATTATAATACAATAAATATTTCTATACCTAAGAGCTATAATAAAAATTTAACTATAAAACCAACATCATCTCAAATATCTATAATTAATTTAAATTTAAATAATTTAAACATAAAAGGAGATACTTCATCGGTTGAACTTTCTGATATAAAAGCCACTAATGTTGATGTAGAAACACTTGGTGATATAAGTTGTACAAATTCTAATTTTAAAAACTCTAAAATTAAAAATGACAACGGAAAGATTTATTGTAATGGATATTTTGGAAACTCATCTATAGAATGCTATTCAGGAGAAATTGATTTTTCATTTACTAAACTTGGTTCATATACTAATATTTCAAATACTCATGGAATAATAAATATATATAATAGAGGTAATGTAAGTGATTATTCATTAAATGCAAAAACTCGTAATGGCGAAATAATAGCATTAAATGATAAAGCTTTTGATAAAAAAATATATACAAAAAAATTCGGTAATGGAAAAGATATCTTAAGTATAAAATCAACTGAATCTGGAGTTATAAACATAAATTAAATAGAATAATTATATAATCTTTATATTTTAGTATTAAAAATCACAATATACTTATGGTATATTGTGATTAATTTAAATATTCATATAGTTATTCATCTTAAATTTTAATCTTAACATCTTCTCTTCTTCTTCTGAAATATTCAAATATTTTTTTGCCCAAATATCTTCATTTACTTTTTCAAAGTTCATTATGTCAAATTTATCATCTTCTTTATATCCATACCAATATTCAAGAGAAAAACTACACCAAAATTTTAATATTAAATATTTTTTATTATGAACTAGCATATTAATTTTAAAACATTTTCTTCTTTTTAAATATTCATAAAAATCTATTACATTATCTGCAATATTTTTTTCAAATATGAAGTTATCAAAAAACCTTACTTTAGAACAATTTGAAAATTCTTTTATCTTTATTATATCAACATTTTTTTCAAATAAATATTCTTTTGCATATCTATAAAGATATAAAGTATATAAATCTAACTTCATAAGAACCTCCACTATTTAAATTAATTTATAATGGTCTTATAATAATTTATTAAATTTAAACTTATATTAGAATAATAATCTAATATTTTACTGAATAATTTTTTTAAAATTACTTAAACTATTACTGTATCAAATGGAGGTGTATTTAAATGAAGGATACTATAAAAGATAATATGACCGGAAATGTACCAAAAAATATTAATAAAATAGTTCCAACACCTAAAAGTGATGCACAAGAAATTACTAAAGTTGTTAAACACGGCGGGTTAATAATAGGATATGAACTTCAAAACGGCCACCAAGTTGATAAAAATGCTGCAATTGAAATGGCTAAAAGAGGAGAAATCAAAGGTGTTGGCGTTGGAGTCTCCGCTAAAGGCGAAGAATATCTAAGAAGTTTACCAGATGGAGATGAATCTAACAACCTAAGTAATTTACCTATAATAACTATTCATGCATAACTATAATTTTTAACTACACTAAAGAGGGGTTAACTTATCCCCTCTTTCCTCATGTTTAAACATATTTTTATTTTTAATTTATATTGAACTAAATTTTACTTTATTGAAACAATACCTTCTTATATTTAATACAATTATTCATTACTATTTTGTTATAATAAACTAAGAACTTATATTTAAAACTTATAGAAAGAAGGGAATTATATGATTTCAGAAGAATTAAATAATTCACAAGAATTCATAAATACTGAAGAAAATTCAGAACAAAAAAATAGTACAAGCACTTCTAATAAAATAACAGATTTAGATATTATTAATTTTATTGGAAATAAAAATACTAAGTATTATTTTGAAAAATTTAAAAATAACCACGAAAAATCAAATTTTGCATCATGGAATTGGGCTTCATTTTTCTTAGGAACATATTGGTTATTATATAGAAAGCTTTATAAATGGTTTATTGGAGTATTTTTAATAAAATTATTTGGCGGTATACTAATAGGTACATTCAGTTCTACATTAGCTGCTATTTTTGACTTAATAATTATGATTTTACTTGGAGTTTATGGAAACTGTATTTATGTACATGATAGTAAAAATAAAATTACTTCTCTAAAATCATTCTTTAATAAGTTTGGAGATAGCTCAGAAGCTCTAAAAGAAAATGGAGGAACTAATATTGTAGCTCCTTTAGTTCTATTAGCTGTATGCTTATTATTTGCAATTATGTTTGTATTAGTATTTGCTTCAGTATTTTCTAGCATGTTTATGAATTATCCAATGGGATTAGGATTTTAAAAAAAGGCTACATATATGTAGCCTTTTTTTATCTATATATTGTGCCTGTTAAATTAACATGATCATACTCTTCAATAGGTTTATTATTATAAGTAAAAACTACTCCTCTAATCCAATCACCTTTATAAGATTTTTGTAAAAAACTTTCTGTAAGTGCCGTGTAAGTTGATAATCCTCCATAAGAACCTTGAAACCACTTTTTCACCCATTCATTATTTCCGCTGTCCTTTAAATTTATATAAGCTATATTATTTTTAACTTCTTTTACTTCTATCTTCATTGAATTAAATTTTTTATTTGATAATTCTACAGCTATTTTATTTAAATCTTCTTTTATAGAGTTTGATGAACTTTTAACTTCACCAATAATTATTTTTTTATCGCCTAATTCATCTAAAGAATATAACTTAAATACCTTATTTTGATTCTTCTTAATTTCTTCATACTTCCTTTTTTCTTCTTTTCTTCTCTTTTCTTCTTCTATTCTCTTAACTTCCTCCTTTTTTTTGCTTCTTCTACTTTCTTTTTTTCTTTCTCTAATCTTGCTTTTTCTGCTGCATCTTTTTCCTCTTTAGCTTTTTTTAATTCTTCTTTTCTTTTAGTATCTTCTTTCTCTTTTTCTTCATTGTTATCTTCCTGATTAATTACTTCATTAGAATTTTCAGATATACTTTTATTCACACCAGAACATCCAATTAAAGATATAGATCCAATACAAATAATAAAAGTAATTAAAAACCTTTTCATAAAAATCCCCCTTAATATAACAAAAAATAAATATATTCCTTCAGACTAATTCTATCATCTACTAAATATATTTATTAATTTATTCTATATCAAAGAAAAAAGATACACAAATAATATTATTTATGTATCTAAAAAAATTCAATCTATATAAATAAACAAAATTTAATTAATCTAATATTTCACTAGGACTAAGTCCACCTAATATTGCAGTAAGTACTTCACTATCATTTGTAATTTTCCACGTATCATCTATCTTCTTTAGCTTAACTTTAATATTTGTTGTTTTAAGTGGTGTTTCTTGATTTTCTAAAGCACTTAAAAATGCATCATCGAAATCCCCACCTATTGGATTTCCATATTTATTATTATTATTTAATTGATTTTCATTAAATTGTAATGCTTGTACATTTTGCATATAATTATTATAAATATAATTTCCGTCAAGAGCTGTAACTTCAACATCTGCAATTCCTATACCATTTTTTTCTTCTGTTTTATTTATTTTATATGATATCTTGCTTGCCCAATATTTTATAGCATCTTTTCTTTTATCATTATAACTATCAAATTTATTTATAGACTTGGCTAATAATCCACCATCTTCAACATACTTGTTTGCATTATTTAAATCCAATTCCTTGTATGCTTTAAAAAAGTCATTAACACTATCGTAAATTTTTCTATTAGCACCACATGAAACTAAACTAAATAATAATACAACTATAACTGGAATTGATATTACTTTTTTCACATTAATCCCCTCTTCTTCTGTAATTTATATTTGATTATTTTAAAACTTAATATACACAATAATCTTTTATTATGAATTTAAATAATATATTTATTTCTATAAACTTATATAAATTTATTTGCTTTTATTTCAATTATATCAATATATTAATACTATTATTAACTATATCTATTCTTGTTAACATTAATTTTAATTATTATCTCAACATAGTTTATTTTATTAATTATTTTTATAAAAAAAGACAAGTGATTATAAAAACACTTGTCTTATAAATTATTAAAGTCCACTAACCTTTAAGAAACCTTTTCCTTGAACTTCTTCTATATTTCCTATAGTAAAGAAAGCTTCATTATCTATCTTTTCTATAAAATCTTTTAATTTTTCTAATTCCTTTTTATTTAAAATGGAATAAATTATTTCTTTCTTCTCTTTGCTATAAGCACCTGAACCAGCTAAAGCTGTACATCCTCTCTTTAATTCGTCCATTATAAATTTTGATATTTCTTCATTTTTATTACTTATAATAGTAATTTGCTTTTTCTGATTCATAATAGATAATATTTTATCTATTAATGGTCCATTTATTACAACAGAAAGTAATGCATAAAATCCTTTATCTACCCCAAATGTTATAGCCCCTGATAAAGTTACTAAAAAATCTACACAAAGTAATGCTATACCAATATTAAAAGTAGTGTACTTATTTAATATTTTAGCTAATATATCAGTCCCTCCAGTTGATGCATTTATATTAAATACTATTGAAAGTCCTATAGCAACTATTATAGTTCCTAAAATAGTTGCAAGCATCAAATCATTCGTTAACGCTTGTGGATGTATAAATTTATCCATAAACCATAATATAAAAGATAAGCCAAAACTTGCATAAATAGTTTTAAGTCCAAAATCTCCACCAACTACAATAAATGCCAGTACAAATAAAAATAAATTAACTATAAATGAGAAACTACCAACACTTAAACTAGGTATATAATGAGTTACTACAACAGCCAGTCCACTTACTCCTCCAGCAGCTATACAATTTGGTGCAAAGAAATACTCTATTGCTATTGAAATTAGAAGAACTCCTATAGTTATTATTCCGTATTCTTTTATGTTTTCTTTCACAATTAACATCTCCTAATACAACTTTTATTTTTCTTTTGTTAAACACAATAACTAGAATAACAGAAATTTTATTCATATGATAGAGATTTTTTTGAATAATTATAATTTTTTTTATTATATTTAGTTATTTTTTTGTTATTTTATGCAAAAAATCTAGATAATATTTTAATATTTCTAATATTATCTAGATTTATCAAAATTTCTTTTATGATTCAAAATCCTCTATAATTTCATCTATTTTTTTCATCGCTCTATGTTCAGCATCCATTTTAGTATATTTATCAATTCCTGTCCCATCAACTAATAATTCTTTAAACTTTTTAATTCCTAAAAATTTCATTATATCCTCAAAATATTCAACTCCTTGACTTAATTTTCCTCTTAAAATCCAAGGAATCTCCCCACCTGAAGATTGAACATAAACCATTTTTCTATTTCTATCATCTAATGAACCTTTTATTTTTTCATCTTTAATTTCAATAGTCTTACCAACCTGAACTATACAATCTAAATACTCCTTTAAAGGAGCTGGAAATGATAAGCTCCACATTGGTGCAGCTATTACATACATGTCAGCACTCCTAAATTGATCACATAATTCATTTATTCTATCAACTTCTTTTTTATCATCATCATTTAAATTTTCATATTCTTTATTATCTACTAAACAATTCCTACCTTTAAAATAATTATATTTTAATCTTGGTATATAATCTTCGTACAAATTTATTTCCTCTAATTTATATTGAGGATTTCTTTCTAATATTGTATTTACAAGATGCCTTGCTACTTTTCTGCTAGATGATTCTTCTTCAGGTTTTGAATTCACTATTATGTGTAATAACTTCATATTAAAAACACTCCTAAAATAATAATACTTTAATATTAGTATTGTTTATTTTAAGAGTGTTTATTCTATTGAATTAGTTAATACATTTACAACTTTATCTTTTATTTTATCTATATTTATATTTTCTCCTGGACATAAAGTATCATTGCAATCTCTATGGCCTATTATATTTTCCATATTATATTTTACAACTAAGCTTGATGCTAAGTTTACAAGACTAGTCATCTGGGCTTGTTCTATATTTTCTTTATCATAACTTCCTTCTAAGCATATTCCTATACTTCTACTATTTTCTCCTATAGCATGTGCTCCTTGCATTTTTTCTTCTCTTCCTCTATATATAGTTCCATCTTTTTTTATGTAGTAGTGGTATCCTATACCACCATAACCTTTTTCTATGTGCCAAGAATGTATTTCTTGTGGTTCAACATCAGTTGTAACAGCATGATGTACAACTATTTTATTTGGTACATTATTCTCTATAATGTCTTCATTCCATTTATAATTAACTTCTTCTATATTTAAATTTCTTATTAAATTGTCAATATTTTCTGCTAAAAGGCTGTTCTTAACTTTTCCGTACTTACTATTATTCATCAAAAATGTTGAATATCTACTACTTGATATTTTAGTATAAATAAAAAAACTAAATATTATTAAGGTTAACGCAACAATTGTAAAAGTTCTTCTTCTTCTTTTTTGCATAATTCTTTCATATCTCATCTTTTTTTTATGAAACATCTCAATTTCTCTAAGTTTAGCATAATTTGTATTTGCCATTCCCCATCACCCCTTAAAAACCTTTAAATATCTAAGACATGCTTCATTTTATACCAATATTCTATAAATAAATGTTACCATATTTTGTAAATAAATGCAAACTTTTTGTTCTTTTTATATTATTTATCTGATAAAATATTAAATCAGTAATATAAGGAGGCTAGAAAGTTGAATAATTTATTTATATTTTATTTGTTAATCATTAATATATTGGGCTTTATATTTATGTATATAGATAAAGAAAAAGCTAAAAAGCATAAATGGAGAATATCAGAAAACACATTAATTATTTTATCTTTATTAGGTGGTAGTATTGGAAGTTTTATAGGAATGAATAAATTTAGACACAAAACAAAGCATATTAAATTTAAATATGGTATTCCTTTAATAATTATATTTCAAATAATTTTTATATATTTGATAGTAAATAAATAAAAAAGAACTACTTAGTAGTTCTTTTTTTGTTTATTGTCCACTTACATATTTAAATTCTGATCTTATATTTTTTAAATTACCATAAACAGTTATGTTATCATATATCTCAAATATGTAATCAGGAGAAGGAAATTTTATAAATTCATCTCCTTTATCTATATTTAAAACTTCTATTTCTAAATCTTTAAGATTACTTTCCATTATACTTTTTCCAATCAAACTTGAATCTTTTGCTAAATAAATTTCATATATTCCATATCCCTTTGTATCCGTAATTAAAGTAAAATGCTTAGCATTTAACTTTTCCCATATTTTCGATTTTGATACAGATAACTCAATCTTTGATTCAAACTTTTCAAGTAATGAAGTTTTATGAAAAAAAGCTACTACGATAATAAATATTATAACTACTGTAAAAAATCCAATGCTCGTAACACTATCTGAAAGCATTCTTACAAAAAATGATATAAATGTTGCCGTACTTACATAACTTATTACCATAAGCCAACTTGCAAGTTTTCTTCTTAATGGATTTCTAACTATCATTTCACTTTCCTTTGTAGTAAATCCTGTACTAGTAAGTAAAGATATTACTTGAAATCTTGCTTTTTTTAAAGGCATTCCTGTAAGTCTAAAAAGTACTGAGAAAAAATCTATAACTAAAAGAAATATTGCAAGAAACAATATAAACGTCAAGATTAAAACCATAAACTTCCCCCTTAATTTTTCTTCTGTAAAAAACTAATTTATTAAGAGGACTTTTTAAAAAAAGTCCTCTTAACTTAATTATAAAGCAAATATTACATAAGTGGTGCAAAAACTCTAAATATAGCTGTTAATATTCTGTTATATACTTTAACATGCTTGCAATCTTCTAACGTTATTTCTGTACAAACTTTTAACGTATTTATATAATCTTCTTTTATTGCATTTATAGAACTTGTTTTATATAACCAAACTCCACACTCAAAATGAAGATATAAACTTCTATAATCAAAATTTATAGTTCCAACTGTTCCTACCTTATCATCTGATACAACAGTTTTTGAATGTATAAAACCAGGAGTATATTCATATATCTTAACTCCAGCTTTTATAAGTTGAGGATAATATGCTTTAGTAACAATATGCGCATACCACTTATCTTCTATATGAGGCGTTATTATTCTTACATCCACCCCACTTTTTGCAGCTAAAGTTAATGCCGTAACTAATTCATTATCAATTATCAAGTATGGAGTACATATGTAAACATAATCTTCAGCCTTATTAATTATATTCAAATAAACATTTTCTCCTACAATCTCATCATCTAAAGGGCTATCTGCATATGGCTGAACATATCCATCACTTTCAAATTTAAATTTATCTTTTGGGAATCTAAAATCATTATAATCAATATTTTCACCACTATTGAAACTCCATATTTGTAAAAACATTATAGTTAAATTCCAAACAGCTTCACCTTTTATCATTATTGAAGAATCTTTCCAATGACCAAATCTAACTATTTCATTTATATATTCATCAGCTAAATTTATTCCTCCTGTAAATGCTGTATGTCCATCAATTACAGTTATTTTTCTATGGTCTCTATTATTTAATATTATTGAAAGAAATGGTACAAATGGATTAAATACTTTACACTTTATACCTCTTTTTTCAAGTTCTTCATTATACTTATAAGGAAGTGTAGTTAAGCATCCCATATCATCATATATCATTCTTACATCTACGCCTTGTTTGGCTTTTTCTTCTAAAATATTTAAAATAGTATTCCACATTTTACCTTCATGAACTATAAAATATTCCATAAAAATATATTTTTCTGCTTTTTTTAATTCTTCAACTAATCTTTCATAAAACTTTTCTCCAGGAGATAAATACTCAGTTAACGTATTTTTATATACTGGAGACTCTGCATATTTACTTGTATACTTAGCTTGGTTAGCTATTGATTTATCTTGTTCCTCTAACTCACGAATTATCATTGGATCTTGTATTAGAGCCCCTTTAAATTCATAATATACTCTAATTATTTTTCTTTTAAAATTATTATTAATTTTCTTTCCACCAAATAATAAATAAAACAAACCTCCAAATACAGGAAATAACAAAACAGGTATTGTCCAAGCTAATTTATATGATGGGTTATCTGTTCTACTGACTATGTATATTACTACTAAAACACTTATTATAAAGAAAAATACATACAAGTATACAAATGATTCACTAAGCTTCCATATCCCTATAATCAATATAATTAGTTGTATAAAAATTAATAGTCCAACTATGGCTATTCTACTAAATAAAGAATCAAATATCCTTCTCATTTATTCCTCCTTAAAAAGTTCATTACTCTATAAAGTCCACTACTACTATTTTAATATAAATTCTTTTTTTATTAAATTAAATTTGAAATAAAAAGAACTTAGATTTTACTAAGTTCTAAAAAATTTATTAAAAGTATAATTAATTTATCTACCTATAAGTCTAAGTCCTTGAATAACAAATGATTGATATGTAGGTGATGTATATCTAAATTTAGGTTTACGTTCCTCAACCGCTCTTATATATTTTAAAACTATTGACTCAGTATCTTTTTCTTCTAAAATTTTAAATCGCTCTTGCTCTTTGCACTTAATCTTATTAAATTTATCCTTAAAATATGAATTATTTCTCATCCACACATACTTCTTTTCCATATTAAGTTGATTAAATCCAGTAGCATAAGCTCCAGGCTCTATTAATACAACATCTATATCACAGTTTTCTAACATATTTAGTTCATCTTTTAAAGATTCTGCAATACCTTCTATTGCAAATTTAGTAGCTGAGTAAGGCGAAAAAAATGGCATTGATATTCTACCAACCAATGATGATACAAAAATTATTCTGCCCTTTCCTTTTGTAATCATATTTTGAAGTGCTAATTGAGTTAATTCTAAAACTGAAAATACATTAGTTTCAAAAGTTCTTCTATAGGAGTCAATCGGAACTTCTATTACTGAACCAGTATCTCCAATGGCTGCATTATTTATTAAAACATCAATATCATATTCTAAAACTTTTTTTCTATCTTCAACTGATAATAAATCTAATTTAAAGGCTATTAAATTGTTTTGTAATTCATTATCTCTTGCATATTCGTTAATCCATTTTGCTTCGTCATCATAATGTGTTGTTGCATAAACTCTATGCCCTAATCTTGCTAATTCTATTGAAGCATCTTTACCTATTCCTGTTCCAGCTCCTGTAATTAATATCCTTTTACTCACATTAAACCACTCCTATTTTTACATATATAAGTATTATTTCATTTTAAATTTAATATTAATCACTTTTGCTAAAATATTTATAAATTTTATATATAGGTATTTCCTACTGGAAAAATTATACTAACCTTTGTTCCTTTTCCCTTATCAGACATTAGTGCTATTCCAAGTCCTAATTTATCACAAAGCTTCTTACATAAATATAATCCTATACCTGTTGACTTACCAAATATTCTACCGTTTTCTCCTGTAAATCCCTTTATAAAAACTTTATTTAATTCAGATTTTTCAATTCCAACTCCACTATCTTCAATATTTAAAATTATTTTATTTTTTTCTTTATTGCATTTTATAGAAATTTCTCCTCCACTTAGAGTGTATTTTAATGAATTTCCTAATATTTGATTTATTATGAATTCAATCCACTTTATATCACTAAATATATTTGCTTCTATTTCCCCAATATTTAGTTTAATTTTCTTACTTATAAAATCTCTTGAATTCTTTTTAACACAATACATTACAGCTTCTTTTAATGAAAATTGCTTTACTATATAATCTCTATTAGCTTCATCACTTTTTGAATAATACAAAACTTGTTCTATCATATTATCTATTTTCTTAAGTTCACCTGAAATATTTTTTGTTACTTCATTTTTATTATTTTCTATAATAAGATTTGTTGATGCAATTGGTGTTTTTATTTCATGAACCCACATTTCTATATATTCTCTATATTCATTTTGCATATTTTTATAAACATTTATATGCTCATGCATATCTTTATTAGCTTCTTTTAATGCATTATAAACTATTTGTCCTTCTAAAAACTCAGGCTTATTTATTATTTCAGCTAACAAATATTTTTGATCTAATTCATTGCTTAATTCTATTATTTCACTATAAAATCTTTTTTCTCTTAAAAATTGAAATATTATATAAATAAATAAAGGCATAAACCATATACAAAATATAACAAATATTATTCCATTTCCAAATTTTAAAAAATTCATTAATATAGACATTAATATAAATAATCCTAAATTTATTATTAAAAATATACTTTTATCTTTTAAATAACTTAATAAACTCATGGCATTATATACCCAAGTCCCCTCCTAGTTTCTATTATATCTTTAACTCCTACTTCTTGAAGTTTTTTTCTTATTCTAGTTACATTAACTGATAATGTATTATCGTCTACATAATAATCAGAATTCCATAAATATTCCATTAAATCATCTCTACTTACAATTTCACCTTTTCTCTCCATTAAATATGATAATATCTTTATTTCATTTTTTGTAAGTTCTAATGTATTACCATCTTCTAGAATAATTATTCCTTTTGATAAGTCTAATTTTAAATTTTTATATGTAAGTATATTGGAATCATTTTTTACTCCATTTACTCTTCTAAGAATTGCTTCTATTCTTGCTAAAAGTATTTGAGTGTTATAAGGCTTTGTTATAAAATCATCAGCACCCAAATTCATACTCATAATTTCATCCATATCACTATCCCTACTTGTTACTATTATTATTGGAACAGATGATTTTTTTCTAATTTCTCTACATATATGATATCCATCATAATAAGGTAAATTTATATCTAATAATATTAAATCTAAATTAGTTTTTAAAACATCTTCTATTACATTTTCAAAATCAGTAAGTAATGTAGTTTTATATCCATACTTTGAAAGAAGCTTCCCAAGTTCTTCTCTTATAATTTCTGTATCTTCTATTATCCCAATATTAAACATAAAAAACCTCCTATCCCTTCATTTAAACATATTTATAAAATATACTTTATTTTAAATAGCATTATATATTATTCTAAGTCAATTTACATAATATTCAATAAAATATTTGAACTTATAAAAATAGAGCTACTACAATAGCCCTATTTTTATTTAATTAAATCTTTTTAACTATATTTTTATAACCAAAATATGTCGCAATAAAATATCCACTATATACTATTATTATAAATACCATAGTTAATAACGAAGATGATATTATACTTGGCTTTCCATATAATGCTATAAATGAATTAGTAACCTTTATAGCAACTACTGAATGAACTATAGCAAGTGCTAATGGAAGCATAAAATATGATAATGTTTGAATAAATATTGTTTTGTTTATCATTTTTTCTGGTGCTCCAATTCTTCTTAATGAATTATATCTTTCAGCACTATCACTAGCTTCTGATAATTGTTGAAGAGCAAGCACTGCTGCACTTGATATTAAGAAAATTATTCCCAAATATAATGCAATATATAGTATTAATGCAGTTGAAGCATTCATAACTTCTAATATTTCTATCTTAGTTGTTAGTCGTAAAAAAGTACCATTAAAATCATTATTATTTTTAAAGAATTCAGTATAATATTGTTGCGATTTATCTTTATCATTTCCATATTGTATATCTAAGAAAGATTGATTAATTTCTAATCCATTTACAACACTATCTGGAACTATAATATTAAATAGAACTTCTGCCGCTGATTGAGTAGATATAGGATTTTCTATTAATTTATTATCTTCTAATGTATATTTCTTATTTTCTATTTGTATTTCACTTGATTTTTTTATAAATTTTTCTATTGTAGGTCTCATTTGTTCCATATTAGATTGTATTAAAAACTTATTTTCATCTAACTTTAAAGGTTTTTCTCCATTTAATGCCCTTAATTCATTAAACTCTGATAATGGAATAGCCTTTATATTTCCCATATGCCCATTCTCAATGGTTTCTTTTATATTTCCATTTGCATATTCTCCCAATAGACTATTAAAACTTACTTTTGTATCATAAAGGTTTATGTAAGCATACTTATCTCCACTTATAATTTTAAACTTAGTTTTATCTAATATATTTTTAATTGAATCTTTTTTATTTTTATCAAAATATGCAGTAACTGAAGCATCATATTTAGCAATATTATCAATATTTTGTTTCTTAAAACCTACACCTGTTGATAATATACTAATAGTTAAAAATAACATTAAACAAATAACTGCCATTGATATAAAATTTGTGTTTATCTTGCTATTCATTTGTCTTAAAGTAAATATATTTAATTTTTTCAAATATATTTTTTTATTTTTTTTAATTATAACTATTAAAAAGCTTGTTAAGCCATAGAAAAATAATACTGTTCCTACTATTCCTAAAAGTATTGATATTTTAAATTCAGGTTTGGTAAAATCTAATCCAATTTTAAGTATTAATTTATAAGCAAATACTATCATAACTATTGAAATTATAAAAAGAATTCCTGCAATAAAAGGGTTCTTAATTTTGTTCTTTTCTCCCTTTTTATGAGCATTAAATAAATCAATAAGCTTATATTTTGAAATATTAAATGTATTAAATATCATAACTATTAAAAATATAACACCAAAATATATTATTGTTTTTATTATTGAATTTACAGATACTATAAATTGGTATTTTATTATATTTACTTCAAATAATTTTGAAGTAATAATCGCTAAAAGCTGTGATATTACCATACCTGCAATAAGTCCAATAATTAATGAACCTATACCTATTAACAGTTCTTCTATAACTAAAAGTTTTGACATTTTTCCTTTGCTCATTCCAAGAGACATATAAAGACCTAATTCTTTTTTTCTTCTTTTTATAAGAAAGTTATTCGCATATATAATAAGTCCACCAAGTATTACTGATACAAATATTGATATGTATGACATTCCATTTGACATAAGCTCTAAATATTGTTTGTTAATACCCATCATGTCTTTTTGGGCATCAATTGAATTAAAACTATAAAATATACATACCACAAATGTTAATGTTAGAAAATATATAGTATAATCTTTAAAACTTTTCTTTACATTATTTATTGCTAACTTAAAATACATTAGTTTCCCCCCCTAGAAGAGTAACAACTTCAATTATTTTATCAAAGAATTCTTTTCTAGAATTATTTCCTTTTGTTACTTCATTGAATATTTTCCCATCCTTTATAAATAAAATTCTATCTGCATAACTTGCTGTGAATGGATCGTGGGTTACCATAAGTATTGTTGCTTTTAATTCTTTATTTATCTTTTCAAAACTTTCTAGTAATTGTCTTGCTGATTTTGAATCAAGTGCTCCTGTTGGTTCATCAGCTAATATTAATGTAGGATCAGTAACAATTGCCCTAGCTGATGCAACTCTTTGTTTTTGACCTCCTGATACTTGATATGGATATTTTGATAAAAGTGTCTCTATTCCTAATTTTTTTGATACATCTTTAACTAAATTATCTATTTCTTTAGGTTTTCTGCCTTGTATTGTTAAGGCTAACGCAATATTTTCATAAACAGTTAGTGTATCTAATAAATTATAATCTTGAAATATAAATCCTAGCTTATCTCTTCTGAATTCTTCCAATTTCTTTCCTTTTAATCTTGTTTCATCTTCCCCATCTAAAAGTATTTTACCTGTAGTTACTGTATCTATTGTTGAAATACAATTTAATAGTGTTGTTTTACCACTTCCTGATGCTCCCATTATTCCAACAAATTCTCCTTCTGTAACATCAAAACTTATTCCATCTAATGCTTTTGTAACGTTATCTTTATTTCCATAATATTTTTCTATATTTTTAACTTCTAATATATTTTTCATCAGTATGCCCTCCTTGAAATTATCTTATGTGTATATATTAACTTCTTTACATATAATCTCATATTTATTTATATTTCATTTAACTTACATTTTCGTAAGACAAAATTTGTAAACATTTAAATAATTAAATAAATTTAACCCCTTTTTTATATTTAAATATGTATAATCTTATTATAACAATTTACAAATTTATTATTTGAGGTGATATAATGCAAAAAACAAAAGTAATAGCTACTTTAAACAAATCTAATTTTAATAAAGAAAGCTTAAAGACATTAATTAATCATGGTATGAACGTAGCAAGAATAAACTTATTGCATTATTCATATGATGAAGCAAAACTTGCTGTTAAGCTTTTAAGGGAAGTTGACGAAGAATTAAATACAATTACAGCAATTCTTATAAATATTAAAGACAATAAAATTAGAACTAACTCTTTTATAAATAGTGGCTTTGCTCTAAAGAAAGGTCAAAATTTTTCTTTCTTATGTGGTAGTGAAATTATTGGAGATGATACTAGGTGCTCCATATCAAACTCATATCTACATAAAATTTTATCTCCTTCTGATAAACTATTTATAGATAATGGTCTTATTCAATTTGAAGTTATTGAAATTCAAGGACGTGAAATTAAATGCAAGGTTATAGTTCCAGGATTTATATCTGCAAATAAACAATTAAATTGCTCTAAAATAAAAGAACAAAAACCTCTAATTACAACTTTAATGGAAAAAGATATTGAATTTGCTTGTAATATTGGTGCTGATTTTATTTCTGTATCTTCTGTAAGAACTAAAAGTGATATATTACTATATTTTGATAAAATATTAGAATATAGAAAAAGCTCAATGACTCAATTATTATGTAATGTTGAAAATATTGATTGTATCAACAATATTGATGATATACTAAGTTTTTGTGATGGGGTTATTATTTGTAGAAATGAAATGGGTATAACTATTAAATACGAAGAAATACCAGCAATTCAAAAAAATATAATAAATAAATGTATTAAAAATAATAAAATATCTATAGTTGCTAATCAAATATTAAGTTCAATGATTACATTTAATAAACCTAATCGTTCTGAAATAAGCGATATATTCACAATAATATCTGATAATGCTGATGGAGTTATGCTTACAAGATCAACATCTATAGGTAATAATCCAATTGAAGTATTAGATACATTATGCAAATTATTAAAAGATGGAGAAAACAAATTAGAAATTAAAAATAAAATATTAGAAGAATGTATAAATAAAACCTTAGGATATGATGATATAATGTATTCTTCTATAGTCAATATGGCTAATAACTTTCCAACTAAAGCTATATTAATAAATACTTTAGATGGTAAAATGATTAAATCTATATCAAAATACAGACCTAAAGCTAATATAATTGCAATAACACCTAATAAGGAGGTTGCTAGAAGTTTATTATTGCAATACGGTGTAACACCTTTTGTATATAATGATTTTATAAGCGATAATAAATTTTTAGATGATTGTAGAAATTTTGTATTAAAAAATAAAATTGCAAATAGATTGGATACTATTATAGTACTTACTTCTAATAGAGATTCATCATTTAAAGATAATACTTTAAAAATAATGACAGTATAAAATTAAATTTCTTCACATAAAAAGAAAGAGCATATTGCTTAATTAAGATTTACTTAATCAAACAATATGTTCTTTTATTTTATTGGTGTAGTCTTATTTATGTAATTCTTTTTCTTTTATTTTGTTAGCCATTTTTTCTTGTTCTTTTCTTAATTCATTTGTTTTTGTTTTTTCTTTTTCAATGACAACTTCATCATATCTTTTTTGACTCATAATTATCATCCCTCTCAACATCTTGTCCAAATCTTATCTTAATATTAACATCTATTATAAATGAGGTAAAATATCCTTTAGTTAATATTATCTTTTATTTGTTTATTTTTCTTATTAAAGTTAGTTTAAATAAAAAAATATATATTTAATGTTCTAATATCTAATGTATTCTTGCTTTTAATATATATTATTATTTATTTTACATATTATTAAAGTTATTAACTTAAGTTTATATATAAAATACTATAAAAGTTTTCATAAAAAATAAGGTATTTACTCAATTAAATTGAAGTAAATACCTTAGTATATAAATATTGCTTTATGGGCTTATATTACTTACATTTTTCAAATGTATTTCTTATTACATTACTACTATTAAAAAATTTAAGTGGATTAGATTCATTAACTATATTTATTTTTATCACAGGATTATTATTACCTATCTTTTTCCCGTTTAAAGTTACATTACCATCACCTGACATACCAATTTCAAAAGCATCTTTATTCAAAGAAATAACTTGATTATCTACTGTTAAAGATTTTATGTTATAACCTTGACAATCACCTTCATTAAATTTATATGTTCCCCTTGTAATATTATTAATAGTAAACTTCTCATTGTTATAAATATCAACATTCCAATTTTGATTAGTAAATTCTACAGGAATATTGCCATTATAATTTTGAGACATATTAAATGAAAATAGTTGATCTGAATCTATACTTTTTCCAGTTGAATCAATAACATTTTTTAATATTTCTACTTTTGGTTTAATAACTTTAACCTTGGCAGTACTTTTTAAATTTAAACTTGGTATATCCTTATTAGTTATTTCTAAAGTATAATTAGTATCTTCTTTCATAACTATACTATCATTTTTATTAAATCCATCACCTAATTTTTCATTCTTTCCTACATTATCTAATAATATTTCTTTACCTTTATTATCTGTCCACTTATATACATATCCATTTTCTTGACCATATGGTATATTTAAATCCTTTATTAAATCTTTTAATCTTATTTTATCTCCATATAATACTGTTTTATCTTGTAAACTCAATTTATATAAATAAGGAACATTTACTTTAGGTATTGGAAATTCTTCTATAGTTTTTTTATTATCAGTGGGATTTATATATTCTATTGTTGCCTTTTCATTAGTATTAATTGAACCATCTTTATTCATATAATCACTATTAGCTTCTACATTTCCAAGATAAGTATCCTTAGCCTTAATCCTAAATGAAAAAGTTTGGTTTTGTTTTGTTATTACTTGATTATCCCAAGTGACAGTATTTCCATCTATCTTTCCGCCTTTTGTCACACTACCTTCAACTATTTTAAAATTATCTGGAACTACATCTCTTATTGTTACATTATCTATAGAATTTATAATTTTTTTATAAATTTTATCATAAACCTTATCAATATCATTAGGACTATTTATATAAATTACTCCATTTTTACTCTCAGGTTCTATTTCTTTATTATAATTTTGTATTCCAGACAAGAATTTGTCTGACATATTTTTATAATATCCATCAAAACCTAACGTAGAACTTTTAAATCCTAAAGATATAAACCTAGTATTTTTATTTTCTTTTTCTATTTCTTTATAAGTATTTATAGTTTGATTAATAACATTCAAGCTAATATAATTTTGGTTATTTTCACCTACATAATTTAAGCTATAGTTAGGTAATCCGTCTGTAAAAAATATAACGTATTTTCCCCTATTGTCATTCTTAACTTTCTGTAGTTGTATTTCAACTTTATCTAAAGCTGCTTCTGCATTAGTAACTCCTTCAGAGGTAATACTATTTATTTTTTGTGTTACATAATTTTTATTTGAAGTAAAATCTACTAATAAATCTGAATCGGATTTAATACCAGACATAACCTTATAACCAATATATATATATTGAGGAAAGTGTAAGCTTTGGGTATATATTTTTCTTAACAATAATTTCTTTTCATTTTTTAATCCTTTATTTATATATCCATAACAATAATATTCATTTGAGTCATCATCATGTATAGTTACTACTTCTTCTTTATTGTCATTATAATATTTTAAATACCCTTTATATTCATTATATGAAACTTTTTTTAACCCCTTAATTTCTCTATCATTTTCATAAGTTCCTGAAAATGTTATTACAGATATTTTATTATTTTTATCCGAAAGCAACTTTTTTGAAAAGTTAATTGCAGCCTCTTTTAAGTTATCTTCTGCTTTATTAGATTTCATACTTCCTGACTTATCCAAAACTAATATTACATCTTTAGGATTTGATTTTGTTGCTCCATTAAATGAAGCATTTAAATTTATAGTATATTCTCTATCTTTTAATTGTTTTTGTTTATCCCCTTTGTGATAATATTCTGCTGTTTTACTTATAGTAAATAAACTTTTATTATTTGCTGTTTCTCTATTATCTGCGTTAACACTCAATGGAGTAATATTAAAAGTAAAAAAAGTGAATATTACTGTCATTGCTAAAATAACTTTAGATTTTTTTCTTTTATTATTCATTAGTAAAATCACTCCTTACTCTTTTTATCAATAAACTTAGATTCATCAACTTTCCAAGCTTCTTTTATTCTTTTAATATTAATCTCTTTTTGGTTCTCTTTTGTTTCATCTAGATGTATTATACTTTCAGTAAATACATCAACAGATAAATTTTTTATATCATAATCACCATCTAAATTTTTTATATTATCACTAATTTTTACACTATCTAGTAATTTTTTTGTAGAAGATTTAGGATTTAATACTCCCTTATAATAATAATAATCCCCTATTTTTACCCAACTATCTAAATTAATAATATTTAAATCAACTGTGCTTTTACCATTAACTTGTATAGGTAATCCATTTTTCCATACTGGAACTATTTTAACTCTTATATAAGCAGGTAAGCTTCCTGTATTTTCTACATAAACTTCTTTTTTTATAGTATCATTTTTATTATATTTACTAGGATCAAAATTTTCCTTAGTAGTAACTTCATATTTAGCAATTTTAAAATCATTTTTCACTTTATCAGAAGATGTAAAAAATGCATTACTTGCAAAGCTGATTAAACTAATTAAACTAACTAACGCTATTCCAATTGTTGCAATTATAATTTTCTTCTTTTTAATCATACTTTTCCTCCTTTTTAAGAAGTATCCATAAATCGTATAACTTTTATATATAAATAATTTTAAATACCATTACTACTACTTACTAAATTTCTTATCTTTTTTTAAAATAGAAATAATTCCTATTGAAGCAATTAATATACCTATAAAATAAAAATTTTCGTAACCAGTTTTAGGTAAAATACCATTCATTTTTTTATTATTTAGATTATAATTATTTTCTTTATTAATCATTTGCTCTGGAATTTTTATACCAGTAAATATCCATTCAACTTCAGCATATTTATTTTTGTACTCATTTCCGATTGTTTTTCCATCAAATACAGCCTCAGCTTCAAGCTTTTTTTCTTCTCCTGGCTTAACTTTACCAAGAAAAATCTCATTACTTAATCCATTTTTACTAGCTATTGGACCATTATATATAATATTGCCATCATATTTTACAACTAAATTTATCTTTTTTAATAAATCATACTGTTTACTTTTAGTAACTCTTTCAGCTCTTACATATATATCATAAGAATCTTTATGAGCATTTTTAAGAGTCATTGTTCTTTTTACACTATCCCCAGGAAGCATATTATATTTACATAAAAAAGGTTCATCACCATTAACAAATACTATTCCATTAGCATCTCCTACCAATTTAACATTAGGGGGAAGCACCTCTGCTGCCTCCCCCTTAATTCCAGTAAGTAATATAATTGATAGGGTTAATACAAAAGCTTTTAAAATATTTTTCATATATTATCACCCTACTTTTATATTTATTTAATTATTTAGATACTCCGCCTAAATCTTTAATAGCTTGAGGTGCTTCTTTCCATCCATCACTTACAGCTCCATTTGATGCTTGTATACCATCTGCTGTAACTATAACATTAAACTTTAAGTTTTTATAAACATTATCTGCTTTTTTATCTAATGTAACACTATTTAATAATGCATTTGTTGTAGCCCCTGGTTTAAGAATTCCATTATAATAATAAGTTCCTTCTTTTCCATCAATCCACTTTCCTTCTGAATCACCTAAGTTATCTCCAAAATTTAATTTAATTAAACTTAAATCTAATTTTTTAGCATCTTTTGGTGTATTATCTTTTGAACTATCATAATAAGTTATATCTTCCAACTTAATATTATTTCCATTAGTATCTTGTCCTATTTTAGTAGTAACCTTATATGAGTCAACTTTATCTCCTCTTGAATTTGTCCAAACTTTTTCTAATTTTACTTTTACAAGTTGATCATATTGTGCTTTACTATCAACCTTTACAAGTTTTTTTACTTCTGTTCCTGGAAGTACTTTTTGAGCAGTTGTTTTATCAAAATCTTCGTTTATATCTATTCCTGAATTTGCATTGCTTGGATTATCTGTTGATACTGTTGAAAATTTATTTGTTACACTGTCTTGTGATGTAAACCAAGCTAATGATCCTATTGATAATGATGCCACTACTGCGACTGCCGCTATTGCACTAATAATTTTTTTCTTTTTCATTTGTTAATCCTCCGTTTTACTTTATTTTATATTTTTAGAATATAATGTAAGGATTAGCTAAGAAAATAAGCTAATCATGTAGAATTAGCCGGTTGCACTACTAGCTCCATATGTTCCAAGTGCCCATATACAGAACATACTTCAAAGCTTCTATAAAATTTTAGTTTTAATTGCATTAGTCTTAATTAATATATTTTTATATAAAAAAAGACTAATCTATATTTAAAATAATATAAATTAGTCGGTTGCACTACTAGCTCCACATATTCCAAGTGCCCATATACAGAATATGTTTCAAAGCTCCTAAATTTCATTTTTATAATAAAATGTTATCATTTAGTTTTTTATTATACAATAGTTTTTATATTTATTTTACTTTATTAACACTTTGTTAAATTTATTAATAAAATATATTTTTATTATTTATTTCTAACTTTATCGATAACTGTACTAATACCAAATAAGGCCAAAATAAATATTATTACTATAACTAAATTTCTTTGAATAAATTGAGATATATTTCCTAAATAAGGTACATGGAACATTACCTTTCCTATAACTTGCATATTTTTAACTGGAATTGGATCAGCTGTATTATTTGCATCTCCTTTTGTTATAAATTCAGTTCCATTATTTATAACCTTTTGCACTCTATGAGTTGTTATTGTCTTTCCTGTTGAGCCTCTAAATGTTATTACATCTCCAACTTTTATTGATTGATCTGTACCATTTTTAACTACCACTAAACTTCCTGGATTTATATTTGGTTCCATACTACCAGTCATTATATAATATGTACTATAACCTAATATACTTGGATGTTTTCCTTCTTTTTCACCCATTATATTAAAGATTGATAAAACTATAACTGCAACTATAAATAAATAAAATATAATATTAAGTACAGTTTTTATTGAATTTTTCTTTTTTAATTGTTTTTTATCTTTCATTTTTCCCCCTAATGATTAAATTATAAAAATAATTTAGCATATTCAATTTAATATTTATATGTTTTTTAAGTTTACTATATTTTTGTTAATATTTATTGTATTTTTGGTTTATAATCTATAAATTATACAAAAAAGAAGTTACCAAATATTTGATAACTTCTTTCTACATTACCTCTTAAACCAATCCCCACTTTTAACTTTTAATAACTTATCTTCTTTATTTAAAATAGATTTTGTATTATATTTATAAAAATATGCTTTTTCTTTAGTACCATCCTCTAAATAAACTTCAACAACCTCTCTTAAATACTCTGAATTTTCATCTAAAACTTTAAAATTTTCTAATTCATCTAGTTCAAATAAAGTTTTATTAAAATTTTTAAATGTCATTAATTCACCAGCAATTTCTTCTTCCCCACAAATTACTGCTGGATATCCCTTATTTTCTATATGGAACAATTCTCCATAAATTGTCCCCTTTTTTAACCCTTTAACCTTACCCTTTAATAATTTCTCATAGTTGAACATCCCACTTCTAAGACTTCCATATACAAATACTTTATCCACTAACATATTTCTCCACCAATTACTTTTACATCTTCATCATAGATAGTACATGCTTCTAAAATTAATTCTATACCTTTTACTATTTCATTTAACGACATAAAAGGTACATTCTTTTTATCTAAGATTTGAGATGTTATATATGGTATGTGAACAAACCCTCCTTTAATATTTGGATACTTTTTATTTATCATGTATAAAACTCCATACATTACATGATTGCATACAAAAGTTCCAGCTGTATTTGAAAGAGTGCTTGGTATTCCATTCTCATTTAAATGTTTTACTATTGCTTTTAATGGTAAATTTGAAAAATATGCAGCATCTCCATCTGCTCTTATAACCTCATCTATTGGTTGATTTCCCTCATTGTCTTTTATTCTAAAATCATTTATATTAATTGCAACTCTTTCTGGAGTTATATCATATCTTCCCCCAGCTTGACCAATTGATATTACTACATCTGGTTTATGTTTTATTATAGATTCTTCTATAACTTTTAATGATTTTTCATATACAGTTGGTATTATAAGTTTTATTACTTCTGCACCATTTATATTATCTGAAACCATATTTACAGCTTCTTGTGCTGGATTTATTTTTTCACCACCAAAAGGATCAAATCCAGTTAATAATATCTTCATTTTAATTCCTCCTTTGTTACTATACCCTTAAATTTTTTAAAACGCTAAGAAATACATAGCAAATATATGAACAACTAATAATATTATAGCTGTTGGTGCCTGAGTCTTAATTACTTCATTTTGATCTCTACATTCTAGCAATGCAGATGGAACTATATTAAAATTTGCAGCCATAGGTGTTAAAAGTGTTCCACAATATCCAGCAGTAAGTGCTAATGCTCCAACTATTACTGGATTTGCTCCTTGTGCTAATACAAAAGGTACTCCTATTCCTGCTGTAATTACTGAAAATGCTGCAAATGCATTTCCCATAACCATTGTAAATAATGCCATTCCAAGTACGTATGCAGTAACTCCTAATAATCTATTTCCTTGCGGAACTACACCTGAAATATATTGTGATATAACCTCCCCAACACCAGCTTGTGTAAATAATGCTCCAAGTGCAACAAGTAATTGCGGTAACATACTTGTTGGTCCCATTTGGTGAAGAAGCCTTGCTCCATCATTAACAGCTTCTTTAGGTTTAGCTTTTGTTATTGCAAAAGCTGCTACCATTGCAGCTATTGCCCCAACACCAATTGCAAATTGTGATGAATTCTTATAATCGGATAATCCCATAGCTACTATAACTGCTGCAAAAGCCAATACTAATGAAGGAGTAAATATTTTGCTTTTAATTCTTTCTGATGCTTTTTGTCCTTCTTCTTCAGTAGCTGTATCGTATTTTGCAAAAACAACTTTTTTAGAAACTGTTAACAAACTTGATAAGACAAGTATTCCACCAGTTACGTTGTAAGGAAGCAACTTACCAAATATAAATGGTAGCGACATCATAATCCAAAATAATGCTGTATAATATCGTTTACTTGAATCTATTGTTTTAAACGATTTATATGCTATTACAATCATAAATAAACCCATTGTTATATAAAAAATCTCCAAAGCTATATCTATAAACTGTTGCATATTTCCCCTCCTCTTTTGTTGAATTATTTTTTAGAATATTTTTTTTGCATTTTTTTATCATATAAATAATTTTGTAATAATGATACTAAGAAAGCTATTAAAGCCATTATTATACTAGCTTTGGCTATACTTAATGCAGTAACATTATATCCAAACTCTGTTAATGTGCTTGATATCAATAAAACTCCTGAGCTTCCTGCAAAAAGATTTTGCCCAAAGAAATTACCATAATTCTCTGATGCTGCTGATAAACCTTTTATTTTTTCTTCATCAGCCTCATCTATATTATTAAACTTATTTTTAGCTGCTGCTTGTGCCATTGGATTAACTAATGGTCTAACAAATTGAGGATGTCCACTTATTCTTATTGAAAGTGCTCCAGTAATTTGCCTTATAGCTGTATAAGCAGTTAAAACTCCGCCTGTTGTAAGCTTGCCCAATTTTTTTACTAAATAAATGGCTCTTTGCCTTAAACCATATCTTTCTAATACTCCAATTACAGGCAACGTTAATATAAATAATGAAACAGCTCTATTTGATACAAACGATTGTCCTAAAACTGTTAGAATTTCATTCAAGTCCATTCCTGAAACAAAACCAGTTGCAAGTCCTGCCAATAAAACTGTAAATAAAGTTTCAATTTTAAATACAAACCCTAATATTACAATTAAAACTCCAATTAGCTTTATCATTTATTCCCTCACTCCACTCTTCCTAAGTTTTACAAAAAATTTAATTATTTTATATCTTGTTTAAAATTTTAAAACATTTTATTTAAAATTTCAATACATTTTTAACACTTAGTTCATATTTTGTAATATTTTATTACTATTTAAATTTAATTAAATTTATGTGTACTAATTAATTACAATTATTATATAATAATATATATTTTTATATATTTTAAAATAATTTAATATAAAAATAAAAAATCTATATCAAAAGGAATATATTCCTTTTGATATAGATTTTTTATTCTTCATTTAAATCTTTATTTTCGGTATTTCTATATTTTTTTAATCTTAAATTACTTAACTCTCTATCTTTATCAGTAAAAAGAGCCTTATATTTATTATTAAGAATAAGATTTTCTATAGTTAAATCTTCCATATTATTATTCATTAATAATTCCAATCCATATATATCATCATCTTCTTTTATTATATACTTAGCTGCATTTACTGCTCCTTTAGTATTTATCATTTTTAAAAGATTACTAAGCTTATAATTTAATCTTAAATCTACTTCTCTGTATATATTAATTAAATCAACATAAAATTCAAATCCGTTCATTATGTCCTCCAATTTTTATTTTATAATAATATTAAGTATACTATTTAAAATCTTTTCTTCAATATATTAATTATTACATTAATATTAATAATTAATATATAACAAAACATTAATAATTAAATATTAATATAATCATCTATTATATTAGAATTATTCTAAAAACTCTTATTCGTCATAAGAGCAAACTATCACATTAAATATTTAATTCTATATTTTTCTATTTTATTTCTTTTACAATTAATATACTTTATATTATTAACTTAATTCTATTTTATGCAAAAAAAATTTGTACTAAAATTATATTTAGTACAAATTTTTTTATTATTTTTCTAATTTTCCATTATAGTTTCCTGTTCCACCTGAAACGTTTATTATTTTATATCCTTTTCTATCTAAAAAATCACAAGTTCTACTGCTTCTTACTCCTGACTGACATATTATATAATACTCTTTATCTTTAGTTAAATATTTTTCAGGTTGGTTAACTATATTTTCCATAGGTATGTTTTTTGCATTAGGTAAATGTCCATTATTAAATTCATATGGTTCTCTAATATCTATTAAATTTATATTTACTAATTTATCTTTTAAATCATTCACTTTTACTGAATTATATTTTTTATCTAAAAATGAAAACATAATCTTCCTCCTCTCTTTTAATAATTTTATTTTTATATAATTATTATACACTTATATTATTAATCTATATATTATAATAATTTCCCATATTTTTTTATATAAATTTTCTTAATAACATTTACTAAAATCATATAAGATAATATTGTTAAAGTTAAATATATAAAATATACTCCCGGCATTGGTTTCATATCTAAAATTTCTCCAAATGAAGTATATGGAATAATTGTTCCAATTAATATTGCAAGTCCTGTAAATAAAAATACTGAACTTGAAGCTCTACTTTGAATAAATGGAATTTTTGGTGTTCTTATCATGTGTATTACTAAAGTTTGTGTCCATAGTGATTCTACAAACCAGCCCGCATTAAATACTGCTAAAAATACTACATTATTAACTCCTGAAGCTCCATAATGTCCACCTGCTACAATCGGGCATATTATAAAATATAAAATTGCATAAGTTGTTATATCAAATATTGAACTTGTTGGTCCAAACCATACCATGAAACTTCCAATTGATGAGGCATCCCATTTACGTGGTCTTTTCAAATATTCCATATCAACCCTATCCCATGGAACTGCTATGCATGAAATATCATATATAAGATTTAATACTAATATTTGAATTGGTAGCATTGGTAAAAATGGTAAAAACGCACTTGCAACTAATACACTAAACATATTTCCGAAATTAGAACTTGCTGTCATTTTTATATATTTTATTATATTAGCAAAAGTTTTACGTCCCTCAACAACACCTTTTCCAAGTACCATAAGGTTCTTTTCTAAAAGAATTATATCTGCTGATTCTTTTGCTATATCTACTGCTGTATCTACTGAAATACTAACATCTGCTTTTTTCATTGCAGGAGCATCATTTATACCGTCTCCCATAAATCCAACAACATGTCCATCATCTCTTAATACTGATACAATTCTTGCTTTTTGACTTGGTGATAATTTTGCAAAAACATTTGTATGTCTAACAATTTTTTTTAGCTCTTCATCTTTCATATCTTCAATTTCTGAACCTAATAATATATTTTTAACATTTATACCAACTTGACTACATACATATTTAGTTACTTTTTCATTATCTCCAGTTAATACTTTAACTTCTACTCCATAATCATGTAAAAATTCTATAGCATCCTTTGATGACTCCTTTGGTGGGTCTAGAAAACTTACATACCCCATAAGAACCATATCACTTTCATCTTTCACTGAAAAACTACCTTCTGGTGATGGATTATTTTTTTGTGATACTGCAACTACTCTCATACCATTTGTATTAAGTTTACTAACAGTTTCTAATATTTCTTTTCTTAAATCATCTGTTAACTCTACAATTTCATCCTTATATTCTGCATAAGAAGATATTTCTAGCATTTCTTCAACTGCACCTTTTGTTATTAATTGAGTTTTTCCATTTTGGTCCTGTAAAACAACAGACATTCTTCTACGTGAAAAATCAAAAGGAATTTCATCTACTTTTTTATATTTTTCACTTAAATTAGAAAATCCTTCTTTATCTCCATATTGAAGTATGGCAACATCAAGTAAATTTTTAAGTCCTGTTTGAAAGTAACTATTTAAATAACCATGCTTAAGTACTCTAATATCTTCATTTCCATGTATATCAAGATGATTTTCTAAAACTATTTTATCTTCTGTAAGTGTTCCTGTCTTATCAGTACAAAGTATATCCATAGCCCCAAAGTTTTGTATTGAATTTAAGTTTTTAACTATTGTTTTATACTTTGACATTTTTACAGCACCCTTTGCAAGGTTTGTTGTAACTATCATTGGAAGCATTTCTGGAGTCAATCCAACTGCTACTGATAACGCAAATAGAAATGCTTGTAACCAGTCACCTTTTGTAATTCCATTAATAACAAATACTACCGGAACCATAATCGCCATAAATCTTATTAATAAAAAGCTTACTGAATTTACTCCTTTATCAAAGCTTGTCATTTCTTTCTTTTCTGTTATAACATTTGCCATACTACCAATTACTGTATTATTACCTGTACTTAATACAATTCCTATAGCAGTACCACTTATAACATTAGTCCCCATAAACGCTAAATTTTCTAATTCAAAAGTACTTTTTATATCTTTCCCCTTAGTTTCTTCTGATAAATCTCCATACTTTTCTACAGCCTCTGATTCTCCAGTCATTGCTGATTCACTTATAAATAAATCTTTTGCAAAAATAATTCTTATATCTGCTGGAATCATATCTCCCGCATTTAGCTTTACTACATCTCCCTTAACTATTTCATCCATAGGAATTTCAATATCTTTACCGCCTCTAATAACAGTTGCTGTTGTTTCAATCATTTCTTTAAGTTTCTCACCAGCTTTATTAGATTTTCCTTCTTGGAAAATACGTAAAATACCACTAATTGTTACCATTACTAAAATTATAATAACAGTAGTTAAATCTTTATCTTTTGGAGCTGGAATAACGTAATCAGTAAAAAATGATACTATTGCTAATAATATTAATACTAATGAAAAAGGATTTATAAAGGCATCAAAAAGTCTTTTATACCATGTTATTCCTTCCCCATAACTAATCTTATTGTAACCATATTCTTCAATTCTTCTTTCAGCTTCTTCTTTTTCCAAACCTTCTATTTTTGTATTTAATTTTTTAAAAAATTCTTCTTTCTCTAATAATCCAAATTCAATTAATTTTTTATTTATTTCTTCTCTTCTTAAATTAACTTTATTATTTGAAAAATCTTTTCTTAAAATTTTCATGTTAAAACCCTCCTTACTTTTTAATAGTAATGAGAATTAGGCATAAAAAAACCTGTCAACTAAAGCTTTAGTAGACAGGCACTTAATTTTAAGTCTCTATATTTTCAGGCAAAACAAATAAACCAGATACTGGCTTCGTATTTTTAATATATTATTTATGTTTTGCTTAATTAAATATAGGCTTCTCAGGTGCCCATCAATTCCCAAAATACTACTTACAGTTTCCAATTTATTTTCACCTCACTTATTTATTAAAATTATTAGTAATTTAAAAAATAAAAAAATCCTTGTTAAAATCTTAAAAGCAGAACAAGGATAATAATCTTTAAATTACCTCGTTCAAGCTTCAACTCCGTAGGGCAATGAAATTGCATTAGAATACGCCTTGAAATTCGACGTATACTGCTAACCTTCAAATTAATGTCTCCATTAATCCGCGGCAGCAACCCGTATCCCTATGGTAGCCTCACCTACCGAGAACTTATTTAATTTATAAATTTACTATGTTTTATATCATTGTAGTAATGAAACTTAATTTAGTCAAGCATATATAATTACTTTAATACAATAGTAACTTATTGTTAACTTTTGTTAAATTTATATTTAATCTAATTTAAAATTAAAATTTTTTATTTTTATTTATAAATTAAAAATAATTTATATATATTTTTTTTATCAATATTTAATGATATGAAAACCTTTCTAATTGTAAAAAAGCTACTCATTTTGTATAATCTATTGTATACCATTTAACAATATTAAAATAGAAGGAGAAAAATATTGAATATTTTAGTAGTTGATGATGAAATTAGTATATTACAACTTATAAAAATGAACTTAGAATTACAAAATTATAATGTTATTACAGCAACATGTGGAAATGAAGCTTTAGACCTTACTATAAAACATAAACCTGACATAATAATTTTAGATGCTATGCTTCCTGATATAAGTGGTTTTGAACTTATTAATAAAATTAAATTAATTAAAGATGTACCTATAATTATGCTTACAGCTAAAGACGATATTAACGATAAAATTTTAGGGTTTAGACTTGGTGCAGAAGATTATATTACTAAACCATTTAACAGTACGGAATTGTTACTTAGGGTAAAAGTTATCTCCAAACGATTAGAAAAAACCTCTGAAGAAAAACCAACTTTACTTTCCTTTGGAAATCTTAAAATAAACCCTATTGAAAGAAAGGTTTCTATAGATTCTAATTATGTAGATTTAACATTTAAAGAATTTGAAGTTTTACTTTGTCTTGCTGAAAATAAAGGTAGAGTATTTAGTCGTGAAGATTTATTAAATAAAATATGGGGATATGATTTTGAAGGAACAACTAGAGCTGTAGACATTTTAATTCAAAGGCTTAGAAAAAAATTAGGCTCTTGTCAAAAATATATAAAAACTTTATATAAAGCAGGTTACAAATTTGATATTGAAGATGAATCTAACTCTTAAACAAAAAATAATTTTAACTAATATATCAATTTTAATACCTATTATAGCTTTTATATATATAATAACCTTCAATACCCTTTCAGAAAATTTATTAGATAACTCTCTTAAATACTTACTTAAAGAAAATACAACTATGGGGGCATACATAGAAAACTTATTAGAATCAAACAAAAATCCAAATAAAGAAGAGGTTTTTAAATCACTTTCTCCATTTATTGCTACAAATTTAAGTAACAGGTTTGACACAAGAGTTCAGATAATAAGTAATTCAGGACAAATATTTTATGATTCTGATAAAAAACAATTAAGCCTTTATAATTTAGATATAGATAAAGCATTAGAAGGTTCAGAAGCTTACATAATAAAAAAAATTGATGGTGTTCCCTACATATTTTTGTCTACACCAATTTTTTATAATAATATTAACTGTGGTGTATTAAGACTTATACTTAAAAATGATTCTTACGGAAGCATATTGAATAATACCTTATTAATAATGATTTTAGTTAGTATCATTTCATTAGGTATAGGTATAATTTTAATATATAACTTTTCAAAAGAATTAGTAACACCATTACTTATGTTAAAGGATAAAACACATGAAATTGCTAATGGTAATTTTGGTGAAACAATAGAAATCAAAAGTGGAGATGAAGTAGAAGATTTAGCAAATACCTTTAATATAATGAGTAAAAATATAGATGTTTATATTAAAGAACTTAAGTCTGCAAAAATTAAACAAAAAAAATTCTTTGACAATATATCTCATGAATTCAAAACCCCTTTAACTGCAATAATTGGTTTTTCAGAAATAATACCAAAGTTATCAGATAAAGAAAAAGTTATACATAGCTCTTCCCTTATTGAAAAAGAAGGAAGAAGATTATTATCTTTAGTTGAAGAAATATTAACCATATCAAAAGGAAATAAAGAAAATTTTTCAATTGAATCAACTTATATAGATATAAAATCTTTAATTGATGAATGCTTGTCTATTTTAAGTGTAAATCTTCAAAAATATCATATTCAAGTAATAAAAAATTACGATAACCTTTTTATATACGGCGATTATGATAAAACAAAACAAGTATTTATAAACATATTAATTAATTCAATAAAATATAGCGGATGTGAGTATATAAAAATCTCATCAAAAAACCTTAATGATAGAATAGAAATTTATATATCAGATGACGGAATAGGATTTGATATAAATAATATGTCAAATATAAACAATATAAAAGGAAACGGTTTTGGCCTTAATATATGCAAAGAAATTTTATCTACTCAAAATGGAAGTTTTAAAATTGAAAGTATTTTAGATGAAGGTACAACTGCAACATTAACATTTTTTAAACAAAGGAAATAGTCCTTTATAAATAACGAAAGGATTTTTTATGAATAAGAATTTTAAAAATATTATTGTATTATATATAGCTTTTATAATTTTAATTTTATCTTTTTTACTTTATTCAACAAAAGCAATTTATAATAACTTAACTATTATAGATAGTTCTAGTTTTAATAAAAAAAGTTTTTCAACTAAATTTCCAACAAAAATAATAATACATAATGACTACTTAGGCACTACTACTTCAACTGATAATTTACTTATGAATGATACAGTTCAATATTTCAATGACATAAAATCTTCAAAAATGTCTAAGGAGAATAAAATTAAAAATACTAACACCATAACAATATCAGGTGAAATATTTTACTCAAACGGCACTTCCGAAAAGTATAAAGTAAATAATCACCTAACCATTGACAATAAGAAATTTTATGATGATTCATATTTGATTAATACTCTTAGAAACAGCTTATTTAATAACTTATATACTTATCCAAACATATTAAATATATTAAAATCTAATAAAACAAAAATTATTTATGAAAAAGAAAACTTATCTTACACGCTTAATAATGAGAAAAAAAAGAAGCTAATAGAATGTTTAAATAAATTTAGTACTATGAAAGATAATAAAGATTTTTTAAATACTAATCTTAATGAGGATTCAAAAGGTGTTTTAAAAATTTTTATAAATGGTTTAAACACTATTAATGCAAATAATACAATATACATTGCTATATATAAAAATTATTTAGCAATTCAATATTTAGGCGATGAAAATGGTAAAAATATTTATATTAAAGGTGAACTAAATGAAAAAGATTTTAAATAAAAAAGTCATAATTATCTTTTTTATATTAATATCAATTATTTTTATTATCTTTGCCTTTAAAAATAAAGATAATAAAAAGGATAAATTGAATCTAAAAGGAAAACATTTAACAGTTTATGTAGCAATGAGAGAAGAAGAAGCTATATCACTTTTAGAAAAATTTAAAAAAGAAACTGGCTGTACATATGAATTTATAAAACTCCCTACCGAAGAAGCTGTTAATAAAATATTAGCTGAAAAAGGAAAATCAAGTGGTGATATATTTATAGGAGGAAGTTGTGATGCCTATGAAGTTTTAAAGTCACATGGAGCTTTAGCAAAATATAAATCACCAAACTCTAATGATATACAAGCAAAATACAAAGATCCAGATAGCTACTGGACTGGATTTCAAGTAGATGTATTAGCAATAGGAATAAATAAAAAAATATGGGATAAGGATTTTAAAAGTAAAGGAATTTCACTTCCTAAAACCTTTGATGATTTACTACAAAAAGAATATAAAGGAAAAATAATAATGCCTAACCCTGAAACCTCAGGTACTGGTTATACATTTTTAGCTTCTTTATATCAAGAGTTAGGTAAAGATAAATATAAAGAATATTTATCCAAATTCACAGAAAATGTACCTGCCTATACTGTAAGTGGTTTTAATTCAATTCAAAGAGTCTCATCTGGTGAATATGCAGTTACAGTAAACTTTTTAGGAGATCAACTTCTTCAAAGTAAATTTAACAAAGATATAATAAGCATAGTTCCTAAAAACACTGGTTGGAATGTAGATTCTATAGCAGAACTTAAAAACTGTGTAAATAAGGAAGCAGCAGAAATCTTTATAGATTTTATATTATCTCAAGAAGTTGCTAATAATTTATCTAACTATTCAAAGGCTACCTCAACAAAACAAGCCAATAATAACATATATAATACTATATTTTTAGATTACGATTTCAACAAAGCAGCTATGAATCGTGACGAAATTATGAATATATTTAACAAAAATGTATATAAATAATAAAAGCTACAACAAAATCTCCTAATTGTTACATTTGCGAAACAATTAGGAGATTTTGTTGTTAATTTTTTATTTTATTATATTAATGTGATTTAAATACAGAAAACGTAATCAATTTATTATGTTTTTAGGGAGGATTTATAAATGTTTAATTTTTTTAAACCTGCACCTGCAATGCCAAGGTTAGCAAAAGATAAAATCCCTTCAGCCTACAAAATGTATCGTTTAAGAGTTTTTCTTATGATATTTGTTGGTTATGCTGGATATTATCTAGTTAGAAAAAACTTTGCAGTTGCATCACCATTTTTAATTAGTAATTATCACTTTACAAAAACTGATATAGGTTTAATTAGTACTGGACTTGCTGTAGCTTACGGCTTAGGTAAGTTTGTTTTAGGAAGTTTAGCAGATAGATCAAACGTTAAATATTTCTTAGGTTTTGGTCTTTTAGCATCTGCAGTAGTAAGTATCCTTATGGGATTCACAAGTACTGTTTGGATATTTTTAATACTTATGATTATAAACGGTTTATTCCAAGCTATGGGAGCACCTCCATGTTCAATCGTTATAGGTAAATGGTTCTCACAAAATGAAAGAGGACTTAAAATGGGAATATGGAATACTTCACATAACATTGGTGGTGGACTTATAGCTCCTTTAGCTACATTAGCTTTAGTATTATTTGGAGCTAGTAATTTCCAAAGCATATTCTTCTTACCAGCAGTAATATGTATAGTAGTTGCAATATTCGTATTTATAGTTGGAGCTGATACTCCAGAATCAGTTGGATTACCTCCAATTGATGAATATAGAAATGACTATTCAGAAATCAAAACTGAAGAAGACCCAGTAAAATTATCAACTAAAGAAATAATTTTCAAATATGTTTTAACTAATAAATATGTTTGGTATTTATGTTTAGCAAATATCTTTGTTTACTTAATCAGACAAGGTGTTGTTAACTGGATTCCAATATACTTACACGAAGCTAAAAACTTTACAAATGCCGATGCAAACTGGGCTATGTTCTTATTTGAATACGCAGCAATACCTGCATCAATATTACTTGGATGGTTATCAGACGTATTATTTAAAGGAAAACGTGCTCCTTTAAGTATAATATGTATGGTAGGAGTTATCTTCGCTGTTGTAGCTTACTGGACAACTTCTAACTACATGGTAACTATGATATCAGTAGCTGTAATAGGATGCTTTATATATGGTCCACAATTATTAATAGGTATGAACCTAATTGATATTGTTCCAAACTTCGCTGTTGGTGCAGCAGTTGGATTATCAGGACTTTGTGCATATATCCTAGGTGAGCTTATGGCTGACTTAGTTATAGGATTTATAGCTGATAACTTTGGATGGAATGGAGCATTTATTTTTATAATATGCGGAGCAGTAATTGCTTTAATCCTTCTATCATTAACTTTAAACACAAAAAAAGCTAACAACCATAATAATTAATATAAATAAACAAACCTTTCTTATTGAAAAGACCAGATGAATATTCATCTGGTCTTTTCTTTTTAATGAGTTCCATGGACAACATCAAAACCTTCTTTTTTTAAAATCTCCTCATGCTTTTTATACGTCTTACACTCTCTTTTTATACAATCTGATATATGTACTACTTTAACATTATTTTTCTTTAACTGACTTAACTTATGACTCCAATTCTCACCTTCTATTAATGTATCTTTACATCCTATACAATAGAAGAAACTTGCAAGCTCCTGTTTATTATTTTTATATATAGAAAAATATTTATCAGAATTATTATATGCCTTAAAGCATCCTGATCCTGCACACTTTCCTATAAGTTTTCTACATGCCATTATAGCTATACTCATCTTTATCATCCTTTAATCATTAAATTATAAACAAATGTTATTTTTCTTAATTAAATATAATTATATCTTTTTACTTATATTTAACCTACAATAAAATTACTACAAAATTTATATTAACATCTTTATTTATATAAAGTCTATCTGAATAAAATTAAAATAACTTAAATACCAAACTAATTTTTATATTTAAATACATTTATATAGTTATTTTAATTTTATATCTAATATACTGTTTAAACTTATTTATATTAACTTTTTAATGTGATTTAATTATATAGTATTCACAAATAAAAAAACTTCCTAACAATAATCAGTTAAGAAGTTATAAAAGTAACTATTTTAATTATTAATTTATTAAATTAATCTTAATCTTCTTTTCCAAATTTACCATGCATAAGTAATCCTACTATATCTGATAAACGACCTATTAAATTACCAATAATTATTGATATTAATACTATCTTCCAGTTACCATTAGTTCCAAATGTTGAACATGCTCCTAAAAATGCTCCCGGAATAAATGTTAAAGGCTTAGCCTTAGATTGAAAACACATAACAAAAGAAAAAAATCCTGTAAGTATATAAGCTATATATGGAGAGCCAAAATAATTAGTTCCTCCAATTATGCACATAGCCCAAATTATTCCTGTAATATTTGCAACAATTGATTTTTTAAGACCAACAGCCTTTCCTCCTGATGCAAAATAACTAGTAAATCCTATAAACCCAACCCATGTCAATAATCCAAGAGCATCGCTTATAAATGCCCATAATGCAGAAAAAATCCCAACACTTATAGCCGATACCGTTATTAAATCCATACTGTTTCCTCCTGAGTAAAAACAAAAATATATTCATGATTTCAATAGAATTATACCATATTTTTAATATATTATTTAAGTTTATGCTTATATTTTTAGTTTATCCTAAATAAAATATTTATACTAAAAAAGGATGCTTAAAAGCATCCTTAACCAAAATAATATTTATTTAATAGCAATTACCTCTATCTCTACAGGTGCATCCATAGGTAATTTTGCTACTTGTACACAACTTCTTGCTGGTGGATTTTCATTAAAGTATGTTCCATATACTTCATTAACTGCAGCAAAATCATTTAAATCTTTTACAAAAACAGTTGTCTTTATTACTTTATCAAATCCTGTTCCTGCCTTTTCTAAAATTGCTTTACAATTTTCTAAACTTTGTTTAGTTGCAGCTTTTATTTCTGTTTCTAAAACTTTTGTTTCAGGGTTTAATGGTAATTGTCCTGATGTATAAACTAAATTTTGAATTTCAATACCTTGTGAATATGGTCCTATAGCAGCTGGTGCCTTTTCTGTGTTAATTACTTTTTTCATAACATTTACCTCTTTTCATATTAATTTATCTTTTAAGTATTATTATTTATTTTTTAATACTAAGCATATTTATAATAAGTCTAGAAATAGAAATTTTTGATTAACTATTTCTATATATTTATATTATTTTTTCTTTTTATAAAAAGTATCTTTAAGTGGAAGTTCTGTTCTAAACACTCCATCTAATTTATAATAAGCTCCTTGTACAGCTGGGGCAGTTGGTATACATGTAATTTCTCCAACCCCCTTAGCTCCAAATGACAATTCTGCTGTATTTTTCTCAATTATTATAGGTTCTATTTCTGGTATTTGATTTGCTCTTAAAAGACCTAATGTTCCAAATTTTGATTTTGGTACACTATTTTCTATAATGTAATCTTCAGTTAATCCATAACCAAGTCCCATTACAACTCCGCCTTCAATTTGACCTTCTACACTTCTTGGGTTAATTGCACGTCCAACATCATGAGCTGCAATTACTTTTACAAGTTTTCCTTTGTCATCTATAATTACAACTTGAGTTGCATAACCATAAGCTACGTGGCTTACTGGATTTTCTTTAGGACTACCCATTGGGTCAGTTACACCTAGATATTCACCATAGAACTCTTCACCTTCAAGCTCCTCTAAAGTTTTATCTCTTAATGCATCTCTAAGCTTCATTGCTGCAATTTTTGTAGCTTCACCTGTAAACACTGTTTGTCTTGAAGCAGTTGATGTTCCTGAATCTGGAGTTATTTTAGTATCTGGTGTTTCGTATACTATATCTTCATTTTTTAATTTAAGAACTTCACCAACTATTTGAACAACTACAGTTCCAAGACCTTGACCCATACATGCTGCTGATGTTCTAATATGAATCTTACCATCTACTACAGCAACTCTACATCTACCTGTGTCAGGAAGCCCAACACCTATACCTGCATTTTTAAATGTACAAGCAATTCCTGCTCTATCCCTATTAGCATAATACTCATCTTTAACTGCATCTAGAGTTTCAACTAATCCAGTTCCTTCATCTGCTATTTGGCCATTTGGTAAAACTTGACCAGGTCTTATAGCATTTTTATATCTTATTTCAAATGGATCTATACCTACTAATTCTGCAAGTTTATTTAAGTTACATTCAGTTGCAAATGCTGATTGAGTAACTCCAAAACCTCTAAATGCTCCTCCTGGAGTATTATTTGTATAATAGGCCTTTCCATCTATATCTACATTTTGATAATTATATGGTCCTGCTGCATGAGTACAAGCTCTTTGAAGGACTGGACCTCCAAGTGATGCATACGCACCTGTATCAGCAACTATTACGGCTTTCATTCCTGTTAACATACCATTTTCATCACAAGCAGTTGTAAATTCCATTTCCATTGCATGTCTCTTTGTATCTACTATAATACTTTCTTGTCTTGGTAATACCATTTTAACTGGCTTCTTTGTTAAATATGCAAGAAGTGCTGTATGATGTTGACAGCTCATATCTTCTTTTCCACCAAAACCTCCACCAACATACTTAGAAATTACTCTTAATTTATCTGGACCTAAATCTAATAATGATCCTATTTCTCTTAAATCATCATATATACTTTGAGTTCCTGTATAAACTACTAATCCATCTTCTCCTTCTGGTACTGCAACAGCACATTCTGGTTCTAAAAAAGCATGTTCAGTAAATGGAACTTTATATTTATAAGTAACTACATACTTAGAGTTTTTTATAGCTTCATCAGCATTTCCTCTTACTAAATGCTCATGTGATAAAAGATTTCCTTTTTCATGTATCTTTGGAGCATCTTCTTTTGCTGCTTCTTCTGGTGATGTAACTGGCTTTAATTCTTCATATTCAACTTTTATATGCTTAATAGCTTCTCTTGCTATTTCTTCAGTTTCTGCTGCTACTAAAGCAACTGCATCACCTAAATATCTTGTTTCTTCTCCAACTTCTACAAGTGCTGGAGTATCTTTAAATATATGTCCTAAATATCTTTTTCCTGGAATATCCTTTGCAGTTACAACCTTTACTACACCTTCTACCTTTTCAGCTTCACTAATATCAATTGATTTAACTAAAGCTCTTGGATATTTAGTTCTAAGGGCAACTCCATGAAGCATTCCATCTATTCTAATATCATCAGCATATTCACCTATTCCAAGAGTTTTTTCCATTGCATCAACTCTTTCTAATCTTTCTCCAACTCTTGGTATTCCTTTACAAGGTACTTTTGGTACTTCTTTGTTTTCTCTAAATATTTCAGCAGCCATCATAATAGCTTTTTCTATTTTTACATAACCAGTACATCTACATATATTTCCTATAAGTGCCTTTTTAACTTCTTCAGAAGTAGGATTTAATGTTTTATTAAATAATCCTTTAGCACTCATAACCATTCCTGGTATACAGAAACCACATTGAACAGCTCCTGCTTCTGTAAATGCATAAGCAAATACATCTCTTTCTCTTTCTGTAAATCCTTCTATAGTAGTTATTTCTTTTCCATCAACCTTATCAGTAGTTACTACACAAGCCTTTTTAGCAACTCCGTCAATTAAAATAGTACATGTTCCACATGCACCTTCTGAACATCCATTTTTTACTGATGTTATATTACAATCTTCTCTTAAGTATGTTAATAACTTCTTATTCTGATTTACAACTTTCCTCTCTCCATTAAGTATGAATTCAGCCATAACTTCCACCTCTCATAGTCACACTTGTTTTGTATATACTAACAAAACAAGTTTTCCCATATAATCTTATATCAAATTATTATGTTCCCCTTATATAAACATATTCTTTAAACAGATATTTATATTCTAATAAATATCTAAAAATTTTCTGTTTTATTAAAACTAATAAATTTAATAAATTTATTACTATTAAATAATTATTATTTTTATTATTAATATTAAAAGATAGTAGGGTATTTTTTATTACTTAATTAATTTTTAATATTATACTTAGATTTTTGAACTATAAAATTTTGGGTAATCTATTTTTTATCATGTTTAGCTATTTTGTAAGTGTCATACTAATGTGTACTTAACATTTGAAGGTCTTAACGCGTAATTATGTTATTTCGCAATATAATTTGAATAATATTTTATTATTAAATTTAAGTAATTTAAAATAAAATACCCAAACTACCATCTTTTCAAAAATAATTTATTTGTTTTGTATATCTATTTTTACTTATTTATATAAACTCAATATAAATAAGTATCAATTTAATTTAAAATTATTTATATTGGATGCTTAATGCATGTTTTGGACATCTTGTAACACATAATCCACATCCAAAACACTTATCTTTATCAATTATTAATTTATCTGAAACTTCAATTGCATCATATACACAGCTTGTCTTACATATTCCACATTTAATACATAAGTCTTGATCTACTTCTGGTGCAATTGATGTTGTTCTAAAATGTCTATCAGCTGACTTTTTATGAGCTAATCCAATTATTTCATTTACATCTTTATAACCGTGGCTATCTAAGAACTCATCTAATTCTTTAGCTATTTTTCCATAAACGCTAGGTCCTTTTAATATAGCCTCTGTACAAACTTGAACTGCAGTAGCTCCAGCCATTAACATTTCTGCTGCATCTCTTCCGCAAGTTACTCCACCAACACCAATTATAGGAATATTTATAACTTGTGATGCATCATATATATTTCTTATTGCAACTGGTCTTACTGGTGAACCTGAAAGCCATCCATATCCTTTTTCACTTCCCATAATTGGGTAACCAGTTTCAACATCTATTGCCATACATGGTCCTAATGAATTAATCATTACTAATCCATCTGCTCCTGCTTCTTCTAATGCTTTAGCAATTTTTTGAATATCAGTATGAGGACTCATTTTCATGAATACTGGACAATCTAATGCAGCTTTTGCTGCCTTCATAGCCTCAACAATTGGAGTTACATCTGTTCCTACATAGTGAGTTGAAAGTTCAACTGCATCTGCATAAGGTTTTACAAGAGGAGCAACCTTTTCTATTTGCTCTTTTGTATATCCCATACTAACAATCATTGGAACTCCAGCTTCTTTTGCTCTTTTATATTCTTTTTCAATCCATTGTTCCTTTGGTAATTCTGACCATAATTCTGTATTTAAAAATCCTGAATTTGTTTTTCCCATACAAGGTCTTGGTACTGGAGCTGGATCTACTGATATTGTTTTTGTAACAATTCCACCTGCTCCACCTTCTACTGCTTTAACACAAAGATCTCCATCTTTAGCTCCTGGACCTGCTGCAGTAAATACTGGATTATTAAATTCCATTCCTAATATATTAACCTTTAAACTTGCCATTTTGACTCCCCCTAATTACCATTAGATTTTTTATATTATTTTTCTATAAAATTTTAATTTTATAGATTATCTTAAACTAATAACATTAAAATTTATTAGTTTATTTTTAACACACTTACTATACTCATATTAAAAACAACACTATATAAAACATAAATGTTCACTTTTTCAAAAAGGATTATTATTACTTAAAATATTAAAATTTCATTATTATGCTCTATTCCATAATTCAGCACTTAACTCTCTTGTTTTTTCTAATATTTTATTTTCATCTACATTAACAATTTGACCTCTTCTTACAACAATTTTTCCATTAACTATTGTTGTATCAACTGATTTTCCCATCATTCCAAACAAAATATGTGAGTTATAATTGCTTGCATTCATTGGAGTTAAAGGATTATAATCTACTACTATTACATCAGCATTAGCATCCTTTTTAATTATTCCAAACATTCCCTCAAAATGCTTCTGTGCAATTTTTCTATTATTATCAAATAACATCATTGGAGTTTCTCCCCATGCAACTGAAGGATTTCTAAGATGATGTTTATGAATTATATTACAAACTTTCATTGATTCAAACATGTCTTGTGTATATCCATCAGTTCCAAGACCTACTGTAACTCCTTCTTTTATAAGTTTTATTACAGGAGATACTCCTACTGCATTTCCCATATTTGATTCAGGATTATGAACTACTGAAGTACCTGTTTTTAAAAGTAATTCTCTTTCATCTTCATCAGCATGTATACAGTGAATTGTTAAAGTCTTATCACCAAGTATTCCAAACTTATTAAGTCTTTCAACAACTCTCATATCATACTTTTCTATACAATCCTCTTCATCAGCAATTCCTTCTGCTACATGAATATGATATCCACAATCTAATCCTTCTGCTGCCTTTACACATTTTTCAAGTGACTTATCTGAAAGAGTAAAACTTGCATGTAATCCAAACATTGCTGAATTCATATTATTATTTTCTTCCTTACAATGCTTTATGTAATCTACATTTTCTTTTATTCCTTTTTCTAAGATTTCTTCTCCATCTCTATCAGAAACTTCATAACAAAGAGAAGTTCTTATTCCAAGCTCCTTAGCAACTTTTTCTATTTCAAAAAGACTTCCTTCAACAGCATGTGGGCTAGCATGATGATCAAAAAATGTTGTTACACCATACTTTAAGCTATCCATAAGTGTACTATAAGCACTATATTTTATATCTTCTAATGTTAATGCCTTATCTAATCTCCACCAAAGATTATTAAGTATATCAATAAAGTTTTTAGATACTGGACCTTCTAAATTCATCCCTCTTGCAAAAGCACTATATATATGTCCATGAGTATTTATAAGTCCTGGCATTATAACTTTTCCTTCTGCATTTAAATATTCTATTTCCTTATATTTTTCAAGAATATTTTCAGTATTTCCATAATCAATTATTTTTCCACCATCAATTACTACGGCACCATTATCTATAAATGGGTTTTCATTATTTTGAGTTATTAATCTTCCATTACCTACAACTAACATAAACTCTCCCCCTATTATTTTCTTAATACCATACCAGCCTTTACTCTATTGTACTTATTTTTCTCAACAACTATATTTCCATTGATAATTACATAGTCTATTCCTTCTGGATATTGAGTTGGATTTTCATATGTTCCAACATCTCTTACAGTATCTTTATTAAATATAACCAAATCCGCAAAATATCCTTCTTTTATATATCCCCTAAGTTTTATACCAAAAGCTTCTGCAGCTTTACTAGACATTTTCATAACTCCTTCTTCAAGAGTTATAACTTTAAGTTCCCTTACATATCTACCAAGTATTCTTGGAAATGATCCATATGCTCTTGGATGAGGTTTTCCTGATAATAATCCATCAGTGCAAACATTTTGTTCTGGCAATTTCATAAATTCAATTATTTGTTCTTCTTTACCATAAAAGTCATACATTCCAACAGCATTTTCTTCCTCTAATAAAAGATCAAATGTTGCATTGTAAGGGTCTTTTCCTCTTAAAAGTCCAATTTCAACTAAGTTTTTTCCTATAACATCTTCATTCTTTTTTGTTTTTACAGAAGTTATGTATATTGAATCAAGTGGTATGAATTCAAGAAAGTTTTCCCAACCTTCTATTCCATTTTTCATATCATATATCATTCTTTCGCGCATTTCTTTTGATGCTAGTCTTTTCATAAGCTTATCTGTTCCACCATCATGAGCCCAAGGTGGTAAAATTACTCCAAGCATTGTACTTCCTGTTATATAAGGATATTGGTCAACTGTTACCCTAATCCCCTTTTTTTCTGCTTCTTTAAGAAGACTTATAACTTCATTTATATGTTTCCAATTTTTCTTTCCACAAATCTTAAAATGAGAAAAATGAACTCTTACACCTGATTTTTCACCAATTTCTATTACTTCTTTCATTGATGATATTATTTCATTTGCTTCACTTCTTTGATGAACTACAAATACTCCATCATATTCTGCAACAACTTTACAAAGTTCTATAAGTTCTTTTGTTTTAGAATATGCACATGGCATATATATAAGACCTGTTGAAAGCCCAAATGCCCCTGCATCCATTTCTCTTCTTAGAACTTTACACATATCCTTTATTTCTTTATCTGTAACTTCTGTATTTCCAAGTCCTACAACTTCCATTCTTATATTTCCATGAGGAACTAAATAAGCTTCATTTAAGCCTACTCCATTTTCCTCCATAAGTTTTAAATATCCATCTGTAGTTTCATATTCCCAATTTATATCATCAGATTCACCATCTAAACCAGCTAAATTTTTTCTCCAAGGTGAAATAAATTCTTTTGGTAAAGGTGCCATTGATATACCATCTTGTCCTAAAACCTCGGTAGTTACACCTTGTCTTATTTTTATCTCATTATATGGATTTTCAAGTATCTTAAGATCACTATGTGAATGTGTATCGATAAATCCTGGGGCTACAACTAGCCCCTTAGCATCTATCAATCTATCATAAGATTTATCATCTATATTTTTATTTATTTTTTCTATCTTATTACCATTAACTAAGATATCTCCAATCCATCCTTTTTCTCCACTTCCATCTGCTATAAACCCATTTTTTATTAATATTTTCATGTTAATCACCCTCTATTTGTTATAAACAGATTTTAATATTCCGTAGTATCCTTCAGCTCCCTTAAATAATTGTTCTTCTTCTATATATTCATCTATTGTATGAGCTAAATTTTCCTTTGATGGACCAAAACCAATAGTTTTAATACCTGCTTCTCCAGCATAATGTGATCCATTAGTGCAGAAAGAATATTGAGTGATTTCTGGTTCTATTCCAGCTTCTCTTAAACCTTTAAGAGCTGCTTTTACAAATTCATCATCTTCATCATATAACCATGCTGGGAAAAATCTTTCTCCATGAATTGTTTCTCCTGTATAACATGTTTCTGTACCTATTGCATAAGATACTTTTGCATTAAATTCTTTATCTTCTTTCTTTAGCTCATCTATTATTTTTTGAATTGGTGCTAAAACTTCTTCTTTAGTTTCACCAACTAGAAGTCTTCTATCAAAAGTAGCTTTACAATAATCTGGAACAACTGATGCTCCTGGATAAGGTGATGATTTTATATCTGTTAAAACTAAAATTCCCTTACCTAAAACATCATGCTCTACTGGTTCTATTTCTTGTATTTTTTCAATTATTTTTGACATTTTATAGACAGCATTTATTCCTTTTTCAGGATTTGCTGAGTGAGCTGGCTTTCCAAAAGTTTCAACTACTATTTCAGCTCTACCTCTTTGTCCTATTTTTAAATTAAGTTCTGATGACTCACCTATTACTACATAATCTGGTTTTATAGCTTCGCTTATTTTTCTTGCTGAAACACCTTCAAATATTTCTTCAAAAACTACTCCTGCTACAAATATATCTCCATCAAAATCCTTATTTGTATCTTTCGCAAAGAAAGCTGCTGCCGCCATCATAGCTGACAATTGCCCCTTCATATCTGAAGTTCCTCTGCCATATATCTTTCCATCAACTCTTTCTCCACTAAAAGGTGCATGGGACCATTTTGTATCATCTGGAACTGGTACAGTGTCTATATGACCATCAAAAAGAATTTTTTTACCTTCTCTTTTTCCTTTAATATGTCCAATAACATTTCCATAAGAATCTACAAAACATTCATCATATCCAAGTGTTTCAAATGCATTTTTTATAGCTAATGCAACATTTTCTTCTTCTCCTGAAAGTGATTGATTTCTAATAAGTTCTTGACATAAACTTATTAATTCTTCTTTTCTTTGTTCGTCTAACATAAAGTTCACCTCCATGCTCAAATATATAATCTAAAAATTTAATATTTACCTTCCCAAACTATTTCTCTATATTTATCTGGATCTGTATCTCCTTCTGTGCTAAATAATAATACTTTTGAATTTTCATCAAGCTCTAAAGCTTCTTTTAAATCTTTATAATCTTCATTTGTCATAATTTCATATAAAAGACCTGCTGTTACTGCTCCTGATTCTCCTGATGTTACCTTTGTATCTCCTTTTAATGGATTTCCAAGTATTCTCATACCCTTTGCTGAAACCCAATCAGGACATGATACAAAAGCAGTTGCATGATTCTTTAAAACTTCCCATCCTATTGTATTAACTTCACCACATGCAAGTCCTGCCATTATTGTTTGCATATCTCCACCAACAGCTCTTGCTTTACCATCATTTGCTACTGCTGATTTATAGAAACAATCTGCTAAGTTTGCTTCAACTATAACAGTTTTTGGACAATCCTCTCCAAATTCTGATGCAAAGAATCCTTGAACTCCTCCAGCTAATGAACCAACACCAGCTTGTACAAATATATGAGTTGGTTTTTCAATTCCTTTTTCCTTTAATTGTTCTTCAGCCTCTAAAGCCATTGTTCCATAACCTTGCATTATCCAAGCAGGAATTTTTTCATATCCTTCCCATGCTGTATCTTGAATAACAACTCCATTATGTTCATCTGCATATTTAGCAGCAAGTCTTACAGCATCATCATAATTCATATCAGTTATACTAGCTTCTGCACCTTCTGCTCTAATATTTTCAAGTCTAGTTTTTGATGATCCTTTTGGCATATAAACTACTGATTTTTGTTTTAATCTATTTGCAGTCCAAGCAACTCCTCTTCCATGGTTACCATCTGTAGCAGTTACAAAAGTAATATCTCCTAATTTATCTCTTACTTTATCTGAAGTTATTACTTCATAAGGTAAATTTGCAATATCTTCTCCTAATTTATCAGCAAGAAATTTTCCCATCGCAAATGATCCACCTAGAACCTTGAAAGCGTTTAACCCAAATCTATAAGATTCATCTTTTAAGTAAATTCCTGAAAGTCCTATTTTTTTTGCTAAATGATCTAAGCTAACTAATGGTGTTTCTTTATATTCTGAAAAACTTTTGTGAAAGTTTCTAGCTTTTGATACTTCCTCTTTACTTAAAAATTTTACACATCCTTCTTTATCTGTTTTTGGTAAAGTATTTTCTTTCCATAATATTTTTTCCATAGCATTATCCTCCTAAAGTTATTTTTTTATCCCCCACTATTTTCTAGAGTTTATTCCTTATAACTATACTGATAGCAATTGCTATGCCAAAACCACCTCTATTTTTTATTGTTAATTAAATCTACAATTATTTTGAAAATATTTCTATAAAGTCAATAAAACTAACAGTTTAGTGTAAATATTTAAACTTATATTTTTTTATATAAACCTATTCTTTTTTTATATAAAAATAGGCCTAATTATCATTTTGAGAATTAATTGTCAAAGTGATAATTAGGCCGTAACCCTCTATTTTTCTAAGTTTATATACTTATATATCAAAATAATATTAAATTTTATCAAAATGATAAATATAAAATTTTAAAATTATTCTTTATGACTTTCTATCTTTCTATATAAAGTTGCAATACCTATCCCAAGCATCTTAGCTGCTTTTTTCTTTCCTGCTGTATCTTTACCACATAAATTTAATACCTTTTCAATATATTCCATTTCCATATCCTTTAAAGGTTTTATTTCATTTTTATCAAATTTTATATTTTCTTCTATATTTTTAACTTCAAAATCTACATTATTCTTTTCAAAATCTAATATAGATTTTGGTATCATATCTTTTTTTATTATTCCATCTTCACCTGCAACATTTACCATAAATTCAACTACATTTTGTAACTCTCTTACATTACCAGGCCAATTATATTCCTTTAATATTCTATACACTTCATTTTCTATTGTATGAACATCTTTATTAAATAAATTATTATACTTCTTAATAAGTTTATTTATTATTAAGATAACATCATCATCTCTTTTTCTAAGAGGAGGAACTTCTATAGGTATTACATTCAATCTATAGTACAAATCTTCTCTAAACTCACCTTTTTCAACAAGCTCCTTTAAATTTTTATTAGTTGCAGCAACAACTCTTATATCTAAATCTATAAGCTTATTTGATCCAACTCTTACTAAAGTTCTTTCCTGAAGAACTCTTAATAACTTAACTTGTAAATAAAGTGGCATATCTCCTATTTCATCTAAGAAAATTACTCCTTTATTTGCAAGTTCAAATTTACCTACTCTTCCATTTGAATTTGCTCCTGAAAATGCACCTTTAGCATATCCAAAAAGTTCACTTTCCAAAAGACTTTCTGGAATAGCTCCACAGTTTATAGCAATAAATGGTTTATTTCTTCTATCACCTTCTGCATGTATTGCCCTTGCAACTAACTCTTTTCCTGTTCCACTATCCCCAGTAATAAGTACTGTTGATTTAGATGAAGCTATTTTCTTTATTTTACTTTTTAATTGAACCATTGGATGAGATTCACCAATTATTTCATCACAAGAAATTCTATTTTTACCAAATGTTAAATTAACAGCTTCTTTTTGTGCGCTTTTAAATTCCTTAAATATTAATATCTTTTCGCACTCCTTAAAATTTATGTAATTATATATTATTTTTCCAACTACTGAATATTTTTTTCTATCTATCTTTAAATTAAATAGTTCTCCTCTAGGATAATATTCTCCAGTGTTTTCTATTTTTATTTCTTTATTTAATACATCTATTGTAAGATTTAACATAGTTAAAGCCTTATTGCTTACTAATGTCATCTTATGATCTTTACTTATTGTTATAATTCCATCATCTACTGAATTTATTATTTGTTTTAAAAAATCTAAATTATTTTTATTATCTAGTACTTCTCTTTCTTCCATTATTTTTATTGCTATAAAATCTGCTATTTTCTTTAAAAATTCTAAATTAGTATTTAGATTTTCCATTAATCTAGTTTTTTGTTCTTCTGTTGAGCATATAAGTCCTATAACTCCAAGTTTATCATTTCCATATATTATAGGAACACATATTTCCATACACTCTTTACATTTACCCTTATCTTTGCAATTTTTGCAAAGTATATCTAATCCAGGATTTTCAATAACTTTTGGTTCCCCAGATCTTAATGCTTCTTTATAAACATACCCTGAAAACTCTATGTTTTGACCACTTTGATTCTCATAGATTCCAGTTGCTGCTATTCTATTCATATTATTATCTACAATTTCAACATCTATTTTTAATACATTAGAAAGTAAAACAACATATTCATTTACAACATCTGAAATATCTTTTAATCCTATTTTATTCATATAAAATTTCACCCTTTTAGAAATATTTTAGTTAATTAAATTATTTTTTTGATTTATCCTTCATACATATTAAGTTACCATTGTTTTTTTCAAATAATATTTCTGCAATTATACTAAATGCTATTTCTTCTGGCGTTCCATCTGATATATCAAGCCCTATTGGCATATGAATATTATTTATTATTTTTTCTTCAATTCCCTTTTCTACAAGATATTCTTTCAATCCTGAAACCTTCTTTTTACTACCTACTACCCCTATATATTTATATGGCTTATCTATAACAGCTTTAAGCCATTTACGATCACTAGCATGTCCTCTAGTTGCTAAAACTACAAAAGAATCTTTAAAATCAATGTTTTCAATATAATTCTCATCATCTGTAACTATGAACTCATCAACATTTTTAAATGTTTCGTAGCTTTTATATTCTTCTCTATCTTCTATTATTATTCTTCTAAAGTTCATGCTATCTGTTATTTTTATAATATTTTGTGATATGTGTCCAGCCCCAAATATTATAAGTTTTGGTTTTGGTATAAACACTTTTATGTACCCTGAAATATCTCCACCACAAGTCATTTTAAGATTTCCTTTTTCATTTAATCTGTAATCAAAGCTTGTACCTATTCCTTCTTTTATTGCATTTTTACACTCTTTTATTACTCTTGCTTCAACAGCTCCTCCACCAATTGTTCCTACTATAACTCCATCTTCATTAACACTCATCATTGTCCCTGCTTTCCTTGGTGTTGAACCTCCAGCTTCAGTTATAATTGCAAGAGCAACCTTTCTACAATTATTTAATTCCATAGTTATATTTCTCAAAATTCTCTCTTCCATAATTTAAACCTCCATAATACTTCTTAAATAAAGTATTCCTTCTAAAGCTGCTCCACCTACGCATCTTGCTTTATCTGAAATTAAATCACAATTTTTCTTTTCTTCTATTCTTGGATCTATATCAGCTATTTTAAATCCTTTAGTTACATAAAACCCTTCTCTTATCATTCCTCTTAACAAACCACTCATAGTTGCATATACATATTCACTTCCAACTTTACATATTGGCTCACCCTTTTCAACTACATCACCAATATCTTTTATTATGTGTAATGATCCCTCACAAGGTGAATAAACAACCCTCTCTTTTCCATACCCTTTTATAATTCCAGGAACTCCAGTATTTTTTTCAGCTGGCCCTTTAAATATAAGTCTTCCTAAATTATGTCCTCTATTTGTTTCAACAACTATATCAACATCTTTTCCAGCTTCATAACCTGGTCCTAATGCTATTGTTATTGGAGCCATACTTTTATTAGTTCCTATATTTTTCTTGCATAAAGTTCCATCAACAACTGCAATTGGATTTATTTTTTCTATTAAATCACCACTTGAGTCAACCATAACACATACCTTATTTTCTTTTAATACATTATGCATTTCTTCTATTGACTCAGCCTTTTTAGCAATTATATCCTCAACTGTACATTCGCCATCATATATAGCCTCACTTAGACATACATTTCTTCTTATTGATGAAGGTTTTTGAACTTCAAGTGAAACCACTGAAAATCCTGCCCTCTTAAGTTTTTGAATAGTCCCAGTTGCTATATCTCCAGCACCTCTTACTACTATTATTTCATCTTTCATAACTTTTCCCCCTCATATATAGCTTTTGCCATTTTTAAATCTTCTTTTGTATCAATATCAAAAAACTCTATACTTTTATTAAAATAAACAGGTGTAACTTTTTTAATGTTATTTTTTATTACATTTCTTCCACCTATATCACCTTCAATATTCATTAATTCAAACTTAAATTCCCTTGAAAAAATTACTGGACTTTTATTTTTGCCATTTACTTTTGGAAGTATTATTCCACCCCTCTTTATAAACGTTTTCATAAGTATTTTAATAGTTTCCTTTTTAATAAAAGGCTGATCTCCAGTAAAAAAAATATATCCATCATATTCCTTTTTCAAAGAACTTAAAGCTAATTTTATACTTTCACTTTGTCCATATTTAAACCTTCCATTATATATAGTTTTAACTTGTAAATTCTCTGCTATATCTTTAACTTCTTTATCTTTATAAACTACTATTACATCTTCAAAATCACAACTTTTTGCTAATTCAATAGTCCATCTTATTAAAGGCTTATTATATAAATTTATAAGAAGCTTATTTTCATTCATTCTTCTAGACATCCCAGATGCCATAATTATTGCTACCAACTAAAACACCTCAATATAAAACTTAAAATAAAAAATAACTTTCATTTAAGAGACTTCCACCTATTATTTTATTTATATTTTTCCTCTCTAATATTTTTAGCAACTTACATGCCATTTCATATTGTTTTTTATTCTCTATCTTATTTAAAAATAATATTTTTTCTCCAACACTATTTTTAAATAATCCATTTTTACTTGAAATAACATTTGCTATAGCCTCAGGAGTTATTTCCTCTCCTTCTGATATAAGAGATATTTTTGAAAACTTTTCTATTCTATGAATTATATCCTCTTTAGCAATTTTCCCTATAATATCTATAGGTATTATTCCTACTGTTTTATTTGTTCTCTTACTTATTACTGGTTCAGTTTCATTCCAACCTTTTAATGGCTTTCTCTTTGAACCATCACTCTCTATTAATAAATAATCAAATCCATATACATTTTCATTTATTAATTCTACATTTGTATGAAATTTGTTTTCAGAAACAATTTCTCCAATTAAAAAATTTATACCTTTTTCTAAATTAATATTTTTAGATTCATTTAAAAATATAATATTAAATTTTTCATCTTCTTTTGGGATAAACATTTTAGTAGAGGTAGTTATAATAACTTTTTTATTAGATAACTCTTTAGATAATTTGTACATAAATGTCGTCTTTCCACCAGATCCAACAACAGAAACTATATCACCATTTTTTAAATCAATTAAGTCAAATAAATTTTTCATAAATTCCTCCAAAGTCCCTTGGTTTAATTATACAATTTATTTAAATTTTTTCAAATTTTTATATATAAAAAATCGTCTATAAATTATTATTAATTTATAGACGATTAATTTCTTAATAACATAAAATTTTTAAATTTACTATTTTACATCAGTTGTTAAATTACCTTCACCATATACACTTTCCCAATCTTTAATAAATTGTTCAACACTCCAATCAGTTAATGGATGCTCTAACATTTTATCCATTATTTCTGGATTTACAGTTACTGAATGAACCCCATATTTGCTTAATTCATGGACTTGTTGAACATTTTTAAATGATGCTGCCAAAACTTTGCAATCTAAGCTATAAAGTTTTAATTCATCAATAATATCCTTTACTACTTGTACACCATTTCCACTTATATTATCAATTCTATTTACATATGGAGCAACAAACTTAGCACCACTTACTGCAGCCATTAATGCTTGCTGAGCTGTAAATATTGCAGTAGCTGTTATATTTATCCCATCTTTACTTAAAACTTTAATTGCTTTAATTCCTTCTTTAGTTACAGGAATTTTAATATAAAGATTTCCCCCTATAGTTTTATTTAAATATTTAGCTTCTCTTACCATTTCTTCTGAAGTCTTACCTAAAACTTGTACATGTAACATTGTATCTTTATCAATTATTTCTCTTATATCTTTTAAAAGTCTTAAAAATTTTTTATTCTCCTTTGATATTATTGTTGGATTTGTTGTTACTCCTGTTATTGGATATAAATCAAAAGCTCTCTTTATATCAGCTATATTTGCAGTATCTAACATGTATATCATAATTATTTCTCCCCTTTTAATATATAAATTTTGCACTTTAAAATATTTTTATTTAATTAAATTTATAATGCTTCTTCTGTTCTTGATATTATGTCTTCTTGAGTTGTAGGATCTAATGTAACAAACTGTGCACAATACCCTGCAACTCTAACTATTACATCTCTGTATTTTTCTGGGTCCTTTTGTGCTGCTCTTAATGTTTCAGTTGAAATTATATTAAATTGTATATGCCATCCCTTCATTGCTACAAAAGATTTTATTAAAGCTACAAACTTTTCAAATTGAGCATCTCCTTTTAATAATTCTGGTGAAAACTTTTGATTTAATAATTGTCCACCTGTCATTAATATAGTTTTAAGTTTAGTTATTGATTTTAATACAGATGTTGGTCCATTTACATCTGTTCCTTGAACTGGTGATGCTCCCTCTGCTGCTGGAGTCCATGCTTTTCTACCATCTGGAGTTGCTCCTGTTACTGTTCCCATAGGTACATTTGATGAAATTCCAGAAGTTGATAAGCCATATTTGCAACCAATTGGACCTTTTCCTTTTCTTGTTGTATCATATTTTACTATTTCATTAATATAAGTATCATAAGCTTCTTTTGCTATATTATCTACATAGTCTATATCATTACCATACTTTGGTGCTTCTAATAATATCTTTTGAATTATTTTTCCATTTTCTCCTTCAAAGTTATTATTTAAAGAACTCATAACTTCTTCCTTACTTAAATATTTATTCTCATATACTACACTCTTTAATGCAGCTAAGGAATTTGCCACATTTGCAAGTCCAACTTGAAGACCTGAAATAAAATCATATACAGAGCCACCTTCTTTTATGCTCTTAGCTCTTCCTATACAATCATCTACAAGTGATGAGCATAACATATCTGGAAATTCTTCAAGATGAGTATCAGCAAGTTTATCAAGGGCTACTGTAAGTTTTGTATAATATTTAATATTTTTATTCCAAGCTTCCCAAAGTTCATTATAAGTATTAAAGTTTGTAAGATTACCATTTCCAGTTAAAAGAGTTTTTCCTGTTCTCTTATCAAAACCATCATTTAATGTAAGTTCTAAAGCTTTTATCATATTTAAAAATGTCATTCCTGTACATCTATATCCCCATTTACCTGGAACTGCTACTTCAACACAACCAACCATTGTGTAATTATAAGCATCTTTATAACTTACACCCTTATTTAAAAGTGCAGGTACTATTATTTCATCTGTATGCAGTGCAGGCATCCCAAAACCTGTTCTTATTACATTTGCACATTCTCTTATAAATTTTTCTTGACTATTTGAATGTAATCTTGCTGAAAGATTTGGTTGAGTAAGCTTTGCTTCTCCAACACTCTCTAAAATAAGATAGCTTAATTCATTAACACAATCACTTCCATCAAAGTTAGAGCCTCCAATAGTTACATTTTGATATGTTGGATATCCAGCGCCATATCCTGAGTGTGAAGTTGGTCTAACTTTTAATATTGAATAAAGTTTTATCCATAAACACTGTAATATTTCATTTGCTTCATCTCTTGTTATGATGCCTTTTTCAATATCATTTTTATAATATTTATATAAATATTGATCTAGTCTTCCAAGTGATGCAGAATGTCCATTACTTTCAATTTGAATTACTAAATGAATAAACCAAACTAATTGCACAGCCTCATAAAAACTTCTTGGTGGATTTTCTGGAACAATACTACAAACTTCTGCGATTTTGATTAATTCAAGTCTTCTTTTTTCGTTATCTTCATTTTTAGCAAGTTCCATAGCAAGATTTGCATATCTATTTGCAAATTTAATTACTGCTTCATTAGTTATAATTACACCCTCTAAAAATGCTTTTTTTCTTAATCCATCATTTTCACTTATATCTACATTTTTAAGCTTTTCCTTTGCTTCATCAATTACACCTTTTAATCCTAAATTAAGTGCCTTTTCAAAATCTGGAACTATATGTCCATCTCCTGATGTCATATTTCCTTCACCATGTATTACTTTAACTAAAATTGCATCTTCTATTTCTTTTGGTATTTCTCCATAACATTTATCTCTTAATGTTTTTCCATTCCAATAATCTACTATCTCTAATAATTCATCTATATCATCTTCATTAAGATGGAAGTTATCTCCTTCCCTTTTATCAAAATTTCCTTTTTCTTTAATTTCATCTTCCATCCATTTTGCTGCATATTCAGGAAAAATTGGAGCAGTTCTTTCATTCGAAGCCTGATTACCAACTATAAGTTCTCCATCTTTAATGTATATAGTCATATTTTTTAATATTTTTTCAACTGCCTTAGCTCTCTTTATATAAACTGGAGCATTTTCATATTCCTTATACGCCTCTGTTACATATCTAGCTCTTTCAATACAAACACTAGGTGTTTGTGATAAAACTGATTCTCTTAAAGCCTTTACTCTCTCACTTCTAATCTCATAAACTTTCATAAATTTAACCTCCTCTTATCCACCAATTACACATTTTAAGCCTTTATTTTGAACAATATTTTTTAAATGTTCTATGTCAATTTCGTTTAAGTTCTTCAATTCTTTTAATTTATAATCTCTTTGAAGTTGTCTATACTTGTCTTTTCCTAATGAATGATACGGTAATAAATGAATTTCTTTTATATCGTTTTCAATAGCTATATCTGCTGTTTTTGAAATATTTTCTTCATTATCATTTAAACCTGTAATTACAGGAATCCTAATAATTATATTATGATGAATTTTACTTAACTTTTTTAAATTATCTAATATAATTTTATTGCTTGCTCCAGTAAACTTCTTATGCATATTATCATCAGTACTTTTTATATCAAACATAACAGTATCGCAAAGATTTGCTATATTCTTTAAATCATTAAAGTCTCCAAACCCACTTGTTTCTATAGCTGTATTAATATAATTTTCCTTACACATATTTAGAAGTTCTAATACAAATTTACTATTCATCAAAACTTCCCCACCCGAAATAGTAACTCCACCACCAGATTGCTTATAAAAAATATTATCTTTATAAACTTCATCAAACACTTCTTTTACATCTCTTTCTTTTCCTACAAAATTTAAAGCAGACATTAGACATGTTTTTATACATTCGCCACATAATATACACTTATTCCTGTTTATTACTACTTTATTATTTTTAAAAATAATTGCATCATTATTGCATGAATTTATACATCTTTTACATTTTACACACTTATTTTCGTTATAATAAATATCAATTTCTTTTCTTTGAGTTTCCGGATTTGCACACCATATACATTTTAATGGACACCCTTTTAAAAAAACTACTGTTCTAATTCCAGGACCATCATGTGTAGCGTATTTTTCTATTTCACACACAACAGCTTTGTTCATATAAATCACCTCCCATTTATTATCATTTAATTTTATTTATTATCATTTATCTATATTTTATAGTTATTAATTATTAATGTCAATATATTCAATTCTTATTTATTTTCATTTATTCTCATTTTATATATAATAATAATGAGGTGAATTAAAATGTTTATGGAAGAAAGACTTAATGAAATATTAGAATTAGTAAAAAAAAATAATAAAGTCTTAGTTAAAGATTTAAGTAATAAATTTAATGTTACAGAAAGTATGATAAGAAAAGATTTAAATAAACTTGAAAAGGAAGGTTTGGTTGAAAGAACTTATGGTGGTGCTATACTTCCAAGAAATTTAGCTGAAAGCACAAATATTTCTAATAGACTTATAAATAATATAGATACAAAAAAAATTATAGCCAATAAAGCTTTTGAAAATATAAAAGATAATGATACTATATTTTTAGATATATCAAGTACAAACTACTTACTTGCTGAATTATTATCTAAAAGTTCAAAAAAAATAACATTAGTTACTAATATGGTTGAAATAACTTCTCTTTTTAATAATCCTGAACTTAAAATAGATGTTATTTGTATAGGCGGTATGTATAACAAAAAACTTGGAGGCGTTGTTGGTTCTGAAGCTATACAAGGTATCTCTAAATATAGGTTTAATAAAGCATTTATAGGAAGTTGTGGAATAAACATTTTTGATAAAAGTATAAGCAACTTTGATTTAGAAGAAGGTAACACTAAGAAAGCAATAATTGAAGCATCAAATAAAACTTATCTTCTAATAGAAAATAGAAAATTTAATTTTGATGGAACTTATAAATTTGGAACTCTATCTGATATAAATTATATAATTACAGAAAATACGCCTGATAGTAAAATATTAAAAATTATAAATAAATTAAGTATAAATATTATATAAATAACTTAGTTATTTAATATATAAGTTTATTTTTTATTAAAACTATCTATATATTTTTAAATTTAATAAGGATATATTTAATTAAATATATCCTTATACACTATTATCTATTATCTATTTTTTCTGGGTAAAGATCATGGTTTACTAATCTATTGTAAGCAACCTGTTCCCATTTGGTGCCTTTCTTACCGTAATTGCAATAAGGATCTATTGATATACCGCCTCTTGGAGTAAATTTTCCCCAAACTTCTATATATTTAGGATCCATTACTTTAATTAAATCTTTCATTATTATGTTAATACAATCTTCATGAAAATCTCCATGATTTCTAAAACTAAATAAATATAATTTTAAAGACTTACTTTCTACCATATTTATATTTGGTACATATGATATATATATTGTTGCAAAGTCAGGTTGTCCAGTTATTGGGCAAAGACTTGTAAACTCTGGAAAGTTAAATTTTACAAAATAATCATTATCTTTATGTTTATTTTCAAAAACTTCTAAAACCTCTGGTGTATATGAAAATTCATAATTTGTATTTTTATTTCCAAGTAGTGTTAATCCTTCATTTTCTCTATTTAAATTTTGCATAACAAAAAATCCCCCATTATTTAAATTTATTTTTAAACTTTATATAACCATTTTTCCTTAATGTACATGATGGACAATGACCACATCCATTTCCTATTATTCCGTTATAACAAGTTAAGGTTTCATTTTTAACTATATCTAAAACACCTAAATCATCCGCTAATTTCCAAGTTTCTGCTTTATCTATCCACATAAGTGGTGTTATTATTTCAAATTGATAGTCCATTGATAAATTCAATGTAACATTTAATGATTTTATAAACACATCTCTACAATCTGGATAACCACTAAAATCACTTTGTGAAACACCTGTAATTATATTATTTATTCCTCTTTGCTTTGCAAATATTGCAACAAAACTTAGAAACAAAAGGTTTCTTCCATCTACAAAGCTATTTGGAACTGTATCTTTCTTCGCCTCTTTATCAACTTCTATATCTACTCTAGTTAATGAATTTGGAGCTAATTGATTTAACAAATTTAAATCTAATATATAATGTTCCACATTATACTTTTTACAAATATTTTTTGCACATTCAAGTTCAAGGTTATGTCTTTGACCATAGTCAAAAGATACTGCAATTACATTTTTATATTTTTTCTTTGCCCAAAATAAACAAGTTGTACTATCTTGTCCACCACTAAAAACTACTATTGCTTCTTCCTTATTCATTACTAAAATCCACCTTTCATATTTAACAATAACTCTTGTCTTAAAAGTATATTTTCTTTAAATTTTCCTTTATAAATACTTGTTTTAGTACATGATCCATTCTTTTTAATTCCTCTAGTTGTCATACAGGAATGTTCCCCTTCTATAATAACTGCTATATCAGAACTTTCAGTTATAATTTCTATAATTTCTGCTATATCTTTACCTATTTTTTCTTGAAGTTGCAATCTTCTGCCTACCATATCTGCAATTCTAGCTATTTTGCTAAGTCCTATTACTTTTCCATTAGGAATATATGCAACTGTAACTTTCATGTTATACATTAAAGCTAAATGATGTTCACAATAACTAAATATAGGTATATCTTTAACTATAACCATTTCGTCACTATATGATATTTCAAAACTTTCATTAAAACATTTATTAAACATTTCTGCTATTTCTTTATTGGAATAATTATTACCTTCTAAAACTTCCTTTAACATATTTACATATCTTTTTGGAGTTTCAATTAATCCCTCTCTATTTGGATTTTCTCCAATTAATTCTAAAAGTTCTCTAACTAACTCTATTGCTCTTTCTTCCTTTTCCTTTGAATTCCAAATATTCATTTTCTTAAACTCCCTTTTTCATAGGATTCCATATTATTTTATGCATTTGTAATTGAAGTCTTATTCCATTTAATTTTCTTAATTTCAAATAATTCACTATATCTTCAAGATTAATTTCATTAAATACTGCACTAACAAATACATTAATATTTCTATCTTCTAAATTTTTTTCCTTATATATTTTTTCCATAGTTTTTAAATCTTCTAAATTAGAAACAACAAATTTTACACAATCTATATTTCTTACAACCTCAAAATTTTCTAATATCATTTTATTTTCCATATTACTTGAAGGGCTTTTGTAATCAACTATATAAGATACAGTTGGAAATTCTTCTATATACTCCTTAATATTTATAGAACCATTAGTTTCTACACTTACATTAAATCCATTTTCTATTAATTTTTTTAATAAGCAACTAGCATTTTCTTTATGTAAAAGTGGCTCTCCACCTGTTAATGTTACATTTTTTATATTAAAATCAAGCTTATTTAAAATCTCATTTACATTCATTTCTACACCATCTGATTCATTTTGTGCATAACAAGTATCACAATATGAACATCTTAAATTACATTCAGAAAGTCTTATAAAATTAGTGATAAAACCAGCTCTATTTGCTTCTCCATCTATACTTTGAAAAATTTCAACTACTTTCATTAATTACACTCCCTATATGTTGCTTTATTATTTGGTGTTTCATATACAGTTATATAATCAATTTTAAAATTTTTATTTTTAATTACTTTTGAAAGCTCATTTTCAAGTTCACAAAAAAATAATTTACACATATTTTCTGCTGTTGATCTAACAGAAATATTAACTATTTTAAAATTCATCCTTCTACATGCATCTATAAAAATTCTTTCTTCATTTGTTACATTTTCATCAGTAAAAATTAAAGCATGATCATAATTTTTAAAATACTCTTTTATTATATTTTTAATATCAGAAAAATCTATTATCATTCCTTTAGAGCTACCACTCTCTATTAGATTTTCTGCTTTTAGTCCATACTTTACCCTCCAACGATGCCCATGTAAATTTTTACATTTACCAGAATGTCCTTTTAAAAAATGACTTGAATCAAAACTTTCTTCTCCTTCTAAAAAATAACTCATAAAATTTTCTCCTTATTTAATTATTTAACTAAATAAGACATTTCTAAATCTGTATTTTATTAATACATTATAAAATTCATTTTATAAACTAAAACATTAAATCAATAATTATAGCCATATAATTAATTTAATATTTTTTGCATAAAAAAAAGGGCATAAACTGCCCTAATAAACAAATAAAATATATATATAATATATTATAATCCTAGTTTTGTTTATAGACAGGATGGTTTCGAACTGTCTTATTAAGTTATTTTTGCCATAATATAATTTTAATTCAAAAATTTATTATAATCAACCCAAATTGTTTTATATCAAATTTAAAATATTTTAAATAATATATATTAATTCTAAAACATGGAGGCTTAAATATGGATTTAGGTTTTTTGCAAAATTATTGCATTCCTACTATAGTTGGAATTTGTTTATGCATTGGCTATGTAATTAAAAGTAGCTTAGATTTTATTCCTAATAAATATATCCCATTAATTATGCTAATACTTGGTTTATCATTAAATATCTTTATAAACAAATCAATTACTTTAGATATAATTCTTGCTGGTATGTTTTCTGGACTTGCAAGTACAGGAGTCCATCAAATGTTTAAAAACCTTATAAATGAATCTAATTATACCAATAGTGAAAATAATAAAAAATAAAAAGGACATTAAAAATGTCCTTTTTATTTTATGCGTAAACTAAATCTATATTTATCTTATAAAAGCAATTCCATAAGATTGTACTTGCTTTCCTTTATGTCTCTTTTCTTATTTACATCACATATATCAACACTTATCATATTATTGTCTTGAATTCCTACTGCTTTTCCAGATTCATTTTTTCTAAGAAGCTCTACAGCATGAATACCCATTCTTGATGCTAAAACTCTATCAAAAGCAGATGGATTTCCACCTCTTTGTATAAATCCTAAAACCGTGTTTCTTACTCCAATATTTAATGTTTCTTCTAAATATCTTTGAAGATCTTCTATATTATACATTCTTTCAGTTATTATTATAATACTGTCTTGCTTTCCTTTTTCTATATTCTTTTTAAGCTTTTGTGCAATTTCTTCAAAACTTAATTTTCTCTCTGGTGTTGATATTATATCGCCACCACCAGCCATTGCTGAATATAGAGCTAAATCTCCACAGTATCTCCCCATAACCTCAACTATTGTTGGCTTTTCATGTGATGCATCTGTATCTTTTATCTTACTTATACATTCTAATACTGTATTTAAAGTTGTATCAAAACCAATACAATAATCTGTATACTCTAAATCATTATCGATAGTTCCAGGAATTCCAATAACCTTTACACCTAATTCATGTAATTTATTTGCTCCTTGAAAAGAACCATCTCCACCAATTACAATTACAGCATCTATATTATATTTTTTTAAATTTTCTATTGCTTTCATTCTTCCTTCTACTGTCGTAAATTCTGGACATCTAGATGTTTTTAGTATAGTTCCTCCTGCTTCTGAAATATAATCTACATCAAATTCACCAATCTTTTTAATTTCTTCATTTAAAAGACCTGTATAACCTCTCTTTATTCCAAAAGTCTCAATACCATAGTTATTAGAAACCTTTACTATAGCACGAATAACTGCATTCATTCCTGGAGCATCTCCACCGCTTGTTAAAATTCCAATCTTCATAAATTTCTCCTCTGTATATCCATAATTTTGCTAATGTAATTGTATACACTTATATTATTATAATAATACTTTTTTGCAAAATTATAAATAGTTAACCGGTAAATTTATAAAAATTTTTCATTTTTAAAACTTTAATATGATATTTCTTCAATTTAATTAAATTAACTTTACCATAAAAATTTATAAAGCTTTATTTAATATTTCTCTTGATACTTCTAATGTTACATCTCCATTTTCTCCTAAGTTTGTAAGTCCATGTTTTTGTAATGAATTTATTACTTCATCAATATTTTTTTCATCTAAACCATAATCTGAAAGCTTTGTTTTAACTCCTAAACTTTCAAAAAATTCTCTTGTCTTACTTATAGCCATTTCAATTCTACTATCTTCATCCCCATCTTTTATGTTAAATACACGATCTGCATACTGCAATAACTTTTCCTTCTTTTCCTTCTTTCTTACACTCCATGATGCTGGTTGAACTATTGCTAAAGTTTTCCCATGATCTATTCCATATAAAGCTGTAAGTTCATGTCCTATCATATGAGTGCTCCAATCTTCTGGAACCCCCATAGCTATTAAACCATTTAGTCCCATTGTTGCACATAAAACAAGATTTGCTCTTAAATCATAATCATTTGGATTTTCAATTGTATCTTTACCGATTTCAATTAAAGTTTTAAGTATTCCTTCTGCTGTTCTATCTTGAAATCTTGCATCAACTGGATATGTTACATATTGTTCAACAACATGAATAAATGTATCAACTACCCCATTTGCAACTTGAGTTTTTGGTAAAGTAAATGTGATTTCAGGCTCTAATATTGAAAACTTAGGGAAAACTAAAGGATTTCCAATTACAAATTTTCCTTTATCATATGTTATAACTCCACCACTATTCATTTCTGAGCCTGTTGCTGGTAAAGTTAGTACAACTCCTATAGGTAAAGCTTTTTTGATTTTTCCTGATACTTCCCTTAATAAAACATCAGTTAAATCTCCATCATAATTGCAAGCTAATGATATAAACTTAGTTCCATCAATAACAGAACCTCCACCTACAGCAAGTAAAAAATCTATTTTTTCTTTCTTAATTAAATCTACTGCCTTTATTAATGTTTCGTATTTTGGATTTGGTTCAATTCCTGAAAACTCAAATACACTTCTATCTCCTAAAGCTTCTTTTACCCTTTCTAAAGTTCCAAACCTTTTAACACTTCCACCACCATAAAGAATTAATACTCTTGAATCATTTGGCACAAGACTACTTAGCTCCTTTATTCTATCCTTTCCAAATACTATATGAGTTGGATTGTAAAAATCAAAATTATTCATACTCCTCATTCCTTTCATACATAAAATTTAAGTTTCTAAAATAGAATTTATATTTTTGCATTTTATATATTAGCCTACAAATTCTTTAAACCAATAATTAATAATAACTTAAATACATTTAAATTTAATTATTATTGATAAGTAAATAAAACATATAAATAATTCTATTAATTAAAGTTTACTATAAACTAATGAAATATTTATAATATTAAGAAAAACTTATAGTTAACATAAATAAAACAGAATTATTATATTAAAGGTATCTCATTAAACCTTAAATAAAAAACCAATTAATTTATCATTAATTGGTTTTTTATTTTTTATAACGCTTCTATTAATATTTCTCTTACTATATTAGGTGTTAAATCTCCTGTTTCTGATAAATTAGTTAGTCCTTGTTTCTTTAATGAATCAACTACTAATTCAATTTGTTCCTTATTTATATTATAATTTGAAAGTTTAGTAGTTATATCAAGACTTTCAAAAAACTCTCTTGTTTTTTGTATAGCCATATCAGCTTTATAATCATCATTACCTTCTGTAATATTAAATATTCTTTCTGCATATTGTACTAATTTTGCTTTCTTTTTATCTTTTCTTACAGTCCATAATGCTGGTAAAACTACTGCTAAAGTTTTTGCATGGTCAATTTCAAATAAAGCAGTAAGTGCATGACCAATCTTATGAGTACTCCAATCTCCTGGAACTCCCATCTTAAGCAATCCATTTAATGCCATAGTTGCGCATAGCATAAGATTTGCCCTTAAGTCATAATTTTCTGGTTCATCAATAGTTTTTCTTCCTATTTCAATTAAGCTTAAAAGTATCCCCTCAGCCATTCTATCTTGAAATTTTGCATCAACTGGATATGTTAAATATTGTTCAAGAACATGAACATATGTGTCAACAACACCATTTGCAACTTGAGTTTTTGGTAAAGTAAATGTTATTTCTGGTTCTAATACTGAGAACTTTGGAAATACTAAAGGACTATAAACACTATATTTTCCCTTATCATATGTTATAACAGCACCACTATTCATCTCTGAACCTGTTGCAGGTAATGTTAATACAACTCCTATTGGAAGTGCTACTTTTATATTTTCTAAAGTAAAGTTTGGTATTAATAAATCAGTTAAATTTCCATCATAATGTGATGCTAATGATATAAACTTAGTTCCATCTATAACAGAGCCTCCACCTACTGCAAGTAAAAAATCTATCTTTTCTTTCTTAATTAAATCTACTGCCTTTATTAATGTTTCATATTTTGGATTTGGTTCAATTCCTGAAAATTCAAATACAATTCTATCTCCTAAAGCTTCTTTTACTTTATCTAATGTTCCAAATTTTTTAACGCTTCCACCACCATAAAGAATTAATACTCTTGAATCTGTTGGTACAAGATTATTTATATCCTTTATTCTATCTTTACCAAATACTATATGAGTTGGATTATAAAAATCAAAGTTATTCATAACTTTTCCTCCTTTATATTTTATTTAAAATCTATATAAATATTTTAATGTCTATCCTTTATTTTTCCTTCATACATATTTAATTTAGCATCAATTCTATTTAAATATTCTCTTAATTCTTTTATTTGATTCTCTATCTTTTCTCTATGCTTTTCTATAAGTTTTTTTCTTTCTTCTAATGTATGGTCTCCTTCTTCATAAAGAGCTACTACATTTTTTATATCATCAATTGACATATTTGTATCTCTAAAACACTTTACTATGTTTACCCAGTTTAAATCTTCTTCACTAAATATTCTAATTCCATTTTTATTTCTTTTTATATTTGGTATTAGCTTTTCTTTTTCATAAAATCTTATAGTATACTCACTTAATCCTGTTATTTTTGAAATTTGTCCTATAGTATATTCCATCTTTATACTCCAATTTTTATATTGCATAATTTTTATAAATTATATTGTATTACTTAGAGTTTACTCTAAGTCAATAAGTTTATGTATTAATATTTTTTTAATTAGTAAAAATACCAATTCATTTCTAAATAAAAAATAATATAAATAAACTAAAATTAGAATATAATTGTTAAACAAGAAAGGAGAGTACTGAAATAATCAATACTCTCCTTTTCTCTATTTATTCAATATAAATTTACTTATATATCTACCGCTATTTAATCCTAATTCTGCTGAAAATTTTAAAAAAAGTATAGTTGCTATACCTGCAAATATTCCCGTAATTAGTCTTCTAAAATTATTGCTTATCCATTTTCCTTTTAGCTGTCCTACTCCATCAATTAAAAGAGGAGTTATTAATAATACTATAATAGCAAAATTACTTTTACCAACTATAATCAAATATATAATTCCTATTAAATATCCTAAAAGTATTCCCGTACATCTTGCACATATTGGAAACTGCTTACCTTTGAAAAAAAATGATCTTTCCGGTAGTCTATGACAAAAAAACATATAATGAAGTATTTTTTCCATATGTATTATAACTCACTTGCTATTCCAAGCATAAAGAATAAAATATAAATTATTACCCAAACAATTATTCCACCTATCATCCATTTACAAATAAGTTTTGCTGAATTTGGCTTCTCATCCTTCCATAAAAAATATAATATTAATCCTACAACTGGAAAACAACAAGAAACTGCTCCTGCTAAGTTTGAAGGATTATCAATTTTTTTATCATCCTCATTATTAACTTTTACTCCACAGTGTACACATACATAAGCATTATCATCGATTTCCTTACCACAATTCTTACAGTACATAATTTTCCCCCTAATATAAAAAAGTCTATTTAATTATAATATCAAATTTAATACTTTTTAGTAGTTGTTAGTAATTTTTACCTTTTATTAACTTTATTAATATAACTTTAATAAATAAAATTAATAATTGTATTATTAAAGTTATATTAAAGTAGTTTTAATGTATATTTTTTATTACCTTTGCTATACAAACTTAAAATAAATAAAATAGACTGTCTAATTTTTAGACAGTCTATTCCATTCAAACTATTTCATTAATTTACATATATCATTTGTAAATTCTACTGGATCTTGGATGCTTAATCCTTCTACAAGTAATGCTTGATTATATAAAAGATTTGTATAAAGATTAAACTTCTCTTTATCATTTGAAAAAGCATCTTTTAATGAAGAAAATACTTCATGATCTATATTTACTTCTAATATCTTATCAGCTTTAACTTCACCATTATTTGGCATTTGACTTAATATTTTTTCCATCTCTATTGAAAGTTCACCTTCACTTGATAAACATACTGGATAATTTTTAAGTCTACTTGAAGCTTTAACTTCTTTTATTTTTCCATTTAAAGTTTCTTTCATAGCTTCAAATATATCTTTATTTTCTTCATTTGCCTTTTCATTATCTTTTTCTGATTCTATTCCTAAATCTCCACTTGATACTGACTTAAATTCTTTTTCGTTATAGTTCATAAGCATCTTAATTGCAAATTCATCTATATCCTCAGTGAAATAAAGAATTTCATATCCTTTATCTAATACCATTTCTGTTTGTGGCATTTTTTCTATTCTTTCATTTGATTCACCAACTGCATAGTAAATATATTTTTGATCTTCTGACATTCTATCTAAATATTCAGCTAATGTTACCATTTTCTTTTCTTTTGATGAATAGAACATTAATAAATCTTTTAATGTATCCTTATTTGCTCCAAACTCATCATAAACACCATATTTTAATTGTCTTCCAAATGATTTATAGAATTTTTCATAAGATTCTCTATCATTCTTAAGCATATTTTCTAATTCATTTTTAATTTTATTTTTAATATTTTTAGCAATACGTCTTAATTGTCTATCATGTTGAAGTAATTCTCTTGATATATTAAGTGATAAATCTTGTGAATCAACTATACCTTTTACAAATCCAAAATAATCTGGTAATAAATCAGAACATTTTTCCATTATTAATACACCATTTGAATATAACTCTAATCCTTTTTCATATTCTTTTGTGTAATAATCATATGGTATATTTTCTGGAATATAAAGTATTGCATTATAACTTATCATACCATCAACACTTATATGAATATGTTTTAATGGTTTATCAAATCCAAATCTTTTTTCAAAATAAAAATTGTTGTAATCTTCATCTGTAAGTTCATTTTTATTTCTTCTCCAAATAGGAACCATACTATTTATTGTTTCTTCTTCTTTGTATTCTTCATATTCATTTTCTGTTCCTTCTTTAAGTTTTGATTTTGTAACATCAAGCTTTATTGGATATCTTATAAAATCTGAATACTTCTTAATTAAAGATCTTAATTTATACTCATCTAAAAACTCATCAAAATTTTCATCTTCTGTATTTTCTTTTAAATGAAGAATTATATCTGTTCCATGGCTCTCTTTTTCTGCATCTTCTATTGTATATCCATCTACTCCGTCTGATTCCCATCTATAAGCTTTTTCTTCACCAAAAGCTTTTGTTATAACAGTAACCTTATCCGCAACTAAAAATGCTGAATAAAATCCAACACCAAATTGTCCTATTATATCAAATCCATCTTTTAAATCATTTTCTTCTTTAAATTTAAGTGAACCACTCTTTGCAATAACACCAAGATTTTCATCTAATTCTTCTTTTGTCATTCCTATACCAGTATCAGATATAGTAAGAGTTCTATTTTCTTTGTTTGGAACTATTTTTATAAAATAATCATCTTTATTAAATGATAATGAATTATCACCTAATGTTTTATAATAAATTTTATCTATTGCATCACTTGCATTTGAAATTAATTCTCTTAAAAATATTTCTCTGTTAGTATAAATTGAATTAATTACTATATCTAATAATCTTTTTGATTCTGCTTTAAATTGTCTTTTTTCCAATTTAAATCTCTCCCTTCAAATTCAAAAGATATTTTTATTAGCACTCTTATAACTCGAGTGCTAATGCATAATTTATATATATCACTATTTGAAATTTATGTCAATATTAATTTTCCTTAATACTTTTTTGACCTTATTATACTTAATATTGTTGCTAATACACATATAAAACCTGTAGTTAAAAATACAATATCCATTGCATAAATAAATACATCATTTCTTCCTGGTACATAATTTGAAACTTCATAACCAATAATATGACTCATTCTATTATATAAAAGAGTTGTTGAAAGAGTTATACCAAACACCATCCCAACATTTCTAAGTAATGCATTAACACTTCCTGCTATACCAAGTTGACTTTTTTTAATTTCCTTCATAACAAGTCCATTATTAGGTGATTTAAATAAACCATTACCAAGTCCCATTATTCCACTATAAATAGCAACTTGAAATAAAGATGTATTTTCTTTTACTGTACCTAAAAGAATTAATCCTATTGATAATATTAAACAACCAATAGTTGCTATATATTTTGAATTTAACTTATCAGAAAGCTTACCACTATATGGTGAAACTATTCCTAATACTAATGGATATATCATAAGAAAAAATCCCGCATGTAAAGTTGACATTTTAAGTACATCTTGCAAATAAAATGGTAATATTATTGTTACTGAACTTAGTCCTATAAAAGTTAAGAAGTTACATAATATACTTGTTGAAAATAATTTATTTTTAAATAATTTTAAATCTAGTACTGGTGACTTAACTGTTTTTTGTAAATATAAAAATATAATAAGCCCTATTATTGAAATTAAAAATCCAAATAATATATATTTATTTGTATATCCTACAAACTCACCTTTAGTTACTGACAATATAAGTGAAACTATAAAAAATCCAAAAGCAATTGTTCCTCTAACATCAATTTTCTCTTCAATTTTAATATTATCTTTTTCTAAAACCTTGTTGGCTAATATTAAATTTATTATTCCAATAGGTACATTAATCCAAAATATAAGATCCCATCTAATTGATGCAAGTATACCTCCAATTGATGGACCTATCATTGTTCCCAAAGCAACTGCACTTGCAGATATTCCAAGAGCTTTTCCTCTACCTTCCCCTTCCTTATATATACCAGTTATTATTCCCATATTAACTGCCATTGTACAAGATGCTCCAATACCTTGTATAACTCTTGAAACAATAAGTAATACTAAATTTTTTGAAAATCCACTACAAATAGATCCAATAGTAAATACTAAAATTCCAAACTTAAAAACTTTATTTTTACCCTTTATATCTCCTATTCTTCCATTTAATAAAACTAATACTGAAATTATTAAAAGATAGCTTGTAACTACCCACTCAACCTGAGCCATTGTTACATTTAAATCACGTGCTATAAGTGGAAGTGCAACATTTACTATACTTCCATCAATACATGACATAAATGTCATTATAACAACACACATTAATATTTTTGATTTTCTACTTTCAGAAACTTCATTATCTATATTACCCATAGAACTTTACTCCTTATAATAAAATAATTTTGATTTAATTATAGAAGTAATTTATTAATAATTTGATTTATTGCTGTGTACATGATTTAAACTTTTTTATTTTTAATAATTAATTTATTTTTTCTCCACAATATGGACAATATTTAAAATCACCTTCTATTACTTTTCCACAATTCGGACATCTTTTTTCATATTGATAATAATTGTTATTATATTCTCTTTTAATCTCTTTTAAATCCCAATAAGTTACATCAACATTCTCTCCTCTTTCTATTGCTTTACCTTTTTCCTTTGGAATTTCATATACAGAATTACATCTGTTGCAAACTACATAATAGCTTTCATTCCATTTAAATAAAGGTATAAAGAAAAAGTGAAAACAGTCAAATGTTTTTATCAATTTACCCTTAGTTTTTAAATTGCATTTTTTACACTGAAGATTTTCTAAAATTTTTATTTCCTTTGACTTACTTTCTATTCCGAATATTCCTATAAAAAACATATTTCCTCCTAACTTAAATTATAAAAATATAATTATTATATATATTTTACAACTATCCAAAATTTATTTTTAAATGCAATATTTTAAATTTTTGTAACATTATACTATATATTTTAAACATTGTGTTATTATAATCATGATTAAAAACAAAGGGGGGAGTTAAATAATGAACTTTAAATCATTTATATCAAAAAATAAGAAAATTTTAGCTTTTGGTATTATATTTTTATTTTTAGGAATTATATTTGGTAATATTTCATCAGCATCTGCAGATGAAATAGCTTCAGCTCAATCTAGAAATTCTAGTATATCATCTGAAATCTCTAATAATAATTTAGCATTGCAATCTAATAATTCTAAAATATCTAAGCTAACAAATGAGATTTCTACTTTACAATCAAAAAAAGATGAAATTGAAACAAAAAAAGAAGCTGAAAAATTAAAAGCAGAAAAAGCAAAAGAAGAATTAAAAGAAAAACAAACTGCTTCGGCTGAATCTAGTACTAACATAAAAAAAAGTAGTAATAGCTCTCATAAATCTACTACTAATAATACAAGCTCTTCATCAAAAGCAAAAAATAATTCTTCAAATTATGAAGATAACAACAATAATACTGTTGGAACTACTGTTTGGATAACTGCAACTGGTAAAAAATATCATAGAACAAACCATTGTGGAAATACTAATCCAAACAACGCAAGACAAGCATCATTAAAAGAAGCACAAAGTTTAGGATTAGATGCTTGCTCTAAATGTTTTTAATTAAGGGGAGAAATTAATGAATAAATTAGTAAAAAAACTACTTACTATCGTATTAGTATTTATTTGTTTTTTTGTTGGAATTATCATAGGTTGCGGTTCAAATAAAAATAATGAACTAAAAGCTAAACTAGATAAAGAATATAGCAATAAACAAATAACTCTTTCTGATACTAATAATGAACTTTCAAATTCTAATAAAAAAATTGATGAGTTAAATAACCAAATAACTAATTTAAATAATTATATAAAAGAAAATTCTAAATAAAAATAAACTCTATAAAGGAATACTCCTTTATAGAGTTTATTTTTATTTGTGATAGTAACCAATTATTTTATATACCTATAATTTATAACGTATTTTCTTTTTCTATATTTAAAAGTTTTTGCTTCATATCAATTCCACCAGCATATCCAATTAAATTTCCATTTGATCCAATTACTCTATGACAAGGTATGACTATAAGTATTGGATTTTTATTATTAGCCATTCCTACTGCCCTTGAAGCATTTTTATTTCCAATAAAATTTGCAATTTCTTTATAACTTAATGTTTTTCCATAAGGTATTTTCATCAGAAATTTCCAAACTTTCTTTTGAAACTCTGTTCCCTTTGGATTAATTGGTAAATTAAATTTTTTTCTCTTTCCATTTAAGTACTCTTCTATTTGAATTTTTGCATCTTTTATTAATTCCGTTTCTATATTATTTGAGTTTACTTCTTTACTTTCACCAAAATAAATTTTTGTTATATAATTTTCCTCTTGAACAATAGTAATTTTTCCTAAACTTGTGTAGTAATAATAAGTATTAATCAATTATTTCCTCTCCTTTAGTGGTATTTTAGAATATTTATTTATTCCACAAATACAAACAAATTGTTCGCCTATAATACACAAATGTCCTTGACTATTTATATTCATTATATTAAACTTATTTTTATACAATTATTATACAATTAAATGTACATTTAATTGTATATTTGAAATTATCTATAGTTTTATTAAAATAAAAATTTTATAATTGGGGGAGTTTCATATGGAAGGAACTAAAGAAACTAAAAAAATTATGTGGTATAGCCTTGCTCTTATGGCATTCTCTGCTGTTTGGGGATTCGGTAATGTAGTTAATGGATTCTCAGAATTTGGTGGATTAAAGGCTATAGTATCATGGATTCTTATTTTTGCTATTTATTTTGTACCTTATGCTTTAATGGTAGGTGAACTTGGTTCTGCCTTCAAAGATTTAGGTGGTGGTGTAAGTTCATGGATCAATGAAACTATTGGACCTAGACTTGCATATTATGCTGGTTGGACTTATTGGGTTGTACATCTTCCTTATATTTCTCAAAAGCCACAAGGTGCTATTATTGCTGGTTTCTGGGCTATATTCCAAAACAACGGGGTTAGTTCTTTAAATCCAATTCTTTTACAAACACTTTGTTTAATAATATTCTTAATAGGAATATGGGTTGCATCAAGAGGTATAAAACCTTTAAAAAGAATAACAACTATTGCTGGTACATCAATGTTTGTTATGTCAATCTTATTTATACTTCTTATGATAGCAGCACCTGCTATTACTGATGCTAAATTAGTAAATATTGATTGGTCATTTAAAACATTTATGCCTACATTTGATGTTAAATACTTTACTAGTCTTTCAATATTAGTATTTGCTGTTGGAGGATGTGAAAAGATTTCACCTTATGTAAATAAAATGGACAATCCTTCAAAGGGATTCCCTAAAGGTATGATTGCTTTAGCAATTATGGTTGCGGTATGTGCTATATTAGGAACTATTTCTCTTGGTATGATGTTTAGTTCTGATAATGTACCAAAAGACTTATTAACTAATGGTGCTTATTATGCATTCCAAAAACTTGGTGAGTATTACGGAATCGGAAATACATTCGTTGTAATATATGCTATAACAAATGTTATAGGACAAATTTCAACTTTAATACTATCAATTGATGCTCCTTTACGTATTTTACTTGAAAATGCTGATGAACAATTTATTCCATCAAAATTACTTAAGAAAAATGAACATGGTGCATTTATAAATGGTAATATATTAATTACTATAATTGTATCAATATTAATTATAATTCCTGCATTTGGTATAGGAAATGTTGATGCTATAGTTAAATGGTTAGTTAAATTAAATGCTGTTTGTATGCCATTACGTTATTTATGGGTGTTTGTAGCTTATATCGCATTAAAGAAAGCTGGAGACAAGTTCCATGCAGAATATCGTTTCACAAAGAGCAAAGTTCTTGGAATAATTTTAGGAGCATGGTGCTTCTTCTTCACAGCTTTTGCTTGTATAGGTGGTATGTATTCAGAAAATACTTTCCAATTAGTATTAAATATAATAACTCCTTTCGTATTAGTAGGACTTGGTTTAATAATGCCAAAGCTTGCTGAAAGAGAAAGAAGACAAAAAGGATTAATATAATTTATAATTTATAATTATTAAAAAAGGAGCTAAATTTTAGCTCCTTCTATTATAGATATAATTTCAAAACTTAATTATTATATACTTAAATAACAAATCTTTTGTAATTAATTCACTATTTGATTTCTTATAATGAAATAACCTAAATATAAAATTAAATATTTTATACCTATATAAACCAATCCACTAAAAAACATAGTCTAATATCAATATCTATTTTTAGTAATAAAAAACTTAAATACATATTTAGATAATTTAAATGATAATTTATTAAAATAATAATTTTTAGCTCATTTTTCAGCAATTGTTGCTAAAAATTAACCATTATGTAACTAATAATATTAATATTTAATATATAGTTTAAATATAGAAATAAAAGGGGGTAATAAAAAATGAAAAATAATAATCGTAAAAGTATGCAAATAATGAAAAGAAAAAAAGCAATGAGAAGAAGAAAAATAATTTCAATTTCATTTATTGCTATATTAATTATTTGTATTCCTTTATTTTTAATTTTAAATAAAAAAAGTACTAATAATGAAGTTGTTAAAGCCGATACTAACAAAGTTACTACTGATTCATCTAATAACAACAATAATGATAATATTAATAACGAAGCAAAAGAAAAGCCTGAAGAAAAAAAATTAGATAATAGTGGATATATAGCATTAAAAGATGACCCAAATGCTGATGATGCTGAAATGGTAGCAAAAAATACAAATGATTTATTAACTGGAGCTAAACAGTACCCTGTTAGAACAGATGGTAAAAAAGTTGTTTACTTAACTTTTGATGATGGTCCTTCAACTACTAATACACCAACAGTCCTTAAAACTCTAGAAAAATATAATGTTAAAGGTACATTTTTTGTAATGGGAAAATCTCTAGCTGCAAATGATACAGCTAAGGAATTATTAAAAGAAATAGCTAAAAATGGACATGCTATTGCAAATCATAGTTATAGCCATGATTATGCTTACTTATACCCAGGTAGAACTATGAATGTACATAATATGCTAAAAGACTTTAATAAAAATGATGAACTTATGAAAAGTGTTTTAGGAAAAGACTTTTCAACTAGAGTAATAAGATTACCTGGTGGATATTGGTCATGGAAAGGTAGAGAACCTTTTAAAAAGAAAATGCAAGAACTTAATATAAGTAATATTGACTGGAACGCTCTAAATGGTGATGCTGAAGGTAAAAAGAAAAACGCACCTGAACTTGTTGAATTCTTGAAGAAAAGCGTTAATGAACTTGGCCCAAATGCAGATAGTATTGTTGTATTAATGCACGATACTTATGGAAAAGCTGAAACAGCAAAAGCTCTACCTCAAATAATTGAATATTTTAAAGATAAAGGCTTTGAATTTAGAACAATAAAATAGTCTACATAATGAAAGAGTTGCTTTAATACTTTTAAAGCAACTCTATTTTATTTACAAAAATATTTTAATTCGTTTTTATTAAAAATTTTATAATTAAATCTATTACTTTTGAATTTTTAAAAATTTAATCCACTAGAATGATAAATAATTTTTGTTATTATAGATGTTATATTATTAATTGAAACCCATAAAACTATTCCAAATGCTATTACATAAGCAAATGAAAATAAATACACTAATTTATTTTTCCCTTTTAATATACTGTTAAAACCACTATAAATTAAAATTACTGAAGTTATTGAAGCAAATATACTTACTATAGCCCAAGGTATAAATCCTATAAATAATGCTAAAGATTGAATTATAACAAGTATAAAATTAATTACTGAAAAAACAAAAAATATATTTCCTAAATTTTTTCTATCTATCTTTTCTTTTATTAAATATTTATAAATTAAATATACTATAAAAATTATTATTCCATAAAATAATATATAATTTAATAAATCTAAGAAATATACACTTCCAGTAGGAAATACCATATCTAATTGAGTGTTAAATTGCTGTTTTAAAAATATAGAATCATTCTTACTAAAATACTCTCCTGATATACTATAAACCAATTCCATAATTGATTTTAATAAGTTGTAGCTAAATATTTTTATAGATAATACCTTTATTAAAGGAATTATCAAAGTTATTATTACGCCATATATTAAACTTAACTTCAATGAAAGTCCTAGTATACCATCTTTCATACTAGTAAATGGATGTTTTATTGCAGTTAATACATAACTTTTATGCTTTTTTATATCAACTTCTGGAGTTGATATATTTATAGTTGTTTTATTATTTTTTGTTTCTCCACCGCAACTATTTCCACATTCTGGACAAAATTTTGAATCATCTGGAATCTTACTTCCACACTTGGTACAATACATTATTTCTCCCCCTTTAATTTAATTAAATATTATATTGAAAATTATACCTTCCGCATACTATTTATGTCAATTTTTAATTATATTTGTAAATTATACATAAAAATGATAAATTATTTATATAAGTTTTTACTAAGGAGGATATATTATGAATTTTTGCAGCAAATGTGGTAGTAGGCTTGAAAACGGCTCTTGTCCTAATTGCTCTACTATTTCTAATTCAAACAAAAATAAAAATTATTTTAAACTTATAATTGGATTTATTATAATTTTATTTATTTTAATAGGAGGTATTTTTATTTATGGAAAATCAACCTCAAAAACACAGTCTGAAATTGCAATGGATTTTTCTAATGCAATATCTAATAAAAACGCTGATGAACTTCAAGAAATTCTTTATTGTGATAATCAAAAACTACAAATTAATACAACAAATGCAAATGTTTTAATTGATTATTTTACTAAAAATCCATCTAAATTTTCTGATATAAATGATAACTTTAACGCTGGAAAATATGTTGATACTGGTTATCCTTTATCAATAAAAGAGATTTCTAAAAAGTTTTTCTTTTTCCCAGTATATAAAGTTGTTGTTAAACCTACATTTATGAAAGTAAAATGTAATTTTAAAAATTTTAAAATTAAAGTGTTAGATCAAACTTATAGTGATTTAAACGAATCAACAGAAATAGGTCCTTTAATGCCTGGAAACTATAATATCACAGCAGAATTATCTAATTCTTATTTAAATAAAAGTGAAGTTATAGATGTAAATACTTTTGATAATAATTGTCCAGATATTGAAGTATTTAAAGATTTAAAAATTATACATATAGATAGTGATATACCAAACGCTGACTTATATATAAATAACAAAAATACTGGAATTAAAGTAAAAGATGCTAAGGATTTTGGTCCAGTTGACCCAAATAGTACTATTTATGCTATATCAAATGAAAATGGTCAAAAACTTATGAGTAAAAAATATACTGTTGATTCTTCATCTGAAATTTACATTAATTTTGCTGATGCTAAAGCATCAGAAGATGATTTTAAAACAGAACTTTATAGCCTTTTAAATAATTACTCATCTGGGTTCGCTTATGCTGTTAATTATAATGACTTTAATTATATTTCATCATACCTTAAAGAAAATAGTCCTATATATAATAAACAAAAGAAGGTTGTACCAGATATTTATAAACAAAATATTACTGAATCATTTAATAGTACAGAAATACTAAATTATAAATTTAATAATGATACAAATACTGGAGAAGTTACTTGTAATGAAGTATACTCTATTGCTAAAAATAATAACGTTCCAAAATATAAAGAATTTAAAAATACTTATACTTTTGAAAGAAATTCTAATGGTCTATTAGTTTTAACTGATATTAAAGATTAGAGGTGTATTTAATGAAATATTGTAATAAATGTGGAAATAAATTAGAAAGTTCAGCTAAGTTTTGTAATAAATGTGGGAATAAAATTATTAAAAATGAAGTAGAAATATCATCTAATAATACTAAAGATTTATCTAATGAAGAGTTATCAAAAAATAATGATATTAATATAAAGAGTAATCTTGACACTAATTCTAATAATATTATTAATAAAAATAAAATTAATATTGATGAGTCAAAATATAGTAAAAGCAAAATTAATGAATCACAAAAATCCGATTCTAATGATTTAGATAAAACTACACTATATGATAAAAATGATTATGATTTAAACAATAATATTAATAATTCATCTAAAGAAACTATTAATAAAAATACTAATAATATAATTAACAATAATAAAATAGATGAGGAATCATATTCTTATGATGACCAAATTAAACCTAAAAATAAAAAAAAGAAATACATAATAATAAGTATAATTATTATAGTTATTTTATCCATTGGTAGTTTCATTTATTTTTCAAGAGATTCGCTAATGTATAATCATTATGTAAATAAAGCAGATTCTGCTACATCTACTTTTGAAAAATTAAAAGATTATAATAATGCTTTAGAATATAGATATAATGATGATGTTATTAATTCAATATATAATGTATTAAAAGGTGATTCATCATTCATAGATGAAATGTCTCCTCTTACTAACTTGAATAAAGAAGATACCAATAAATTAATATATAAATTATGTACATTTTATGCGGATAAAAACTTTGATGGCAAAAACTACGATGCATGCCTTAGTTACTTATCTTTAGCTAAGAAATATGGCTATAACGAAAAAGATTATATAAACTATAACGAATTAATAAAAAAAATAGATGAATCAAAAGAAAATCATAAGTCTACAGATTCATCACAAAATATTTATAGCTTTAAAAATGAAACTCCAACTAATAATATTCCTAAAAATATTTATGATTATAAAGGAGATTATTTAATTCCCTATAGTAACTCAAGTTATATAGATAAATCCGACATTAATCAGTACAACAAAGAAACATTAGCTCTTATGAGAAATGAAATTTATGCAAGACATGGTTATATATTTGGAACAGAGCCTTATAAATCATATTTTAATTCAAAGTCTTGGTATTCTCCAGATTCATCATTTAAAGGTGATGATAAAGAACTTAATGAATATGAAGTAGCAAATGTAAAAACTATAAAATCAGTTGAAAATTCTAAGTAAAAGAAGGTAATATAAATGAAGAAATTTATGAAATTCATTTTATTAACATTAAGTTTATCAATACTTTTATTTGGTTGTACTAATAATAAATCTAAAGTTAATTCATCTGATTCTAATACTGTTAATTCAAAAATAAATTCTGAATCAGATAATATAATCAATGATACTAAAGATATTGATAAATCTAACGATAAAGAAAAGAAAAATACTAAAGATACTAATTCTACATCTAATAATAAAAACTTAAATGAAAATAATCTTAATAAAAATACTAATAACTTAAAAAAGATAACTATAGTTATTGATCCAGGACATTCAAGTAAAAGCTCAAATGAAAAAGAATGTGTATCACCAGATTCAAAAGAAAAAAAATTAAAAGATACTAGTGGAGCAACTGGTGTAAGTAGTGGTATACCTGAATATACAATAACTCACAAAATAAGTATTAAATTAAAAAATTTATTAGAAAAAGAAGGTTATAATGTTATTTTAACTAAAGATAATATAAATGAACAACGTAGTAATATAGAAAGAGCAAATATAGGAAATAAAGCTAATGCAAATCTACTAATACGAATTCATTGTGATGGAGTTGATTCACCAAGCGCTAAAGGAGCTTCTATACTTGTTCCTGAAGTGAAAGGATATATAACAGAAAATATAGCAAAGAAAAGTTATTCTTATGGTGAAAAGATACTAAACTCTTATACCAAAACTACTGGTATATATAATAGAGGTGTAGTTAAAAGAGACGATTTAACTGGATTTAATTGGTCAAAAGTTCCTGTTGTTTTACTTGAATTAGGATTTATTTCAAATCCTAAAGAAGATTCTTACCTAAGTAATGATAAAAATTATAATCAAATATGTGAAGGAATAGCTCAAGGCATTAATAATTGCTTTAAATAATACTTAAACATTATAGTATAAAATATAGACTGTAGATACAAATTCTACAGTCTATATTTATTATTGTATTAATATATAGTAATTAATTTTTTATTATTAATACTTTATATTCAAACTTCTTGTTCTTTCTATATATAATAAATTAATTAATCAAATAAGAATTTTATAACTCTAATTCACTTAAATTTACCTTTTCCTCATTAATTTCTTTTTCTAAAATTTCATTATTATTAACCTTATACTTAAATAATACAACTAAAGAACTTAATAAAGCTACCAAAAATGCTGGAACTACCCAACCTAACCCTTTATCATAAAGTGGTAACCATCTAACTATACCTTCAAGGAATTTCATATTTAATGAAGTATTGCTTAATGCATAAATAACACTTACACAAGCTGTAATTAAAACTGTTGCTGAATAAACTAACTTATTTCCCTTTAAAAGTTTATCAAACATTGCAAGTAAAATTAAAACAATAGCAACTGGATAAATTGCATCAAGTACAGGAACTGAAATACTTAAAATTTTTGTAAGTCCCATATTAGCAAGAACCATACTTGATAATGCTAAAACTCTAACCCAAGTTTTATAACTTATCTTTGAGTTTAATGTTACAAAATATTGACTGCATGATGTTATAAGTCCTACGCAAGTAGTAAGACAAGCTAGTGTAAATATTACTGCAAGAAGTACAGCTCCCATATCTCCAAAAAGATATGTCATAACATTTGATAAAGTTTGAGCACCATTTTCAGTTGCTCCAAATCTACCACCACTGGTTGCCCCTAAATGAGCAAGCATTGAGTAAATTAAAATTAATAATCCACCTGCAAATACACCAGCTTTTACTGAATTTTTTACAACTGCCTTTTCTCCTTTTATTCCCTTTTGTTTAATTACAAGTGAGATAACAATACCAAAATTTAATGCTGCAATTGTATCCATGGTCATATATCCTTCTAAAAATCCACTTACTAAAGGTGCATTTACATATTCTCCAGTTACTTCACCATAAGCACCTAATGGCTTAAAAATACTTGCAATAAATATTGAAAAAATTAATATTAATAACGTAGGAGTTAAAACTTTCCCCATACGATCTACTAATTTAGATGGAGTTAAGCAAAGCCAATAAGCTACTGAAAAAAATATAAATGTATAAATAAATAATGCCAATCCATGAGATATAAAACCTTCTCCTAAATATGGTCTTACTGCCATTTCAAATGGTAAACTTCCCGCCCTTGGTATTCCAAGTCCAGGTCCAATTGAAAGATAAATAAGAATTGTAAATACCGTTGCAAATAAAGGACTTACTCTACTTGCTAAATTATATAGTCCTGATGATTTTGCTACTGCAACTACACCTAAAATAGGAAATCCTACTGATGTAATTAAAAATCCAATCATAGTAATCCAAGTATCTACTCCAGCTGACTGTCCTAAAAATGGCGGGAAAATTAAGTTTCCTGCACCAAAAAATAATGAGAAAAGCATTAAGCTTACTAATAATAAATCTTTTTTTGATAAATTTTTCATTAAAAACGCCCCCAATTAATCAATTTTAAAAATTATTCTAATTGTATGTCTCCTTCTATGTCCATGAAATTGCCCCCTTTTAATTTATTTAACATTCTTTTTATATTTACATATTTTCATAAAATAACTTTAATTAAATATTTTATTAAAATATTTAAATCAAAAACTTAAAAAAATAAAAAATCCCCGCCCCTAATAAAAGGGACGAGGTTAAATCGCGTTACCACCCTAATTCTATAAACATAAATAAACTAAATGTCACTTAACTATGTTCATAGCACCTTAATTACGTACATCTTAATACGCTTTTCCTGTAACGGTGAAAATCCGATAAAGCTTACTAAAATATTGTTTCAGCTTTACTTCTCAGAGATGATTTTCGGAAATATACTGAACATTGGCTTACAGCAAAATGCCAACTCTCTGTGGAACAATTATATAACTTACTTTTTCTCGTCATAGAATTTAAAAATCTGTTTTAAATTTAAATATATATTATACTTTAATTTCCAACTTGTCAACTACTCATTTAAATTTTTTAATATAATTTATTGTTTATAAAATTATATATTGATTTTAAGTATTTTTATAATTAAATTTATTAAAAATAGTTATTTATTTAATAACTCCTTTTCTTTATTAAATGCTTCTTCTGCCAAACTTTTTTCTCCCTTTTCATCATAAAGTAAAGCAAGATACCTCCAAGCCTCAGGACTACTTGGATTATTTTCTATACATTTTTTTAAAGTAGCTTTAGCCTTTTCATAATTATTTAATCTATTAGCATATATATTAGCTAAAGTTTCATAAGCACTAATTATATTGTTCTTCTCTAAATATTTCTCATAACATTTAACTCTAGTTTCATCATTAATATTATAGTTATCTGTATATTGTACTAAATCATTATATTCAATAAAACCATTATTAAAATCTTTTATAAAATTATATTCAAACTCCTTAAATTCTGTTCCTGTAACTTTCTTAAAAGCTTCATTAAAATTCATATTTTTAATATTTAATAATATATTTTTTATTGCAATATTTCCATTTTGATTCGCAATTTTACTTACAGCATAATTACTTTGAGTATAAACATCTACTTCACTTATACTTTCATTCCAATTATTATAATCAGTTAATTTTTCAAATTCTATAATTTTTCGTGGAGCATATAAACTATTGCCTAAGTTTCCAACATACTCCGATACTCCTTCTATAAACCATATAGGGACTTTGCTTTCATCTATATTATTTTTCTTCATAAATTCATATACTATATGATGTGTATATTCATGTAGAAAAGTTTCTTTAAAATCAAAGTCATATAATAAATCATAACCTTTTAAAACATCTATATAAGGATCCTCTACACTTAAATACATACTATTAGCATCTACAAGATAATACCCTCCAACCCTATAATTATTACTTCTTTTATGGAATACATTTTTATCGTAATCTAATTTAATACTTAAAGTACTTAAATCAAAATTTCCAAAAATATTTTTGTTCTTTTTATTCGCTTCATTAATATATTCTTTTATTAATTCTATTATTGATTCTTGCTCTTCTGTATAAAATATTTTATTGTTTTTATAATCAAGCACTTTAAATTTACTATTATATTCTTCAGACTCACCTTCTGTCTTTAAAGCAATAGCATATAACGCAACACCTTTATCTTCAAGCTTATAAAAATCCTTCAATACAAGTATAGATATAAAGATCATAAATAACATCATTATATTAAGTATAAAGCTTAATATTTTTATCTTTATAATCTTACCCTTATATCTTTTAAATATATTTATTCCTTGCCTTGTAACAATTATAAAAAAAATAATCATTAAAGTTCCAGATATGATTATATTCCATCTAAAATTTAATAATATACTTAAAAACAAATATAAAATGTAGAATATAACATATACTAAAACATTCCCAATACCCCTTAATAAACTCATTTCCACCTCCATTTAATTCCAATTAAATAGTAACACCTTACAAAATTATTGTAAACATTTAACCAAAATTTTTTAATATTTAAATTTTATAGTAATACATAATATTCCCTATTATTGTAACAATAATAAATGAAACTTTAAAATTGGAGGTAAAGATATGACTATGAATCCATTTAATGAAAAACCTATGGATATTTGGAACTCATTTGAAAATTGGAATGATATTTATCCAAAGCCTTATAATAAGCATGAAGTAGACCCATATACTAAAACTAGAATTATTCTTATGAACGGAACAGAATTTGAGGCAAACTGGTTCTCACATCAATTTGCTAGACATTGTAATAATAATGACCTTCGTAGAGAAATAGCTCTTACTCGTCGTATAGAAAAACAACAACAAATGAAAATCTCAAACTTAAAACCTAAAAATGAATCTATACTAGAACACACAATAAGTTATGAACAATTAGCTGTTGATTTAACTGCGGTATTAGCTCAAAGAGAACCAGATCCTAATGTAAAAAAAGCATTAGACTTTGCATTATTAGAAGATTTTGATCACTTATATCGTTATGCGGATCTTTTAGAAATGAAAGAAGGAATACATGCTGAACACTTAGTTGGAGGATTTACTGAAATTATGCCAGGTCGTCCAACTATATCAGAGCACCGTTATCCGTTTGATAATGTTAAACGCTTTATAGATAATACTACAGCCGACCCTATAACAAAGTTAAACGTATCTATTATAACTGCTGCTGAACAACAAACAATGAATTATTACATGAATGTTTCTAACTTAGCAAAAGAAGATATAGGAAGAAAATTATACCAAGAAATTGGATTGATTGAAGAACAACACGTTAGTCAATATGAAAGCTTAATGGATCCTAACTGTACTTGGCTTGAAAATCTTTTAAACCATGAATATACAGAATGCTATTTATATTATTCATGTTATATGACAGAAAAGGACCCATACATAAAATCATTATGGGAACAAAACTTACATATGGAAATTGCTCAACTACATAAAGCAGCAGAATTACTAAAAAAATATGAAAATAAAGAATGGCAACAAGTTATTCCAAATGGTGAATTCCCTGAACTTCTTGAACTTAGATCAAATGTTGATTATGTAAGAAATATATTAAAAGGAACTGTAAATGAAACTTCAGATAAAGAAGATTATATTGATGTTTCTAAAGTTCCTGCTGATAGTAATTTCTGCAAATTCCAAAATATCGTAAATAGTTCTAACGATATCGTACCAAGTCATAATGTAATTGATGATTATATTTGCAAAAAGAAAGAAGATTATCGTTTTGAAGTTGATACTCACCCTATTCCTGAACTTAGAGATAGAACTTGTGACAATACTACTATTGGTAGAAAAGCTTAAATATTAATCTAAAAGACTAGAACTTTTAAAAGCTCTAGTCTTTTTATAATTTTTATAAATTACTTAATAAATTTGCCATTTCAATAGCTGATACTGCTGCATCATAACCTTTATTTCCAGCTTTAGTTCCTGCTCTTTCAATAGCTTGTTCTATTGTATCTGTAGTTAATACTCCAAATATTACTGGCTTTTCTGTTTGCATTGATACTTGTGCTATTCCCTTTGAAACCTCTGCACATACATAGTCAAAATGAGGTGTTGATCCCTTTATAACGGCCCCTAAACATATAACAGCATCATATTTTTCATTTTGTATCATTTTCTTTGCTATAAGAGGGATTTCAAAAGCACCTGGAACCCAAGCAACATCTATATTTTCTTTATCTACACCATGTCTTTTAAGACCATCTAAAGCACCACTTAATAATTTTGATACTATAAATTCATTAAATCTTCCAGCTACTATTCCAACTTTTAATTTATCTGCTACTAAATTTCCTTCTAATATTCTCATATTAATTCCTCCTAAAAAATTTGTTTAAAATATGATTTAAAAATTTTTATTATAAATCTTATAATTTATCAGTTTAATAATTTAAAATATGATTCATTTTTTCTTTTTTAGTTTTTAAATAAAACTCATTATTTTCATTGAAATCCATTTGAATAGGAACTCTATTTATTACACTTATACCTTCATTTTCCAAACTATATATCTTATCTAAGTTATTTGTCATGAGCTTTAAGCTTTTAACTCCTAAATCCTTAAGTATAGCTGCTGCTACATCATACTTCCTCATATCAGCTTCAAATCCAAGTTTTATATTTGCTTCAACTGTATCATATCCCTCATCTTGTAAAGCATAAGCCTTTAACTTATTTATAAGTCCTATTCCTCGTCCTTCTTGTCTCATATAAAGAAGTATTCCCCTCCCCTCTTTTGATATTTTTTTCATAGCAGCGTCATATTGTTCCCCACAATCACATCTTCTTGACCCTAAGGCATCTCCAGTTAGACATTCTGAATGAACTCTTACAAGAATATTTTTTCCGCCCTCTATATTTCCTTTAACTAAAGCCACATGATGTTCACCATTTAATTTATTTATAAAACCATACATTGTAAAATAACCATATTTAGTTGGCATTTTAGTTTCTACAACTCTTTCAACAACAACTTCATTATTACTACTTTCATACTTTAAATTTTTATTATTAAAAGTAAGTTCCTTTTCATTAAAGTTACATTTAATAAGATTATCTTTAAAATTATTAACTTCTAATTTATTTTTTCTATATTCAACTAAATCTTCTATTGTAATAATCTTAATACCAAATTTTTTAGCAAATCCAATAAGTTCTTTTGTTCTCATCATATCTCCATTTTCACTCATTATCTCACAAATAACTCCAGCACCTTTAAAACCTGAAAGTTTTGCTAAATCAACAGCTGCTTCTGTATGTCCTAACCTTTCTAAAACTCCATTATTCTTTGCAATTAAAGGAAATACATGCCCTGGTCTTCTAAAATCATTACAATTATTACTTTCTAAAACTTTTTTTATAGTAAAAGCTCTTTCAAAAGCTGAAATTCCTGTAGTAGTATCTTTATAATCTACTGATACTGTAAAAGCAGTTTCATGATTATCTGTATTATTTGAAACCATTGGATGAAAATTTAATTTTTTTGCAATTTTCTTTTCAATTGGCATGCATATAAGGCCTCTTCCATGCTTTGCCATAAAATTAATAGCTTCACCATTAACCATTTCAGCAGCCATTAAAAAGTCTCCTTCATTTTCCCTATCTTCATCATCAATAACTATAACCATCTTTCCACTTCTTATATCCTCTATTGCTTCTTCAATACTATTAAACTTAAACATTTGTTACCATCCACCTTTATACTAATATTTAAAATCCTAAATTATTATTTATATAATATAAATTATTTTTAGTTAATAATATTTCTTATATCTAAAATAAAGCTATTAAATATAGTTAAAATATTTATTTTTCTTTTATATAAAGCCAGTATTTATAAGTAACTCCTCACTTATTTGATTAACTTTCTTTTCATTACTTATTTGATTTAAACCTAATAACTTTTCAACATACTTTCCAATTAAATCACACTCAATATTCACTGTTTCATTAATATTTTTACTTAATAAATTTGTTTCACTTCCTGTATGAGGTATTATTGAAACCTTAAAAATTTCATCATCTACATATGCCACCGTAAGACTTACACCATCTATTGTTACCGAACCTTTAAAAATAATATATTTTAAAATATTTTTATCTGCTTTTAATGTTATCCAAATTGCATTATCTTCTCTCAAAAAAGATATTATTTTAGAAGTTCCATCTATATGTCCACTAACAATGTGACCTCCTAATCTTTTCTCTAAAGTTAATGCTCTTTCAAGATTAACTTTACTACCAATTTTTAGACCTCCTAAATTACTTCTTATTAATGTTTCTGACATAACATCAGCTTCAAAATTATCATTACTTATATTTGTAACAGTAAGACATACTCCATTCGTTGAAACACTGTCTCCAATCTTAGTATTTTCTAAAACCTTTTTTGCTTTTATTAAAAGTCTTGATGAGTTTATCCCTTTTTTTATATATTTAACCTCTCCTATTTCTTCTATAATTCCAGTAAACATATTTTCACCTCAAAATTATATATAATAAATTTTTTTAAATTATAATTATTAAGTAGCTTTGTAATTTATTTAGTATCTTATATACCCTTCAACGACTATATCCTCTCCTATATTTTTAAAGCTCATATCTTTTATATTTATTACATCACTTATTTTTTCTATCCCTTGTCCACTTATTGGTGTCTTTGAGCTACTTCCCCCAATTATTTTTGGAGCTATATAACATATAATTTTATCTACAATTCTTTCCTTAATAGCTGAAAAATTTAATTCTGATCCACCTTCAAGTAAAATGCTATCTATATTTAGTTTTCCAAGTTTAATCATTAAATCATTTAAATCTACTCTATTCTCTTTTTCTTTTGTAATTAAAACTATGACACCTTTGCTTTCTAAAATTTTTATTTTTTCTTTGTTAGCTTTTTTAGTAGTTGCAATTATTGTTATATCTTTTAAAACTATATTATTTCTAATTTTTAAATTATTATCTTCTTTAAAAAAATCATTTATATTTTCTATTTCAGTATTAAATTCTTTTAATAATTTTAAGTTAAATGAATTTTTATTATTTAAAATTACTTTAGAATTTATAGGTATTCTAAGATTACTATCAACTATAATTCTTACTGGATTTCTTCCATTTTTTAATCTACAAGTTAATTCTGGATTATCTTTTATAACAGTATTGATACCAACCATTATCCCCATATATTTATTCCTTAAATTATGCACAGATTCTCTTGATTTTTCCCCAGTTATCCATTTTGATTCTCCAGTATATGTTGATATTTTTCCGTCTAAAGACATAGCATTCTTTAAAACTACGAATGGTTTTTTTAATTTTATATACTTTATAAAAACTTCATTTAGTTTTTTACATTCATCTTCTAAATTACTAATCTTAACTTCTATTCCCGCATTTTCAAGTTTTTTAATACCTTTTCCTTTGACCAATTCATTTGGATCCAAACATCCTATAATCACTTTTGAAATTTTATTTTTAATAATATTATCAACACAAGGTGGAGTTTTTCCATAATGAGAACAAGGCTCTAAATTTACATACATAGTTGCACCATAACTGTCAGAAGCTAAATTATTAAAAGCCTCTATTTCAGCATGATTTTCCCCAAATTCTCTATGATAACCTTTACCAATTATCTTATTATCTTGCACTATAATAGCTCCAACTAAAGGATTAGGATTAACCTTTCCTTCACCTTTTTTAGCTAAATTCATCGCAAGCTTCATATACTTTTCATCCATTAGCATCATCTCTCTTTTTTAAATTTTTAATAATTCTTTAGGATATAAAAAAGCCCTGAGAATATTTTCTCAGGACCTTAAATGAATTTGATTAACCTTATAAATATAATTAAGCTATATATTATAAATTAATAGTAACTTTATTTAAATAAAATATTAATACAATATACTATAATTATTTTTTAATTTTTAATATATAATTGTATCTAATATCTTTTAAATTAAATTTATTTTAAATTATATTTTAATATTAAATTTTTATTTAATATTAAAAAACTCTGAAATATAAATTATTTCAGAGCTTAAAAAACAAATTTTAATAATATACTATTAATAATTAATGTTGTATAAAAATTATACTTAAAATATAATTACCAAAATTATTTCATTAAATATAATACTTAATTATTATTAATCTTCTTTCATCCAGACTATACTGTCGGCTTCGGAGTTTCACCGAATCTGCTAATTTAATAGCTCGCGGGCTTTACCGCCGGTAGGGAATTTCACCCTGCCCTGAAGATTTATTAAATTTGTTAATATTATAACATACTTACTTTTCAATGTAAATATGTTAATGTTTGTTATATTTAATTAATTCCATATTTTCCAGTTGTACTATCAAGAAAGATAGGTAATTCAGGTGGAAAATATGTAAATAAAACAAAAAGTAATATTAATATAATAAAAACTATAATACAAAATTTATAATTTATACCCTTACACCTTTTATAAACATATAATCCCATTAATTGTCCAATTAAAACAGCTAAAAATAATATTATAATATCTATAATTACTGATTCAATACCAAAGACTCCAGTATAAAAATAATATAATAAAGGTACAGTTATTAAAGAAATAATCAATGATACAAGAGCACCAGTAAACCATTTTCTTTTATTTATATCGTATATTTTTCCATTAACTAAATAATAAATACTCCACCATAAAATTATAGGTAATAAAATCATCTTCAAATGTTCCCAAACACTTTCATTCATAGGAAAAAATGCTGCAAGTATTTTATTCTCACCTGTTAACTTATATAATGAATGAATGCAAGCACTTATTATAAATAAAATAGGAATTCCTTTTATAATCCATTTCTTTTGTGGTGATAATGATTTATACATATAGAAACCTCCTTTATTTTAGATTAAAAAAGAAGTAACCTAAGTTGATTAATATCTTAAATTACTCCTTATTTTATTATTCTCTTTAATTGTTTTTATATACTACTTAAGATTTTTAATAATCAAACTATTTATATTTTATTAAACTTAAACAATAAAATTCTTAATTATATAAAATTTATATTACCCTTAATTTTTTAATTTAATTTTTATAAATTAAATATATAACTAAATTTATCAACTTTTTATATAAAGAATATAATATTATAAAAGTTCTTTTCTATTTTATGTTGAGGTGATTATTATGAAAAGACCTATAATAGGAATACCTAGTTCTATATCTACTGATAAAAGAACTTATTTTATTGGAGATAATTATGATTACAATAACAATAATTATTCTAAGTCTATTGTAAATGCTTTAGGTGTGCCAATTATTTTACCAGCAACAAAAAACCTTGACGTATTAAATTATCAATTAAATCTTTGTGATGGTTTTTTATTTCCTGGAGGATTAGATATAAATCCACTTTATTATAGTGAATCCCCAAAACCTCTTCAAAATAAATCAAACGAATTAATGGATTGGTATCAAATTACATTGGCTAAAAAAGCTATTAATTTAAATAAATCAATACTTGGAATATGTAGAGGTATGCAATTATTAAACGTAGTTTGTTATGGTTCATTATATCAAGATATATCTTATTTTAATAAAAATCATATTAAGCATAATCAAGAAAACTATTTAGGTGAAAAAACTCATCTTATAACAACAATAAATAATAGTTTAGTTAATTCTTTATTAGGAAATAAATATATTGTTAATAGTGGACATCATCAATGTATTAATAAACTTAGTAATTGTTTTAAAGCCACTTCATATGCTCCAGATGGTGTTATTGAATCTATAGAAATGATTAATAAAAAATTTGTTATAGGGGTTCAATGGCATCCTGAAATTCTCGCATTAAAAGATTTAAAAATGCTTAATTTATTTAAAAAATTCATAAACAGTTGCAAATAATATAATTCTATTAATTTATATTAAAATACTTTTAATATAACAATATTATAAAACACTTTATATCTCTATCTATTTTTTGTTATATATTGTTTTTTTTTCTTTATTTATAATTTATTAACATTTTGCAAAGTAATTTTATTGTAAAATATTAATTGATAAATATACAAAAGAAAACTAGGGGGATTAATAATGAAAAGTAAGAAAATAGCTATGTTTTTAATTGCAAGTGCAATTTCTACAGGCTCATTATTGTATTCATCTTCATTAACGGCATCTGCCGATAATATGAGTACACAAAAAATTGAAAGTAATACAAATATCACTTCAAAAGCTTTAGATTCTAATAATCAATCAGAAGTTAAAAAAGATGTAAAAGATTCTAATTCTAAAGCTAACAATAAAGAAGTGAAAACTGATAATAATGTAACAAAAAATACTGAAACTACTAAAGACAAAAAAACAGAAAATAAAACTATAAAAAGTAAAAATACTGTTGATAAAAAATCTGAAGAAAAAGTAAAAAAAGATATAAATACTACATCTTCTTCAGAAACAAAAAAAATTGATTCTAATAAAGTAAACTCACCAGTTAAAGCCTCAAGTGAAAATACAATATCATCTGCAGTAAAACCAAAATTTCATTCAAAAGTTCAAGAAAATTTATATTATTATATGATGGATCCAGAACATCAAAAATCTGTTGATGTAAAAGCTGTAAAACTTCATAATGGTATTACTAGCAACAACTGCGTTTACTTTGCTTCAGAAGCATTAAGACGTGTTGGAGTAAATATTCCTGAAGAGACTGGATATACAACTAATTTAGAAAAAGCACTAAAAAATGTTGGATGGAAAAAAGTAACTAATTTAAACCAATTAGAACCTGGTGATGTATGTTTTGCTGGAGAAATGCATGCATATATTTTTATGGGATGGGCTAATGAAGAACATACATTAGCTTATGTTGTTGATAATCAAAAGGCATTATTTAATAATAATATATATCATGAAAGAGGATTATATGATGGAAAAAATATAACTGCAACTTCTCATTTCTATGAATATGTAAAAGAAGAAGCTAAAAAGGCTGCTTATAAAACTAGCCCTAAAAAATCTAATTGTAAAACTAATCCTAAAATAGCTGAAGGTACTGTAAGAGTAAATACTTATTTAACTGTAAGAAGTAACCCTTCAGTTAAATCAAAAGCAATTGGAGCATTAAAAAATAATACTAAAGTTGATATTACAGGATTAGATAATCATTTTTATAGAATAAATTATAATGGTGATTCAGCTTATGTTTATTCAGACTATGTAAAAAACTATAAATCAGTAAAAACAGATACAACTAAAAAAATAAATATTAAATCTGAAGTTAAAAAACAAGCAGCTATACAATCTGAAGCTAAGAAAATATCAACTGGTACTGTTAATGTTAATAGTTATTTAAATGTTAGAAGTGGTGCTTCAACTAACTCAAGAATAATCGGTTCTTTAAAAAGAAATAATAAAGTTACTATTACAGGTTCAAAAGGTAACTTCTATGAAATAGAATATAGAGGTGAACATGCTTATGTTTCTAAAGATTATGTAAGAATAAATTCAACTTATACAGAAACTAAGAAAAATATATCACCTAGTAAAGAAATTAAAAAATCAAATAATTCTACAGATAAGAAAACTGGTACTGTTAATGTTAATAGTTATTTAAATATTAGAAGTGGTGCTTCAACTAATTCAAGAATAATCGGTTCTTTAAAAAGAAATAATAAAGTTACTATCACAGGTTCAAAAGGTAACTTCTATGAAATAGAATATAGAGGTGGACACGCTTATGTTTCTAAAGACTATGTAAGAGTAAATTCTAATTTCATAGAATCATCATCTTCTAATAACGAAAACAAAAGCATGAAGAAAGCTAGAATAACTGCTCGCTCAGGATTAAATTTAAGAACATCTAATACTACTCATAGTAGTTGTATATTAACTATACCTAATAATAGAGTCGTTACTGTATTAGGTAGTTCAAATGGATGGTATAAAGTAAATTATAATGGACATACTGGTTGGGTTTTTGGACAATATATAAGTAAATAATTTTCTCTGTTATATTTTAAAATAGACTTTTTAAGTTAAAATAAAATCTTAAAAAGTCTATTTTTCATATAGTTTATAAATTAAATTTTGTAATTTATTTTATTATTTAAATCTTATATTTTTAAATAATAAAATAGTATAACTTTATATCAAATTAAATTTCTCTATTAATTATTAGATTTTCCTTCTTTTTTATTTATAAGTATTTCCTTTAAAGTATTATATAATACGTTTATCTCTATTGGTTTAGATATATGCCCATCCATTCCTGCTTCTAATGACATTGTAATATTCTCTTCAAAAGCATCTGCTGTCATTGCAATTATAGGTATAGATTCTGCATCATCGTGTATCGAATTTCTTATAGCTCTAGTTGCATCATATCCATTCATCAATGGCATTTGTATATCCATTAATATACAGTCATAATAATTTTTTTGTGATTTTAAAAACTTTTTTAAAACTTCTTTCCCATTTTTCGCAAGTTCTACCTTAGCAGATGCTTGCTCTAAAAATGATATCGCAATTTCCGCATTTAAATCATTATCTTCTGCTAAAAGAAATCTCTTTCCTTTTAATAAATATTTTATATTACTATTACTAAATGTATTTAATTTATTATTTTGCAAGTCATTTACTGATACTTTATAATTTTTATCAATATCAAAAGGCAATTCAATTACAAATTTTGATCCTTTATTTAAATTACTATGAACTCTAATTGTTCCATCTAGTAATGCTATAAGATTTTTTGTAATAGCTAGTCCAAGACCTGTACCTTCTATATTTTTATTACTTATATTACTACCTCTTTCAAATGGTTTAAATAAATTTTTTAAAAACTCTTCACTCATACCAATTCCATTATCACTTATTGTAAAGTTAACTTTTAGTTTATCTCCACTTTGAATTTGACTAATCTCCATAAGTACATTTCCACCAGAAGGAGTGTATTTAACTGAATTTGATAAAATATTTATAAGTATCTGTTTTGTTCTCATAAAATCGCCAATAATCTTTTTATAAACTATATTTGTCATTTTCACATTATAAGATAATTCTTTTTTTATAGCTTGTTGATATATCATAGAATTTACATCATTTATCATTTCGTTAAAATCAAATAATTCATGTGTTATGTACATTTTTCCGTTATCTATTTTTGCCATATCAAGAATATCATTAATTAACATCATTAAATGATTAGAAGAAATAGATATATTATCTAAATATTGCTCTACCTTTTTTGTATTGTTTATGTTTGTTTTAGCTAATGTTGTCATACCTATAATTCCATTCATAGGAGTTCTTAATTCATGGCTCATATTAGCAAGAAAATCACCTTTTGCACGATTAGCATCTTGAGCTAATCTTAAAGCATCACTAAGTGCTTGCTTCTTTTTCTTCTCTTCTGTTTGATCACTAATAGTTACTATATATTTAGATACATTACTTTTAGAATCATAATTATCTTTTACAGGGAATATATTAAGTCTTAACCATATAGGCTCTAATTCATTATTTTTATAAAATCTAAACTCTTTTTCTAAAGGTTCTTCTTGATTAGCATTTTCAAGCAATTCTTTTATTTCTTCTCTTTCATCTGGATGAATTAAGTTAATAAATGAAAATTTATCTTTTTCTATTTCAATATTATTTATTCCAAGAACTCTTAAACTATTTGAACTAATAAATTCCTTCTTTTTATCCTTTAAATTAAAAACAATAAATACAGCATCTAATGTTTTTGAAAGAACACTTAATATTTCATAACCATCATAAACTTTTTTATTCATTGACTTTATAGCTTTCTTAAATACTGTAGAAACTATTAGAATAAATAAAGCAATTATAACTAATCCAATAACCAAAACATTATCTATATGTTCATAGTATTCATTTAATTCTGAGCATTTTTTTTGAGCATTTTCAATAATTTCATATCCCTTTTTATTATACTTAGTAACTAACGGACATACCTTTTTACCAAGTTCTTTTTTAATCCAATCACCATTGTTATATTTAGCACCTTTAAAAACTTCATCAAACTTACTTTCTACTTGCATTATACTATTGTAAAATTCTTCATAGTCTTTATAAGGACCTAAATAATTATCTTTTATGTACTTAAGTTCATTTTTAATATTATTTTTATCTTTATCTATGCTTAACTTTATATCTTTATAATCATCTTCGTTAGTTAAATTTGATAACTTAGATACACCTACCCCAATATTATTTAAATTACTACTTATTTTATTTACACTAGATGATACATTAAATGTATGATAAAAAATATAGTTTATTTGTTTTTTTAGTCCATTTATAGACCTAATAAAGAATATAAAAAACATAATTAATAAAACTATAATTATAATATTACTTATAATTGTTATATTTTTTATTCGTTTTTCATATCCTTCCTTTCTTTTTCTCATATAAATTAATCTCCTATTAGTTTTTGGCTATTTAGTAAATTTTCAAATTTATCTATAGGTAGTGGCTTAGAATAATAGTATCCTTGTATTATGTCACAACCTAATTTCCCTAAAAATTCCGCTTGTTCCTTTGTTTCAATTCCCTCAGCAATAATAGGTACTTTTAATGCATTTGCCATATATACTATAGCAGTTAAAATTTTTTCACTTCTTTTATTAACATTTGCATCTTGAATAAAACTACGATCTAATTTTAATATATCTACTTCAATATCTTTAAGCATACTTAATGAAGAATATCCACTACCAAAATCATCTATAAGAACCTTAAATCCATCTGACCTTAACTTATTTACAATCTCAATAAGTTGTACAGAGTTTTCCATATAAGCTGTTTCTGTAATCTCTAATTCCAAAACTCCTTTAGGTAAATTATATTTTTTAATAAGTTTATTGAAATGATCATTTAAATTTAAATTAAATATATCTATTCTTGATACATTTACTGATATAGGTACTACTTTTTGACCATTATCAATCCATTTTCTTATTAATTTACAAGTACATTCCCATATATGCATATCCAATTTTGTAATAAATCCATTTTCCTCAAATAAATTTATAAAAACATTTGGTGGAATCATTCCTTTAGTTTTATGATTCCAACGTACTAATGCCTCACCTGAAACAATTTCACCTGATTTATATTCTATTTGAGGTTGTATATGTATATTGAATTCTCCATTTTGCATTGCTAACTTAACATCATTAATTAACTCTTGTTGTTTAATTAAATCTCTACGCATTTTACTATCATAAAATTCATATCTTTTTACATAATTTCCTTTAATAGTAGATAATGCAATATTTGCTTTATCACACATTAAATTTACACATTCATCATATTTCTCTACTAAATAAATTCCAAAATTAACTATTATATTAAAATCCAATGGATATATAGATATATTCTTTTCTATATCTTTTATTAAATTAATTATAAATTTCTCATCCGCTGGAACGCACATTGCAAAACTATCAGCTTGTAGTCTTCCAAACCTTACATCTCCAACTAAGTTTGTCTTTAGATAATTTGCTATAAAACATAATAACTTATCTCCAGCTTTTAAGCCAAATATATCATTTAAAACCTTGAATTTTGAAATATTCATAACAATTACTGCATATGATAGTTGATTATTTTTTTTAATCATATCTAAAGTTGATCTGTAAAATTCATCCTTATCATATATTCCAGTTAACTCATCATATTTAGCCATATATAAAAGCTTTTGTTCTGATTTAATTTTTTCATCAACATCAGCTATTGTACCTATTATACGTTGTATATTGTTGTCATCATCTTTTACACAATTAATTGTTATCTCACACCATACAAATGATCCATCAAGTTTTTTTAATCGTACAGTAACAATTGTTTTACCATTACCCTCTAAGATATCTCTAAAATATGTATTTAATATAATCCCATAATCTTCTGGATGAAAATACTTACAACAAGTATCTTTACCTGAAAAAACTAAATATGGCTTAGTTGTACTTATAAGAAATTCTTTAATTCCTGCTGAACTATAAAATGTTCTATCTATTGGGTTCCATTCATAAACTATAGCCCCTGTTTGTTCAACTATTATACGATACCTTTCAGCAGTTTCATTTTGCTCCTTTAATATCTTGTTTTGATATTTTATTTTACTAAGCTCTTTTCTACTTATAACATTTCTTATACGTTCTTTAATAACTTTTGAATTATATGGTCTAACAATTAAATCAACGGCACCCATTTCAAGAGCTTTAACCTCATTTTCCGTTTCATCAATCATAGTAACAACAATAACAGGTATCTCATTAATTAAATTATTATTTTTCATTTCAGCCATAACTTCAAATCCATTTTTAATAGGCATTATTATATCTAAAATTACAGCTAAAATCTCGTTACCTTTCTCTTTTATAATATCTAAAGCCACCTGTCCATTTTCCGCTTCTAAAACCTCATATTCATCTGAAAAAATACTCTTTAAAATTTCTCTATTTATATCTATATCATCAACAATCAAAATTTTATTATTTATGTTTTCATTAAAACTTTTGTTATTTATATCTATACTCTCTTCACCATAAATTTTACAACAATTCTTTCCTAACTTCTTAGCTTCTGTAAGAGCTATATATGATATATTATAAAGCTCATTAAAGCTGTTTCCATGTTCCTTTGCTATTGAAATTCCACATGAGCAAGAAACATGAAGTTCTGGAAAATCATAAAAAAATATTAAATTAATACTTTTACATATTTCATAAGCTCTTATTAAAACATCATTTTTATTTTTAATATCCTTAATAAAAATAATAAATTCATCTCCACTAACCCTTGAAATAAAATCATTATCTCTAACTAATGACTTTAATTTTAACTCTACCTTATTTAAAGTTTCATTTCCAAACATTCGTCCATATTTTTTATTTATCTTATTAAAGTTATCAATATCTAATAAAATAAAAGCGTATTTTGTTTCATTATTTTCTTTAATAACTAATTGATTATTTATAAAATCTTCTATTTTCATTTTATTGTATAATTCATTTAATGAATCCAATTCAACTTGCGATTCTAAATATAATTCATGTTTTTTAATTTCATCTATATCAAACTCATTATTAGAATATATATACTCATCTAATAACTGTTTATAAAATTCACTTGAAGAATCATATTTCTCTTTAAGATATTCATTTATTTCTTTATATCTTTTTAAATTATTATGAATATGTCCCTTCTTTTTCATAAAATTATCCCCCATTTTTAATTTTTACATTCTTATAATATAACAGATACACCTCACTAATTTAATAAATTTTTATTTAATTATTAATTCCAAGATTAATTTATACTTGATATAATTTTACAAATTCTTTCATACTCATTTTTTATATCTAAAAAAAGTTCTTTTATTTTATTGTATTTGTGAGCTCTAATATCATTTACAAGTTCTGTGCATAATAAAAATAATGTATGAAAGCTAAGATTTAAAGATATTCCCTTTAATGTATGTGCTTTTATTTCTATTTCTTTATAATCTAAATTATCAACAGCTTCTTTTAATTCATAATATGTATTATCCTTAAGAAAAGCTTTTATAAACTTTTCAACTAAATTAGTATTATTCGCAAATCTACTTATTATTTCCCCTTTATTTATTCCTAATTTCTCTAATCCATCATCAAAATTCAAAATAAATCATCTCCATTTTATATTATAATTAAATGATACTTGTGTTAAATAAATTTATAAACATTATGTAATTAAAAGATATATCAAATCAAAACAATACCAATTCAATATATAATAAATTTTAAAACTTCTACTTTCTTAATTTTATTATAATAATTATATTAAATACTAAACAAACTTTGAAGTTCTTTTTCTGTTAAATGTCTATATTCACCTAAATTTAATTTTGTGTCCAACACTACTTCTCCTATAGCAATTCTCTTTAAATATAAAATATTACATCCAACTGCTTTAAGCATACGTTTCACTTGATGCTTTCGTCCTTCTGAAATAGTAATATATCCTGAAACAACGGATTGATTGTAATTTTTTAAATTTATATTTAACTTTTTAAGTTCATCTTCAAAATCCTTAAATAAGCCATAATCATTAATTTTCACCTTAGCAGGTCTAGTTAAAACTCTACCTTTTATTATATTAACTCCATTTTCTAAGCTTTTTATATTTTCATTACTTAAAGAACCTAATGCCCAAAAGAAATAAGTTTTACATACATGCTTTTCTGGATGCATTAACTTATGTTCAAAATCTCCGTCATTAGTGAACAATAATAAACCCTCAGTATCTTTATCTAACCTTCCAACATGAAATATTCCTTTTTTATCTTCTTCACTTAAAAATTCAAATACAGTTTTATGCTCTTTATCTATCTTTGCAGTAATACACCCAGAAGGTTTATTAAACATATAATATACCTTTTCTGAATATTCTACTACATTATTAAGATATTCTATTTTATCTATCTTTTCATCTATATTAATTGCAGGTACTGTTACTACTTTTTCATTAACTCTTACCTTTCCTTCTTTTATATAAATTCTAACTTCTTTACGCTTTCCAATTGATGACTGTGCTAAAAATTTATCTAATCTCATTCTATTATCTAATTCTCTTTCTTTAAATTATAATTAACCTCTAAATAAACATAATTGTAATTATTAATAAAAATGGAAGAATATATATTAATATTCTTCCATTAAAATATATTTAATTTATAAGTATTTCTATCAAAATTATTTTCTTTCTAATAATGCAACATTTTCTATATGTGCTGTATGTGGAAACATATCAACTGGTTGTACCACTATAGTTTTATATCCTAATATATCAAGTTCCTTTAAATCTCTAGCTAAAGTACTTGGGTCACATGATACATATACGACTCTCTCTGGCTTTACTTCACCTATAGCATTAAGTAATTTATTATCGCAACCCTTTCTAGGCGGATCAACTACTATAACATCAGCTTTAACTCCATCTTCTATAAGCTTTGGTATAACTTCTTCTGACTTACCAACAAAAAATTCTGCATTATCAACATTATTTTTTTTAGCATTCTCTCTAGCATTTACTATTGCAGGCTCAACTATTTCAACTCCATAAACTTTCTTTGCTTTTTGTGATAAAAATAGTGTTATTGTACCTGTACCACAGTAAGCGTCAAATACCGTTTCATTTCCTGTTAAGTTTGCATATTCAAGTGCTTTTCCATACAGTACTTCTGTTTGTTCAGGATTAACTTGAAAAAATGAAAGAGGTGATATATTAAATTTAAAGTTTCCAATGTAATCAGTAATACAATCTTCTCCCCATAACGTATAACATTCAGGTGTAAGTATTACATTTGTATCTTTTTTATTTACATTTAGTATAACGCTTTTTAAACCTTTAATTTTAAACTCTAACTTTTGTATTAGCTCATTTATATTTTTTAATTCTTTTCTAGTTGTAACTAAGACAACCATAACCTCTCCTGTTTTGAAGCCTTTTCTTATCATTATATGTCTTAAAAAACCTTCTTTATTAAATTTACCATCAACAAAAGCTGGTTTTATATTGTTTTCTTCCATCCAATCTCTAAAGATTTTCACTATCTTATCTGAATCATCTTCCTGAATAAAGCATCTATCTATATTAATTATGTCATGACTTCTTGGTGCATAAAATCCAATTGATAATTTCCCATTAACCATTCCTACAGGCAATTGAACTTTATTTCTATAATTATATGGATTTTCATTCATACCAATAGGATAATTTACTATATCTTCATTAAGACCACCGATTTTTTTTATACAATCTTTAACTCTCTCATACTTAAAATCAAGTTGTGTTTTATAATTCATATGTTGAATTTTACACCCACCACATTTTTTAAAGTTTTCACATCTTGCTTCTACTCTGCCTTGAGATTTTTCTATAACTTCTAATAATTTGCCATATGCATAATTTTTTTTAACCTTAACAATTAAAGCCTTAACCTTTTCTCCCTTTAAAGCTCCTTCAATAAATATAGGAAATCCTTCTACCTTAGCAATTCCCTCACCTTCATATCCTTGTGACAATATATCTAAAGTGTACTCTTTGTTTTTTATAACCATATCGTTTCACCTTTTTCCTAACATGTAATACCGACTTATTATATCATAAAGTTATATAAAAGTTGTATAAATATTGATATAACCCTCTTATCAAATTAATTCATATTCTAAATAAAATTTCTAAGCTTAAAATTAATTTCTATAATATAAAGAGCCGTCAAACTTTCATTTGACAGCTCTTTATAATTATTTAATTTTGTTTGCAATAGATGTAATTAATATACCACTAAAAGTAACAACAATAACTAATCCTAGTCCTAATAAGCTTTTAACTTTTTTTTCATTATAAGAAAAACCTAAAGAAATACTATCTTTCATTTATCCACCTCATGCAAATTATTTATGGAGATATGTTGTTTTATTATATATTATGATTTTTATTAATTATTGTTTTAACTAATTGATAAATTAAATATTTTATTTATAGTATAAAAAATATTTAATATGACTCTATAAAAGTTTCACATTGAGTTAACACATCATTTCTTTCAGTGTTTTTAGTTATTATTAAGTTTCTAGCTTCACACTTACCATTTCCATTATAAAAACAAGATTTTGCATTGCAAGAAACTGTTGGACTAAGTTTTATATCACTACCATCATTAACCATTTGCATTATTTCTCCAATAAAATCAGTATTCCCCAAAGCTTTAAATCCATTTATTATTGATTTTTCTCTATAATTACTACAATATGTTTGACTTGATGTGTAAGCATTTTCTCCTTCAATAAGAATATATTCTGCTCCACAAAGCCCACATTCATTATTTATACAACTATGAACTGAACATCCTAATGTTGTATTCATAAATTATCACACTCCCTTAAGTTATATTATTTGCAAGGAGTGTGATAATATTCTTTTATTTATATAGAATTTTTAATTGATAACATTTACTATTAAGCTTTTGATCTATCATGAACATTCCAAGTAAATGCTAAGAATACTATTGCTAATATACATGATGCCATAAGTAGTATAAATCCACCATCCCAATTAAACTTATCAACAACAGCACCCATAGCAACTTCTGCTAACACTTGTCCTCCCATGTATCCGAAAAGACCTGTAAAACCAGCTGCTGTTCCTGCTGCTTTTTTAGGAACTAAATCTAATGCACTTACTCCAATTAACATAACTGGTCCATATATTAAAGCTCCAATCGAAGCTAAAGCACAATTTATAATTATTGGATTTGAACTCTTCCAATATATAAACACCCCGATAAATACACCAATCATACAGAATACTCCAAGAGGTGCTCTTCTTCCATGGAATACCTTATCACTAAGCCATCCAATTATTATAGTACCTGGTATTGCTGCATATTCAAAAAGTGCAAATGCAACTGATGATTCTTTCATACTAAAGTTTCTAACTTCTTCTAAATATGTTGGAACCCAGTTTATAACTCCATATCTAACTAAATATACAAAAATATTTGCCAAAGCTACTGCCCATAAATATTTATTTGTAAATACATACTTAAATAATATTTCTTTTGCTGATAATTCTCTTTCTCTATCATCAACTTGAACTTCTGGATAATCATTTTTATATTCCTCTATAGGTGGTAATCCAACTGATTGAGGAGTATCTTTTGCAAATATCATATAAAGAATTCCAATTATAATTGCAATTATTGCTGGTAAATAGAATATTCCTTTCCAGCTACCAAACATTGAAACACCAATTACTGCTATTGTTGCTATAAGTCCGCCTCCAACATTATGAGCAGTATTCCAAATTGACATTTTTACTCCACGTTCTCTATCTGAAAACCAGTGAGTAATTGTTCTTCCACAAGGTGGCCAACCCATTCCTTGAACCCAACCATTAGCAAGCATTAATATAAACATTAATGTTATACTTGATGTAATTGGAAAGAAGAAATTTACTATACCTGATAAAATAAGTCCTATTCCCAAAAAATACCTTGGATTTGATCTATCAGAAACATTTCCCATAACAAATTTACTAATTCCATATGCTATTCCAAGTGCTGATGCTACAAATCCTAATTGAAGCTTAGTAAACCCTTGATCTACTAAGTAAGCTTTTGCTAATGAAAAATTACTTCTTACAAAATAATAAGTTAGATATCCTATATATATACTAATAAATACTTGAATTCTATACCTTTTATATGCAGAATCTATTTTATCCTTTGGCAACCTAGCTATTGGTTTAGCAGGTTTTAAAAATCCTAATATATCTCTTGTTTGATTAGATAAATCTACTGTCATATCTGCTTTGTTAACTTTTGAAAAGTTTGACATATCTCTTGTCCCCCCTACGATGTCAGAAAATAAAAAAATACCACAAAAGTATATTTTTAATATACTAATTGTGGTCTACTCTCTAAATCTCTGTACCATGTATTAAATTTTGATTAAAGTATAAAAAATTCAAGATAGCGCTATCTCTAATTTTATAATAATATTTTTAGTAAACATTTACAATAGTTATAAAAGTAAAACTTAAAGTTTTACTTTTTGTTCATTTTTTTAAAAAAATTAGCACCACTAAGGGTGCAATAGAATCAGTTGCCAATAATAATCTTTACTTTAGATACATCTTATAATTTTAACATATCTTATAAATAATATACAATACTTTATTATATTTTTTTATAAATTTAAATATTTTCATAAAAAATAACCTTTAGAAATAAATCTAAAGGTTATTTTTAATTAACTTATATAAATTAAACTATTTTACAACAGTTACTTTCATTAAGTTAGTTGCTCCAACTTCTGCAACTGGTACTCCAGCAGCTATAACTACTGTATCTCCAGCTTTAACAAATCCGTTTTCTTTAGCTATTTGTGTTGATTTTTCCATCATTTCATCAGTTGATTCCATTCTTTCTGAAACCATTGCATATACTCCCCATGAGAAAGCTAATTGTTTAGCAACAATTTCGCTTGGAGTAATTGCTAATATTGGGCATTCTGGTCTGCATTGTGATAATCTCTTTGCAGTTGCTCCACTTTGAGTTGATGAAACTATTGCAGCAGCTTGTAATTCATTAGCAGCATTACAAGTAGCTCTGCTTATTACTCCTGATATTGCAGGAACATGATGAGTTGCTGTTGAAGTTGCAACTTTGTATTCTAATTGCTTTTCAGTTTCTTCAGCAATCTTAGCCATTGTTCTAACAGCTTCTACAGGATAGCTTCCGTTAGCACTTTCTCCTGATAACATTATTGCATCTGTTCCATCTAATATAGCATTAGCTACATCTGAAACTTCAGCTCTTGTTGGTCTTGGGTTTCTGATCATTGAATCTAACATTTGTGTTGCAGTAACAACTGGGATTCCAGCTTTGTTACATTTTTGAATGATCATTTTTTGTACTGCTGGTACGTTTTCTATTGGAATTTCAACTCCAAGGTCTCCTCTAGCTACCATAATAGCATCTGATTCAGCTATTATTGAATCTATATTGTCAACACCTTCTTGGTTTTCTATCTTAGGACAGATAAGGATGTTTTCTCCACCATTTTCATCTAAAACTTTTCTGATTGCTCTTACGTCTTCAACTTTTCTTACGAATGATGCAGCTATCATGTTTACTCCGATTTCACAACCGAATTTTAAATCTGCTTCGTCTTTTTCAGTTAAAGCTGGTAATTTTATTGATACACCAGGAACGTTAACTCCTTTGTGACTTCCAACTAATCCAGTGTTCATAACTTCACAGATTACTTTATTTCCTTCTACCTTTTTAACTTCTAATCCAACTAAACCATCATCTATTAAGATTGTGTTTCCTGGTTTAACGTCATTAGCTAATCCATCGTAGCTTACTGAACATTTAGTTGCATCTCCAAGAACTTCTTCACCAACATATATAGTGAATTCTGAACCTTTTTGTAGTTCAAGCTTGCTTGGTTCAAAGTTTCCAGTTCTTATTTCTGGTCCTTTTGTATCTAAAACGATAGCTATTTCTTTGTTGAATTTTTTAGCTAATTCCTTAACTTTTTTTATTCTTCCTGCATGCTCTTCATGATCTCCATGTGAAAAGTTATGTCTTGAAGCATTCATTCCAGCTTGGATTATTTGTGATAATATTTCTTCATTTTCACTAGCTGGACCTATTGTACAAATCATCTTAGTCTTTTTCATTCGAAATAACACTCCCTCTTTTTTTGTAATTACCCAAAATCTATATATAAAAATTTATTTATAGCATTATTAATTTATTATTTAAAACTATTTTGAAATTATTTCTGCAATTTCATAAGTCTTTTCATCAAATTTTCTTTCCATTGCTAAAGCTTCGTCGATATCCATATCTACTATTTTATTATCAACTATTCCAATAACTCTTGAAGTTTTTCCTTCTTGTAAAACTTCAACTGCCTTTGATCCCATTTTTGAAGCTAATATTGTATCGAAAGCACTTGGGCTTCCACCTCTTTGGATATGTCCTAAAACAGTTGCTCTTGTTTCCATTCCTGTAACTTCTTCAACTTCTTTAGCTAATTCGAAAGCTCCACCTACTCCTTCTGCTAAAAGTACAAGATTGTGCATCTTTCCACTTTGTCTTCCTTCTAGAATAGTTTTGCATAATTCATTTTTATCGAATCCTTTTTCTGGAACTATTATTGCTTCAGCTCCACCTGCTAAACCAGCGTATAAAGCTAAGTCTCCACAATTTCTTCCCATAACCTCAACTATTGAAACTCTTTCGTGAGATGTTGAAGTATCTCTAATCTTATTAATCGCATCTAATACTGTGTTTAATGCTGTATCAAATCCAATAGTATAATCTGTGTAAGCTAAATCATTATCAATTGTTCCTGGAAGACCAATTGTTTTAATTCCTAATTTAGAAAGAAGCTTTGCTCCTGTAAATGATCCGTCTCCACCTATTACTACTAATGCATCTACTCCATATGCTTTTAAGATTTTAACTGCTTTTTTTCTTACTTCTTCTTGTTTAAATTCTGGACATCTAGCTGTTCTTAAAATTGTTCCACCTCTTTGAATAATATCAGAAACTGAACTTCTGTCCATAGTGAATAATTCTCCGTTAATTAAACCACTATATCCTCTTTGAACTCCCATTACCTCTAATCCAGCTGCTATTGCTGTTCTAGTTACCGCTCTAACTGCAGCATTCATTCCTGGTGCATCTCCACCACTAGTTAAAATAGCTATCTTTTTCATGATTACTCCTCCTTATTCACCAAACAGGACACATCTTGTCCCACCGGTAATAAATCTTCCCACGTTTATATGACCGATTATAATTGTACATAAATTGCTGAAAATTATCAATGTTATCAATGTAAATTGTTTAATTTTTTTAATATATTGATATTATATTAAAATATTCTACAATATTCTTTATATTGAATTGTTGTAATCATTCCACATCATTATTATACCCTATGAAATTCAAAATTATATGTAATCTTATTATTTTTTTGGATTTAATTTTTGTAAAAATTTTCATTTATCTTTCATTCAATATTATTGACTATTGTTATTACTTTAATACAATTATTGCATTTTTATTGCCTTTTTATTAATTAATTATTTTATAAATTAATTATTTTTTATATATTTTATAAAGCTTTTATTTGCTATTACATAACAATTATCTACTTATTTCGATAAAATATCAAGAGAAAAAATGAATTTTCTGTATTTTTAGATTTTTTAATAAAAAGCAAAAGAAAGGTATGAAAATCTATATTTTTATCATACCTTTCCTACCTTAATATATAAATTTTTGAATATTTATACTTTATTTATGCATTTAAATCAAATTTTTCACAAGAATCTTTTTCATTCCTTATTATTAAATAAAAATTAGCTAATGATGTACTATAATAAGGAATTACCCAAAGTAACCCTATTCCTAAAGTTAATATTCCAAGTATCATCCAACCTAAAAATGATAATTGAAATTTAAAGAATCTCCATTTGTTCCCTTTCATTAAACTAAATGACTTTGACAAACTTTCTGATAATGTAAATCCATCAACTATTAAATATTCTACTGGTAAAAAGAATATATTTATTATAAGCATCATTAAACTTAATGATACTGCAACTAAAATAAGTGAAAATATAACATAACTAATTTCATATTCAAAAAAAGTAATACTAAATATACTTCCTATAAATATAGAAATTAAAATTATTGTTATTACAACTACAACTATTCCTAATATTAACGAAAACCCTGCATATCTTAAATATACTTTAAAATCTTTTGTTATATTATTTATATCAAATTTACCATTCCTAACTAAATTTAAGTATAAATTTATTGAAAATACTCCTGTTAATACCGATATTATAAAAGTTAACACATTATTTGCTATTGATATATTTGATTCATTAAATATAAGTTCAGGAATTCCTGTTAAAATAAAAACTACTAAAGTTACCAATACAAACTTAAGCCAGTTCCCCTTAAGATTTTCTTTCGATAATTTCTTAATTTCCGAATTTTCCATACAATTCCCTCCTATTAAATAATATAAGCATTTGTATAATTCTATTAAACTCATTTATTATATATAACAATATTATAAACTAATCTAATTATTAAAAAATTATGTAGATTTATATTATTTACTTATAGTTTTAAAAATAAAAAAGATGGTTTAAGAATTAACTTCTTAAACCATCTTTTTTATTTTTAAATTACATTTTTAAAGATTTTAAGATTCCACTACCTTTACGTTATCATCACCTAATTTTTCCTTTAATATTGTTATTGAATCACTATTTAAATCAAGCCAACATTCTCTTGAAAGTCTATAACTTTTTCTTAATTCATTATTAAATATATAAACTGCTGTTTCACCTTTATATTGATTAAAATTATTTTTTATTTCATTTGCTAAGATTTTTGCTTCTTTAGCATCATTTACTCTTATATATATTTTATTTGAATCTACTTTTTCTAGACCTTCAATTTTTTCACATATAAGCTTTGGTGGTTCATCTTCCTTAAGACTTATACGCCCTTTTATTGTGACAAGTGCATCTTCGTTTATACTTTCTCTAACTCTATCTAATGTTCTAGGAAAAACGATAACTTCTATTTCTCCACTTAAATCTTCAAGCTTTAAAAATGCCATTATTGTATTGTTTCTAGTAACCTTTTGATTTACTTCTGTTAAAATTCCACCTAATATTACTGTTTGATTATCTTTTATAGGCATTTCACTTGACATATCATCTAAGCTTATACCTTTAGCAATATTTTCTTCCATAGCCTCATAAACTTTAAATATATTACTTATAGTTGTTGTAGTTTGCACCTTTAAACTCTTTCCATACTCATCTAAAGGATGTCCTGATAAATATATACCTGTCATTTCTTTTTCCATTGAAAGGATATGCTTTTTATTAAATTCCTTTATATCAGGATATTTAATTTCTGGCATACTTACATTTTCTTCATCAATTCCAAATAAACTAATTTGACCATCAATATTTCTCTTTCTTTCTCCTGAAACACCATCCATTATTTTTTCATAAACAGCTAAAAGCTTTGATCTATATACTTTAAATGAATCTAAAGCTCCAGCTTTTATAAGACTTTCTACCGCTCTTTTATTAATTGTTCCAAGATCTAATTTATTTATAAAATCCATTATTGATAAAAATTCACCTTTATCATTTCTAGACTTTACTATATTTTCAACGACATTTACTCCAACATTTCTTATTGCTGCAAGACCAAATATTATTTTATCTCCATCAACAGTAAATTTTGAATAACTTTTATTTATATCAGGTGGAACCACTTGTATGCCTAAACTTTCTGCAAACTTTATATATGATGCAACTTTTTCACTTGTTCCCATTACTGAATTAAGCATAGCTGCAATCATTTCAACTGGATAATACTTCATTAAATAAGCTGTTTGATAACCAACAACTGCATAAGCTGCAGCATGACTTTTATTAAAAGCATATGAAGCAAAATCCATCATCATATCGTATATTTTATTTGCTACATCTTCTGGTATTCCATTTCTTAAGCATCCTGGTACTTCAATATTTCCATCTTTATCTTCTATTCCGTATATAAAGTTTTTTCTTTCTTCTTCCATTACCTTATGCTTTTTCTTTGACATAGCTCTTCTAACAAGGTCACTTCTTCCCATTGAGTATCCTGCAAGCTTTCTAACTATTTCCATAACCTGTTCTTGATATACCATTACTCCATATGTAACATTTAATATATCTTCTAACTCTGGTGTTAAATACTCGACCTTTTCAGGATTTCTCTTTCTTTCAACATATCTAGGTATTTCAGCCATAGGACCTGGTCTATATAATGAAATACCCGCTATAATATCTTCTAATGAATCTGGCTTAAGTTCCTTCATGAAAGCTACCATCCCAGCTGATTCTAACTGGAATACCCCTGCTGTTTTACCTTCACCAATCATCTTATAAACTTCTTTATCTTCAAAGTCTATTTTATCTAAATCTATATCAACATTTCTATTATACTTAATCATATTAACAGCATCATTCATAACAGTTAACGTTCTAAGTCCTAAAAAATCCATCTTTAGAAGACCAAGTTCTTCTAATGTGGTCATTCCAAATTGAGTTACTATCATTTCATCATTCTTTTGAAGTGGTACATACTCAACTAATGGCTTTGATGCTATAACTACTCCAGCTGCGTGAGTTGATGAGTGCCTTGGAAGACCTTCTAAATCTTTACTAACATCAATTAAATTTTTAACACGCTCATCTGTATCATAGGCTGATTTAAGTTCTGGATTTAAATCTAATGCTTTCTCTATTGTTATTCCAAGCATAGTTGGAATCATTTTAGCTATTCTATCAACTTCTGCATAAGAATAATCCATTGCTCTTCCTACATCTCTAATACATGCTCTTGCAGCCATTGTTCCAAAAGTTATAATTTGAGATACATTTTTTTCCCCATATTTATCAACAACGTAATCTATTACTTCTTGTCTTCTTTCATAACAAAAATCAGAGTCTATATCTGGCATACTTACTCTCTCTGGATTTAAGAATCTTTCAAATAATAAACTATACTTTATTGGATCTATTTTTGTTATTCCAAGAGTATATGCAACAATTGAACCAGCTGCTGAACCTCTCCCTGGACCAGTTGGTATTCCATTATCTATTGAATACTTTATAAAGTCCCAAACAATTAAAAAGTAATCAACATATCCCATTTGCTTGATTACTCCAAGTTCATAATCAAGTCTATCAATAAGTTCTCTTGCCTCTTCACTTTCTTCCCTCATATTAAAGACTTTATCATAATCATATTTATCCTCTTTAATACAATCAAATACTGAATATCTTTCTATAAGTCCTTTATAACATGTATCCCTTAAATATGTATAAGGATTATCTTCATTTTCTGGTAATGGGAATTTAGGTAATTTTGATACATGAAACTCATAATCAAAATTACATTGTTCTGATATCTTTATAGTATTTTCTAAAGCCTCTGGTATATAAGAAAACATATCATACATTTCATCTGGTGACTTTAAGTAAAACTGATCAGAAGGGTATCTACGTCTATTTACGTCATCAACAGTTTTTCCTGTTTGTATACACATTAAAATATCATGTGATTTTGAATCTTTTCTTTCAATATAATGAACATCATTTGTTGCAACTAATGGTATCCCCGTTTCTTTTGAAAGCTTTATATTTAATTCATTTACTTTTCTTTGTTCTTCCATACCATGATTTTGAAGCTCCAAATAAAAACCTTCTTTAAATATATCCTTATATTCTAAAGCTACAGCTTTTGCTTTTTCATAGTTATCATTAAGTAATGCCTTTTGTACTTCTCCTCCAAGACATGCACTTAATGCTATAATCCCTTCACTATGTTTTCTCAAATAATCATGATCTACTCTAGGTTTATAATAAAATCCTTCTATTGAAGCCTCTGAAACTATCTTCATTAAGTTTTCATAACCAATTTTATTTTTAACTAAAAGAACTAAGTGATTTGTACTATTATCTTTATCTATATTTTTAATATGCATTGACTTACTAGCTACATAAACTTCACAACCAAGTATAGGTTTTATCCCTTCTTCCTTAGCTGCTTTATAAAAATCAACACACCCATACATTACTCCATGGTCAGTAATAGCCATACTTTCCATACCAAGCTCCTTAGCTTTCTTTACAAGCTTCTTAACTTTTCCAGATCCATCTAAAAGGCTGTACTCTGTGTGAAGATGTAAATGACAAAATTTTTTATCTCCCACTTACCCACACTCCTTTCATATATAAGAGAAAGGCCATTAGTATGTACCTGACCTTACCTCTTCTGCTATCTTTTCAATTTTTCTAAGTCTATGATTTACACCTGATTTTCCTACTGGAGGATCAAGTAATTGTCCAAGTTCCTTTAAAGATTCCTCAGGATATTGAAGTCTAAGTTCAGCTATCTCTCTAAGATTTTGAGGAAGTCTTTTAAGTCCTATACTATCTCTTATAAGCTTAATACTTTCAACTTGTCTAACTGCTGCATTAACAGTTTTTGAAAGATTTGCTGTTTCACAGTTTACAAGTCTATTAACATTATTTCTCATTTCTTTTTTGATTCTTATATTTTCTAATTCTAAAAGACATGTATGTGCACCTAATATATTAAGTAAATCAACTATTTGTTCCCCTTCTTTTATGTAAATAATAAAACTATTTTTTCTTTGAATAACTTTAGAATTAAGTCCACAGCTATTTACAAGAGCACATAAATCATTTGCATATTCTTCACTATGAGTTACAAATTCTAAATGATATGTTTTTTCAGGGTTACTAATACTTCCCCCACCTAAAAACGCACCTCTTATATAAGCCTTTTTAGTTTCAATAGTATCTACAAAAGAAGGATCTATAGTATAATCTAAACTCATAATACCATTAATTTCTTTTAATATCCCAGTTTCTTCAAGAAGTTCCTTAACTCCCATTTCTGCATCAATAACAACCATATATATATTATTTTTCTTAAGGGAATTACTCTTCTTTACCATAAGTTTAGAGTGAATATCAAAATGTTCTTTTAATAAAGTAAATATAAGCCTTGCACTTGAAGGATTTTCAGTAGTAATCCTAAATGCTAATCCCTTACCGGTAAAAGCAATCGTTCCACTAACTTTCATAATTGCAGATATTTCTGCCAAAGCTTCTCTTTTTGTTATATCAATATATCTACAGATTTCTCCTTTAACTTTTGATGAAAACGACATTTATAAATCTCCTTCTATATACGATAATTCATTTAATATCTAACTATATACAATTCTTAATTATAGCATAATTTAATGTAAATAATTATACCAATGTTGTCAAGGAAATATATATTTTTACATAAACTAATACTTTTTTCTTAATAAATTAGAAAACATAAAAATAATACCTAATAAATTTAAAAATTTTTATTAGGTATTATTTTTATTTATTATATTTTTATCACTTTTTTAATCTCCTATAAATTTTAGTAATTTCATATATTTTTTTAGCTAATTCATTAGTTAAATCTTCTTTCTTAGCTCTCCACATCCAATTTTCTTCTGATTTTGATGGAAAATTCATTCTTGCTTCATTTCCCAAATTTAAAAAATCTTGCATAAGAGCTATTGATATATTTGATACACTACTCCAAGCCCCTCTTATCATCCCCCAATTATAACCCTCTTCTTCAGTAAGTCTTAAATAATTTATAGCATAATTTATATCTTCTTTATTTCCTGTAACCTCAAACCAACCTCTTACTGTGTCATTATCATGGGTACCTGTATAAGCTATTGAATTATTTATATAATTATGTGGTAAATAGTAGCTATCCCCTTGAGAATCAAAAGCAAATTGTAATACCTTCATACCTGGAAAGCCTGTTTTATTTCTAAAATCTATTACTTCTTTAGTTAAATATCCTAAGTCTTCTGCTATAATATTAACTTCTCCAAGTTTTTCTTTTATAGCATTAAATAATTTAATTCCAGGACCTTTTACCCACTTACCATTTATTGCAGTTTTGTCCCCATAAGGAATCTCCCAATATGATTCAAAGCCTCTAAAATGATCTATTCTTAAAACATCATAAATACTTAAACTTTGTCTCACTCTCTCAACCCACCAATAATAATCTGTTTTTTCTAAATAAGACCAATTATATATTGGATTTCCCCAAAGCTGTCCAGTTTTTGAAAAAGCATCTGGTGGACAACCGGAAACTTTTATAGGTCTTTTATTCTTATCTAATAGAAATATCTTTGGATTAGACCAAACATCTACACTATCCTCAGCAACATATATAGGTATGTCTCCTATTATTTTAATACCTAATTTATTTGCGTAATTTTTAAGCTTATTCCATTGTTTAAAGAAATTATATTGTAAAAATATCCAGTAATTAATTTCTTCATTTAATATTTCTTTATATTCATACAAAGTTTTTCTATCTCTTAACCTTATTTTTTCATCCCAATTTTGCCAACTTACTAGAGAAAATTTTTCCTTAAGAGCCATAAAAAATGCATAATCTTCAATCCAAAATTTATTTTTTTCCCTAAATATCTCTATTTCTTTTTTATTTATTTCTTTTGAATTTTCATATGCCTTTTTTAAAATTTTCATTTTATTTTTAAATAATGTAGAATAATTTATCTTAACCCTATCTTCACCAAAATCTATATTTTCATAATCTTCTATTTTTAAAAATCCTTCTTCTCTTAGATTATCAAAATCAATAAAATATGGATTACCTGCAAATGCAGAAAAACATTGATAAGGTGAATCTCCATAACTTGTATGCCCTAAAGGTAATACTTGCCAATAAGTTTGTCCAGACTCATTTAAAAAATCTATAAATTCAAATGCTTCTTTTCCTAATGTTCCTATTCCATATTTCCCTGGCAAAGATGATATATGCATTAAAATTCCACTTGACCTTTTCATAATATACCTACCTTCATGTTTAATTCATAAATATTAATTCTAAAAATTTTTATTGACATATAATGTTAAATTAAAATCATTAAAATTTTAAGATTAATATTATATTTTATATATACTTATATTAATTTCGAAAATTACATATCCATAAATAAAATTCTAAAACTATTTATTTTCTATTTTTAAATTAAAATAACAATAAAAAAGAGCTAAATAGAAAAATCCTTAAATATTAAGAATTCTATTTAGCTCTTTTTATTTAAATAATCAAATACTAATTTTCTTGACTATTAGTACTTTCTCTTTTATGTTTCTTTTCTGTCTTATCTCTCTCTTTTATACGTTGTGAAAGATACATGTACTCAATTATTTTCTTTCTATCATATAATAATTTCTTTTCCATTATAGTTTCAACTAATACTTGTGCTAAATAATCTGAATCATGCTTTATAGTTCCTTTACTTACTCTTACAAGATTTTTCTCAACTATGTCGATTCCAAGATCATTTAGTTTCTTATTATCAATTTTAACAGGTTCTGATCCTTTTTCCTTATACTTTTCCTTCATAAAATCGCTTATACTACCTACATTTGCAATAACACAATCAACTATATTTTTCCCACCATATTTTCTTAAAATTTTTATATGATCCGATACATTAAATCCATCAGTTTCTCCTGGTTGTGTCATTACATTAGATATATATATTTTAAAAGCATTTGATTTCTTTATTGTACTTACAATACCATTTACTAAAAGATTTGGAAGAACACTTGTGTATAAACTTCCTGGTCCCATAACTATAGCGTCAGCTTCTTCTATTGCCTTAATTGCTTCCTCTAAAGGTTTAGCATCTTTAGGTTCAATAGATAACTTATTTATTTTTGATTTCTGCTTTATAGCTTCTTCTGGTATATAAGATTCACCTATTATAGTATTTCCATTTTCAAGTTCTGCAATTAATTTCATATCATCTAATGTAACAGGTAAAACTTTACCAGTTACAGCAAGAACGGAGCTCATCTTTTGTACTGCTTCTTCAAAGTTTCCTGAAACTCCATCCATAGCAGCTAAAAATAAGTTACCAAAACTTTGTCCTTTAAGCCTTCCATCCTTAAATCTGTATTGAAGAAGATCTTCCATCAAAGGTTCAGTATCAGCTAATGCCAATATACAGTTTCTTATATCACCTGGTGGTAACATTCCAAGATCTTCTCTTAAATCTCCAGAACCTCCACCATCATCACCAACAGTAACTATAGCTGTTATATTTGATGTATAATATTTTAATCCCCTAAGCATTGTTGAAAGTCCAGTGCCACCACCTATAACAACTATTTTGGGACCTTTTACTAAAAGTCTTTTTTCAGTTATTAACGTCTCTATCTTTCTACTATCTAAAGACATTCTTATATAACCTTTATTCATAAGTGCAATAACAGACTTCATTCCCTCTGTTATTGATATATATATAACAAATATCCCAGTAACATTAAGACATATATAAAATAATTTATAATAAATATCATAAACTCTATGAGTAACTAATTCATTAAATCCAAATGCTATTAAAAGCACTCCAAATAATCCAAATGCAATCCATCTCTTAACTCTAATGCCAGGTTTAATCCAATCAGAGAGCCTCATAGTTTCTTTTCTCCCTTGTTTACATCTTCAATTATATCTCTATGCTCAATGCCTGTTTTATATCCTTCTTTTGATAAAAGCTCATAAACTTTATTAGCTATTGCAACAGATCTATGTCTTCCCCCTGTACATCCTATTGAAATAATAAGCTGTCTCTTTCCTTCCTTAGTGTAATTAGGAATTAAAAATTTAAGCATATCCATAAGTTTTTCCAAAAAGCCTTCTGTTTCTTTTTGCTCTAAAACATACTTTTGAACCGGCTCTTCTAAACCTGAAAACTGCTTTAACTCCGGTATATAAAATGGATTTGGAATAAATCTAACATCAAATACTAAATCTGAATCAACTGGTATACCATATTTAAATCCAAAACTTAAAACAGTTACTGAAAGTTCTTTATCTGGCTCTTCTGCTGAACCATAATATGAATTCATTTTTTCCCTTAAATCTCTAATTGCATACTTTGATGTATCAATTATTACATCAGCTCTATCTTTAACTTCTCTAAGTTTATTTCTTTCTTCAATTATTCCTGTAAGTACACGAGACTTTGGTGAAAGAGGATGTGTTCTTCTTGCTTCTTTAAATCTCTTTACTAATACTTCATTTGATGCTTCTAAAAATAAAATTTCATATTTAAAATCATTATTTTTTAAGTATACTAAGCTCTCAAATAAATCATCAAAGAATATTCCACCTCTTATATCAGTAACTATTGCTACTTTTTCTATATTTCCATTCTTACATGCTTCAGCAAATTTTGGTATTAATTGTGGTGGAAGGTTATCAACACAAAAGTATCCTAAATCTTCTAAACTTCTTGTTGCTTCTGTCTTTCCTGCTCCTGATAATCCTGTAACTATTACGAATCTCATACTTACTCCTCCTTTAAAAGTCCTATATATATATAATTATATCATATATACTTTTTAATATATAATCTAACCTTCAATGTAGCTATTATAATATTAGCAATAAATTATATTATAAATCACTACTTTTATATTTTATAGACTATTTAAATAACTTAATAAACTCTTTATTTTTTTCATTATTAAATATAAAATTATTTTTGATGTTTAATATATAAAAAATAAGCTCATAAAAATGAGCTTATTTAAAAATTATAAATTATTAAATTATAAATCTTCTCCTATTATTCTAACTTCCGGATGAAGATCTACTCCAAATTGATCTTTAACTTCTTTTTGAATATGAGCTATAATGTCTAATATATCTTTAGCTGTTGCTCCACCTTTATTTATAACAAAGCCTGAGTGCTTTGATGATACAGCTGCTCCACCTATTGAATAACCTTTAAGTCCAGCATCTTGAATTAATTTTCCTGCAAAATATCCCTCTGGTCTTTTAAATGTGCTTCCTGCTGATGGATATTCTAACGGTTGTTTAGATTCTCTTTTTTGAGTTAAGTCTTCAACCACATTCTTTATATCATCATATTCACCATTTTTTAAATTAAAAGTAGCTTCTAAAACTATTCCATTTTCAGTCATAACTTTTGAAGTTCTATATCCTAATTTTAACTCTTCATTATTATGACTTACTATACTTCCATCTTCTAATAATACTTCTGCACTTTCAATAACATCTTTAATTTCTCCGCCATAAGCACCTGCATTCATAAATACAGCTCCACCGATAGATCCTGGTATACCACAAGCAAATTCCAAACCTGTTAACTTATTGTTTAAAGCTTCATTTGAAACATCCTTTAAAAGTGCTCCAGTTTCAGCAATAATCTTATTACCTTCTACTCTTATTGAATTAAGTTCTGTAAGCTTAATTACTACTCCTCTTATTCCACCATCTTTAACAAGTAAGTTTGAACCATTTCCTATAACATAATAAGGAATGTTATTTTCTAAACAAACTTTTATAGTTTTAACTACTTGCTCTTTTGTATTAGGCTTAAGCAACACATCTACTGGTCCACCAACCTTGAAATATATATGATCACGCATTTTTGCATTTAACTCTATTTGATTTTCTGAATATATGTTTTTGAATAATCCACTATACTTATTCATCCATAAAACTCCTTGAAATATATTTTTTTTACAATTAATTAGTATATTCTAAATTGGAAATTAAAACAAGTCTTTTACTATTACATTTATATTATTTTAATTAAATTTTAGTTCCATTAAAATATTCTATTATACTTTTAGCTGCTTTTTTATCTATGCTCGGCGTATCCAATAATTCTTGTAAAGTTGCCTTTTTAACATTTTCAACACTACCAAATTTCATAAGAAGCTCTTTTCTTCTCTTTGCCCCTATATTAGGTATATCATCTAATATAGAATGAAGTGTTCTTTTATCCCTAAGTGATCTATGATATGTAATTGCAAATCTATGTACTTCATCTTGTATTCTTCTTATAAGTTGCATAAGATTTGAACTTCTATTTATTATAAGCTCCTCGTTATTATATATAATACCTCTAGTTTGATGCTTATCATCCTTTACAAGTCCACATACAGGTATTTCTATCCCTAGTTTATTTAGAACTTCTAAAGCTATGTTAATTTGTCCCTTTCCTCCATCCATCATTATTAAATCAGGAAAGTTAGAAAATTTGCCATTTGAAAATACTAAGTTTCTTTCTTGAATCTCTTTTATTTCTTTTAAACCATGTTCAAATCTTCTTGCCAATATTTCTCTCATACTATCATAATCATTGGCACCTTTTACAGTTTTTATTCTAAACCTTCTATAATCACTATTTTTTGCTTTACCATTTTCAAAAACAATCATACTTCCTACAGAATCTACCCCTTGTATATTAGATATATCATAAGCTTCTATCCTATTTGGGATATCGTCTAAATTAAGTAACTCCGCAAGTTCTTCTAAAGAAATTTTATTTATTTCTTTTTCTTTTAAAATTTTATCTTTAAATTGCTGTAAAGTTATTTTAGCATTTTCCTTTACCATATCTAACATACTTTTCTTCTCGCCTTTTTTAGGAATTTTAATCCAAACCTTCGATCCTCTTTTTATTGTTAATAATTCTTCCAAAATATCATGATCATCAACATATGGTAAATATATATTCTTAGGTATTTTAGAAACCCCACTATAAAAACTAACTATAAATTTAGATATAACTTCGCTTTCTTCTTCACCAGAAGTATTTTCAATCATAAAATGCTCTCTTCCAGTTACTTTTCCTTCTCTTAAAAAGAAAACTTGAACACAGCTATCTTTTTCATCACTATATATATTTATAAAATCTTCATCTTCATCAGTTATTTTAAACATTTTCTGCTTTTGAACTAAAGTATCGATTGCTAATATTTTATCTCTATAAGATGCTGCTTTTTCAAATTCTAAATTATTAGCAGCCTCTTCCATATTCTCTTTAAGCTCTTTAGTAACATCTTTATCTTTTCCATTTAATATATCAATTACTGAATTTATCATTTTTCCATAATCAACCTTCGAGACATAACCGCCACAAGGTGCATTGCATTTATTTATATGAAAATTTAAACAAGGCCTTGTTTTTTCTCCATCTTCAGTTATAGATCTTTTACAAGTTCTTATTGGAAAAACTTTTCTTATTAAATTTATAGTTTCATATACGGCAGCTCCATTAGTATAAGGTCCAAAATACTTATTACCATCTTTTGCAAAATTTCTTGTTATAAAAACTCTTGGAAAGTCTTCATTAGTAGTTATTTTTATAAAAGGATAAAATTTATCATCTTTTAAAGATATGTTATATTTCGGACTATGCTTTTTTATTAAATTACACTCTAATATTAATGCTTCAATTTCAGAATCAGTAATTATATATTCAAATTCAGCTATATTTTTCACCATAGCTCTTACTTTTTCTGAATGATTTTTTGAATTTCTAAAATATTGCCTTACTCTATTTTTTAAATTTTTTGCTTTACCAACATAAATTATTTCTCCAAGATTATTTTTCATTAAATAAACACCTGGATTATCTGGTAATATCTTTAATTGATATTCAAAATCAAAAATTCTAATCACCTCCAAGCTATAATAATTATTATATAAATAATTATATCACTTAAGCAAAATAAAAATATAATTAAATTATAGATAAATTAAACAAATAAAAAAGAGCATTTATAAATGCTCTTTTTTATTTGTTTAATTCACTATTCATTACTTTTCCAGCAACTGTTGCAGCTTTTCCAGCTCCAAATCCACCTTCTTCAACTATGACTGCCACAACTATCTTAGGATCATTTGCCGGAGCAAATCCAACAAACCAAGAATGTGGAGTTGCAGGACTACCATCTGCATTATTGTGATCTGCTGTTCCAGTTTTACCAGCAGCATTTATTCCATCAAAGAAACTCCACTTTCCACTTTTTACATTTTTTTGAACCAATCCTTGCATATATCCTTTAATAATTGTAGCTTGACCTTCAGTCATAGCTTTTCTATATTCTTTAGATTTCATTGTTTCAACAGTTTTTCCTTTGTCATCAACAACACTTTTTACTAATTGTGGCTCCATTATAACACCATTATTTGCAACTGCTGAAGTTGCTAGTGCCATTTGTATAGGAGTTGCAAGTATACTTGCTTGCCCAATACCACTTCTTGCTATATCACCAATTTGATAACTTTCAAGCTTTGGAAATTCACTTGGAGATATAGTAAAACCATTTGCTGGTATCTGACTATTAAATCCAAAATTTTCTGCTGTTTTTAATAACTTATCATTTCCAAGTTGCATAGCAAGTGTTCCATAAACAACATTGCTTGAAACTATAAATGCCTTTCTTAAATCAATATTTCCATATGAAGCTCCACCTGCATTAGCTAAATTTTTTCCATCTTGGAATTTAATTTCACCACTATCATTAAAGGTCTTGCCTGTAACATCTGGAATATTTTCAAGCGCACTTGCTGTTGTTATTATTTTAAATGTTGATCCTGGTGGATATTTTCCTGCTGTAACTCTATTTATAAGTGGACTATTTAATTTATCTCCTGAATTTGCTTTCTTCATTTCAGCTTCTAAATTATTTGGATTAAAACTAGGCTTTGAAACAGATGCTATAACTTCTCCTGTTTTAGGATTAAGTGCTACAACTGCACCTCTATTATTTCCTAATGCATTATATGCTATTTTTTGTAAATTTGTATCAAGAGTAGTAATTACTGTATTTCCTATTTTATTTTTATCATTATTTCTATTTTCAAAAGCTTTTTTTAAATTATCTATACTAAAATTATGAAGTAATTCATTGAAACTTGATGATGTACAAGTTGTAAGCTGTTTATCATAAGAATTTTCAAGCCCTGATATTCCAAATCTACTATCAACATATCCTATTGGATGAGCATACAAAGCTCCATACTCATATTCTCTCTTTTGAGTATTATTTTTTTCTCTTACACTTTTTGCAATTACATTCCCATCTCGATCTTTTATTTCCCCTCTTAAAACTTCATTTCTCTTAGCCCATGATCTTTGATTACCTGGCATCTCTGAAATTTTAGGAGCTTTAAACACCTGAAAATAAGCCATATATGATATAAGGGCTATAAGTAAAAATAAGAAAACAATCATTACTTTTGTTACACTATTTTTAATATCACCTTTCATTCTAGCCCTCCTCTGATATTTTCTGTAATATTCCTAATGCAAAAAACATTGTTAATATTGATGAACCACCATAACTAATAAGAGGTAATGCTATACCTGTTAATGGTATTACTGCAAATACTCCACCAATAATAACAAGTACCTGACAAACTATCATAGCACTAAATCCTACTGCACTTAATTGTGAAAATTCATCATCAGTTACAAATGCTGTTCTTATACATCTATAAAATAATAAGAAATATAATATCATTATTCCTATACCAAATATCATACCCTGTTCTTCACATATTATCGCAAAGATATAGTCTGTTGTATGTACTGGCACATATTGTGGATACCCTTCTCCAAGTCCTGATCCAAACATTCCACCTGAAGAAATAGCATATAGACCTTGAACTATTTGATATCCCTGATCTTGAGCATATTCCCATGGATTTTTCCATATTAAAACTCTATCTCTTACGTGTCCAAAAAATTTATATGCTCCAATTGAACCTATTACTGAAAGTCCTAAACATGTAAATATATACTTTTTCTTTCCTGTTGCAATATACAGCATAGTTACGGATATTCCAAAGAAAATAAGTGCAGACCCTAAATCTCTTTGAAGAACCATACAACCTAAACTAAACATTACTACAAGTCCTGGTCTTATAAGATTTTTAAAGTTCCCCTTTGAATTATCCCCAACCTTATATTCCTTAAGAGCAGCTGCTAAATACAAAACCAATGCTATTTTACCAAACTCTGAAGGTTGAAAGCTTATAGGACCTATTATTACCCAGTTTTTAGCTCCAAAAACTACTTTACCAAATAAAAGTGCCATAGGCATAAACACTATTACACCAATCATGTATAAATTTTTATACTTAGCAAAATTTTTAAAGTTAGGAAATGCTTTAAGTACTATAATAAATACTACTATACTTGCTAAAAACCAAATAAGTTGTTTTTCTGCAACCTTTGGATCAAGTCTATAAAGCATAGCTATACCTATAACTACTAAAATACACGAAAATGTAAGAATAAACTTATCTCCCTCTGGATAAAATTTTCTTACAATCAAATTAGCAATAAATATAACTACACATAATATTCCACCTAAATATAATGCATCTTTATCTATAGGAGCTTTTAAAAGTGCTAGGTTAGTAAAAAGAGCTATACATAATAAATATGTTAATCCAAGCATTATTCTTTCTTTATTGTCTTTTTTCATTTAATCACCCCACCACTATCTAAGGAATAACCTTGAATATAGCTGTTCCTATAGCAATTTGATCTTTTGGAAATAACTTAACCTTACCATTTATTTTTTCACCATTTAAATATGTTCCATTAGTACTATTTAAATCTTCTAAAATAAGTACATTATTTTTTGCCATTATTCTAGCATGGTTTCCTGATACATATTTATCAGTTAATATTATGGTATTGTTACTTCTTCTACCTATTGTGGCTAAATCTCTTATAGGGACTACCGACCCAACTTTTAGCGATGTATTTTCACCAGCCTTTACTATTTCTATACCTAGATATCTCTTTTTATTAGGTATAGGTCTTCTATTGCTAGCTTTTTTATTGGCAGTACTTGGATTTCCACCGCTTTTAACATCTTTAGCCATTATTTTTAAGGCGTATACAATTATGAAATATAATATTACTATAAAAATTATTCCAAATACACCTGCAATAAATTTTGAAAAATCCATCTTTTCACCTCAAAAAAAATACTTTATCTTTTTGATTATACACCAAAATACCATTAAATTCATACATTTATCTTACAATTAATAAACTATATAATAATTAACTAGGTATTTAAGTAAAATATCTTAAAACCTAGCTAATTATTTCATAATTTTATTTTACTTTAATATCTTACGTAAATATTGGCCAGTATATGAATCTTTTATGTTACATATTTCTTCAGGTGTTCCTGTTCCCAAGATGGTACCACCTTTATCTCCACCTTCTGGTCCTAAATCTATTATATAATCAGCACATTTTATCATATCTAAATTGTGTTCTATAACAATAACTGAATTTCCTGAATCAACTAACCTTTGTAGTATTCCAACTAATCTATTAACATCGTCTATATGAAGACCTGTTGTTGGTTCATCTAATATATATAAAGTTTTTCCTGTACTTCTCTTTGAAAGTTCAAATGCCAGCTTTATTCTTTGTGCTTCTCCACCAGATAATTGTGTTGATGGTTGACCAAGTCTTATATAACCAAGTCCTACATCATATAATGTTTGAAGCTTATTTTTTATTCTTGGTATATGCTCAAAAAATTCTAACGCTTCTTCTACTGTCATATTAAGAACATCATCTATATTTTTCCCCTTATATTTAACCTCTAAAGTTTCTCTATTATATCTCTTTCCTTTACAAACTTCACAAGGTACATATACATCAGATAAAAATTGCATTTCAATTTTTATAATTCCATCTCCTGAACAAGCTTCACATCTTCCACCCTTTACATTAAAGCTAAACCTTCCTGGTTTATATCCACGCATTTTTGCTTCTGGTGTTTGCGAAAATAATTCTCTTATTATATCAAAAGTACCTGTATAAGTGGCTGGATTTGAACGCGGTGTTCTTCCTATAGGACTTTGATCTATATCTATTATCTTATCTATATTTTCAAAACCTTTAATTTCTTTATGATTTCCAACTGAATTTTTACTCTTATTAACTAATTTATTTAATCCTTTATAAAGAATTTCATTAACTAATGTACTCTTTCCTGAACCTGATACCCCAGTTACCATAGTCAATACTCCAAGTGGAAAGTCTACCGTTACATTTTTTAGATTATTTTCTTTAGCTTTAACTACAGTAATTTTATTTCCATTACCTTTTCTTCTTTCATTTGGAACTTCTATTTTTTTCTTTCCTGTTAAATATTGAGCAGTTATTGAGTTATCATTTTTCTCTATTTCTTCTAATGTACCTGCCGCAACAATTTCTCCACCATGCTCTCCAGCTCTTGGACCAATATCAACAATGTAATCAGCCGCTCTCATTGTATCTTCATCATGTTCTACAACTATTACTGTATTACCAACATCTCTTAAATGTTTTAGTGTTCCTATAAGTCTATCATTATCTCTTTGATGAAGTCCTATACTTGGTTCATCCAAAATATATAAAACACCCATAAGGGCTGAACCTATTTGTGTAGCAAGTCTTATTCTTTGAGACTCTCCACCTGATAATGTACCTGAATTTCTTGAAAGATTTAAATAATCCAATCCTACATTAACTAAAAATTCTAATCTACTAATAATTTCTTTTAATATTTGCTCACTTATTATTTTATTTTTTTCTGAAAATTTTATAGATTTTATAAAATCTAATTCATCTTTTATAGACATTTGAGTAAATTCATAAATATTTTTATCACTAACAGTTACAGATAATGCTTCCTTTGAAAGTCTTGCCCCCTTACATTTTGGACAATGTTTATTACTCATGTATTGTTCTATTTCACCTTTTATTAAATCTGAATTTGTTTCTCTATATCTTCTTTGAAGGGCATTTATTTCACCTTCCCATACAGAATTATATGTTGCTTTTACACCATCTTTAACATAATCAACCTTTAATCTTTTACCCTCTGTTCCATATAACAATACTTTAACAACTTCATTTGATAAATCTTTTATTGGTGTATTTAAATCAAAGTTATATTCTTTGCTTAAAGCTTTTAAAAAGGCAAATGTCCATGAATCTTCTTTTAGTCTACCTTCACCCCAACAAGCTATGGCACCTTCCATTATACTTAAATCTTTATTTGGTATTATTAAATTTTCATCTATTTCAATTAATGAACCAAGTCCATCACAATAATCACATTTACCAAAAGGTGAATTAAAAGAAAACATTCTAGGTGCTAATTCCTCAATACTTATATTACAATCAGGACAAGCAAAATTTTCACTATAAAGAGTATCTTCTCCACCTATCTCATTAATAATAACTAATCCTTCTCCAAGCTTTAATGCCGTTTCTATTGAATCAGTTAACCTTTTTTCTATTCCTTCTTTTATTATTAATCTATCTACAATTGCTTCTATATTATGTTTTTTATTCTTTTCTAATTTTACTTCATCTTCCGTAAGGTCATATACCTCACCATCTATTCTTGCTCTTATAAAACCATTTTTCTTTATATTTTCTAATAATTTTTCATGAGCTCCTTTTCTACCTCTTATAACTGGTGCTAAAATTTGAACTTTTGTTCTTTCTTCTAACGCCATAACTTTATCAATTATTTGATCTACAGATTGTTTGCTTATTACTTTTCCACACTTTGGGCAATGTGGAATTCCTACTCTTGCGTAAAGCAATCTTAAATAATCATATATTTCTGTTATAGTTCCAACTGTTGACCTAGGATTTTTACTTGTTGTTTTTTGGTCTATTGATATAGCTGGTGATAATCCTTCGATATTTTCAACATCTGGTTTATTCATTTGACCTAAAAACTGTCTTGCATAAGCTGAAAGAGATTCCACATATCTTCTTTGACCTTCAGCATATAATGTATCAAAAGCTAATGATGATTTACCTGAACCTGAAAGTCCAGTAAATACAATTAACTTATCTCTAGGTATTTCTAAACTAACATTTTTTAAATTATGTACTTTAGCTCCTTTTATTATAATTTTATCTTTCATATAACTACCTCTCTTTTAACTTATAAATCTATTTTTAACTTAAGTTTATAATTAAATACACGAACATATATTCTCATTATTAATTTTAAATTTATCTCTCTTTATTGTCAATTATACCATTCATTCAGTTCTTTAATAATTAATATTATTTAATAATTATATACTTTATTTGAATAAAAAAAGCTAAACAATATAATATTATATTGTTTAGCTTTTATTTCATTTATGTATAAACTCTTTATTATAAATTTTTTTCTCTTATTATTATTTCAGCAGCAGCCTCTGCCATTTCTCCTGTAAATCTTACACATTGATCTTTGTGTTCTTTTGAACCCATAACCATACCTTTTGTTAACACACTACAGCAAGTTAGCTTATTTGCTTCTCTAAATCTATCATGTAATTCTTTTGATAGTTCTAAAGTCTTATTTACCTCTTCTCCACCTAGTTCATTTCTACCAAATATCATTCCTATAGCCATTACAGCACCTGTTAAAGCTCCACATGTACATCCAGCTCTCCCTATTCCTACTGGAAATCCTGATGCAAATTTTATTACGTCATCACTTAACTCTGGCATAAATTCATCTTTTAAAGTTTTAACTATAGATTCTGAACAGAACAGTTGTCCATCTCTGTAATATTTTTCAGCTGTTTCTTTTATTCTAAGTAATCTTTCATCTTTCATAATTAACGCCTCCTAAATTATATACAAAATAATTTTATCATATTATTTAATTATATTCTGTTATATTTCTTTCACTTTTTTTATTAAAACACTTCCGTTATTTAATTATTTTCCTTTAACAATTTATAAATTGGGTCTATCTTATAAATAAAAAAGCTAACCGATAATCTTTAAAATACCGATTAGCTTTTTATTATTTTTTAAGTTTATTTATCATATCTCTAAGTTCAGCAGCTCTTTCAAACTGAAGATTTTTAGAAGCATCCATCATTTCATCTGTATATTTCTTAATTAAATCTTCTCTTTCTTTCTTAGTCATATTTTTAGGTTGATGTTCTATTTCATACTTAGTTTCTTCTTCAGCCACTTTAGTAGCTTCTATTACTTCCCTTACATCCTTTATTATTGTCTTTGGAACTATATTATGCTCTTTATTGTATTCCTTTTGTATTTCTCTTCTTCTTTCTGTTTCTTTAATAGCCCTATCCATTGAACCTGTTATTGTATCTGCATACATTATTACTTTACTTTCTGAATTTCTAGCTGCTCTTCCTATTGTTTGAATAAGTGAAGTCTCTGATCTTAAGAATCCTTCTTTATCAGCATCTAAAATTGCAACTAAAGCAACTTCAGGAATATCAAGTCCCTCTCTTAAAAGGTTTATTCCAACTAAAACATCATATTTTCCAAGTCTTAAATCTCTTATTATTTTCATTCTTTCAATTGTATCTATATCTGAATGCATATAAGTTGTTTTTACACCAAGTTCTATTAAATACTTAGTTAAGTCTTCTGCCATTTTTTTAGTTAATGTTGTTATTAAGGTTCTAAAACCTCTCTTTGTTGTACTTATTATTTCACTATACAAATCATCTATTTGTCCATTTACTGGTTTAATAACAATTTCAGGATCCAAAAGTCCTGTAGGTCTTATTATTTGTTCTGCCACAACCTTTGAATGTTCTTCTTCATATTTTGCAGGTGTAGCACTAACAAACACAACTTGATTTATTTTCTTTTCAAACTCCTCAAATTTTAATGGTCTATTATCATATGCACATGGAAGTCTAAATCCATATTCAACTAGCGAATCTTTTCTTGATCTATCTCCAGCATACATAGCTCTAACTTGAGGAAGCGTCACATGACTTTCATCAATAAACATTAAGTAATCATCTTTTGGAAAATAGTCTAACAATGTTTTTGGTGGAGTTCCTGGAGCTCTTCCATCTAGTATTCTTGAATAATTTTCTATCCCACTACAATATCCCATTTCTCTTATCATTTCTATATCAAAATTAGTTCTTTGTCTAAGCCTTTGAGCTTCAAGCAACTTATCTTGTGAATTAAGCTCTTTAAGCCTGTCTTCAAGTTCTTCTTCTATTCTATTTATTGACCTATCTAAAACTTCTTTTGATGCAGCAAAGTGAGATGCTGGATAAATTTGAGCATGATTTCTTTCTCCTAAAATTTTTCCTGTAAGAACATCAAACTCCCTAATTCTATCAATCTCATCACCAAAGAATTCTACTCTTATTCCTTTGCTTGAAGATGATGCTGGAATAATATCTAAAGAATCTCCTCTAACTCTAAATGTTCCTCTAGAAAAATCAACATCATTTCTTTCATATTGGATTTCAATAAGTTTCTTTATTACTTCATCTCTATCTTTTATCATACCTTGTCTAAGACTTATTGTAAGCTTTTTATACTCATCTGGATTACCTAATCCATATATGCAAGATACTGAAGCAACTATTATTACATCTTTTCTTTCAAATAATGCTGATGTTGCTGAGTGTCTAAGCTTATCTATTTCATCATTTATAGATGCATCTTTTTCAATAAATGTATCTGTTTGAGGTACATAAGCTTCTGGCTGATAATAGTCATAATAAGAAACAAAATATTCAACTATACTATCTGGAAAAAACTCCTTAAACTCTGAACAAAGTTGTGCTGCCAATGTTTTATTATGTGCTAACACTATTGTAGGTTTTTGAACTCTTTCTATTATATTTGCCATAGTGAAAGTTTTACCTGAACCTGTAACACCTAAAAGAGTTTGAAATTCATTTCCCTCATTAATAGATTTAACTAACTTATCTATAGCTTTTGGTTGATCTCCCATAGGCTTAAACTTTGATTTTATTTTAAATTCACCCATAACTTCACCTCATCTCAAATTTATTTATTCTTTAACTTTTTAACCATTTCTAATATTTTTTCTTTCGTTAAATTAATTTTCTTATTTTCATCTATAGATTTTGGTACAAGTAATATTCCTGGCATTTTTCCTTTTTCAAACATTACTTTTTTATTATTTCCACATAAATCTATTAATTCTAATTCCACACTCATATAATTATTAGTAATTGATGCATATATTTCTTTTTCATTTAATACTTTATTACCATTTAATCTTATTATTTTATCTCCAGCTTTAATTCCAACATTATATCCTCTTGAAAAAGGAATTACATCTAAAACACATATTCCTGCGTCATCACTAAAAAATATAGGTTCTCTTTTATCTTCCATTTTTCTTTCAAACCTAAATATAAATTCATATATTATAGGGGTTAGTGCTATTGCTAATACTTCCATAGCCAGTCCAAACTTTGTTAATATTGAAATTAAAATAATTATAATTCCATATAAAATTGTATATATTCCGCTTAATCTACTTTTTTCTTTTTTAGTTTTAGTAAAAGTAGTTGCACTATAATTTATTAAAGTAAAAAAAGGAACCATTACTAAAACTGAAACTTTTATTAATTCAAGTATACTACTTGAGTTTAATAAAGGCCACCATGATGGAGTATTTATAACGTCTGATGTTGTGGCACTATCTCCACTCAATTTTAATGCTATAAATATTGCAACTGGCAACATCCAATTTCTACTCAATACATATCCTCCAATTATTTTTTCTTCTTTTTTAGAGAATACTGCCATTGATCCTTTGCTACCATCAAATATAATTAAAAAACCTTTTAATATGTATATAACTCCTATAAGTGCTATTAAAGAAGTAATATTTATTCTAAATAAATTAATATCACTTCCCCCAATTTTAAAATATGTAAACACTATACTTAAAGCTCCAAAAATAAATGCTAAGTAAGGAAGTTTAATTGCTCTTCCTCTAAAAAATATAGATAAAATAGTCAAACTAAATATTAACTCTATACCTGACCCCTCTTTAAACGTTATTCCTAAAATGCTTATTAATATACTTGCAAGAAAGCCTGCAATTATTCCTAATGTTATTTGAGATAAAGTTAATTCTAAGGGAGAATTAATATTCTCCCCTATAATCATTCTTTGCATAAAAGCTAATTTTTTATTTTTTACATAAAACACAAAGGACATAGCAATTAAAAATATTATAAATAATGGATCTATAAAAATATATGCTACTGATTTTATTGCGTTTAAAATTAAGTCCATCTTTCCTCCTACTTACTTACCTTTTGGTTTATAATCTCTAATGCTTTTTTAAATTGATTATCTAAACTTCTATTATATTGTTTTCCTAATACATCCTTAGATAACTCTACATTAATATCTGGTTTTATTCCTTTTTTATGAATGTTTTCTCCATTTGGTGTGTAATACTTTGATATAGTAACTTTAAGTGCACTTCCATCCTTAAATTCTACTGGTGCTTGAACTATCCCCTTACCAAATGTGTTAGTTCCTATAATTGTAGCAACATTATAATCTCTTAAAGCTCCTGTAACAACTTCTGATGCACTGGCACTTCCTTTATCAACAAGTACAACTAATGGCATTCCTTCTGCTATACCACCCTTTGATAATTCTTCTGACCTATTATCATATTTATCTACCGTATACGTTATTAATTTTCCCTTTGGTATGAATTGTGATGCAACCCCAACCGCTTCCTTAAGATAGCCACCTGGATTTCCCCTTAAATCTAATATTAATCCTTTCATACCCTTTGATTTTAAATCTTCTATTTCTTTCTTAAAATCTTCTGTAACATTTGCATTAAATGATTTTATTTGAATATAACCAATATTTTTTTCTATCATTTCACCTTTTACAGAATCAGTTTTTATAACATCTCTTTTTACTTTAACATCAAATGTATCTTTACCAGCTCTCTTTATAGTTAAAGTTATTTCTTCTTTTTCCTTTCCTGTAATTAATGAAGTAGCCTTATCTACATCATTACCTACTTGCTGTCCATTTACAGCAACAATAACATCATCACTTTTTATTCCCGCTTTATATGCTGGAGAATCTTCAATTGGTGATATAACTGTAACCTTGTCATTTTTAACACCAACATACACCCCAATCCCCATATATTCCCCTGAGTTTTGTTCTTTAAACTTTTTATATTCATCTTTATTCATATAAATTGTATAAGGATCTCCAAGAGAATTAACCATTCCCTTTATTGCTCCTTCTGCGGCTATGCTATCATTAATTTCTCCATCGTAATTCTTTATTAATGCATCTCTAACTTTAAATAATTCTTTATATTCCTTAACGTTATTAAATTCCTTAAGCTCTTTATCAACCTTTGAATTAGTAGTTGCAAGAACTAATCCCTTAGTCGCAAATAAATTCCCTAAATAAAAACTTCCTAAACATAAACAAACAACAAAAAGAGTACCTAACATTATGTAGATAACCTTTTTGTTGTTTTGATTTTTCTTTTTATTATACTGATACATAACCACAACATCCTTTCAATCTTCTCAAGCCATATAATTTAATAGTATAACTTAAATTATAAAATTTTTCCATATTAAACTAAACTCAGTAGGAATTTCTTCCTACTGAGTTATTATAATAATATTTTATTCATATTTAATAATTTTATACTATTAAGAATTTTCTTAATGAAGCATAACTTGATACACCACCAACTACTAATCCACCTAATCCAAAGTATAGTAATAAATTAGTTCCAACATAGCTTACTGGAAGTAATGATATATATAGTACTTTATCTGAAATCCAACTTACAAATCCATTATATGCAAGTACTAAGAATATTATTGCTAATACTGAACCTATAAGCCCTATTATCATTCCTTCAATTATAAATGGCCATCTAATAAACCAATCAGTAGCTCCAACAAACTTCATTATACCAACTTCTCTTCTTCTTGAGTAAACAGTTAATTTTGTTGTGTTCATAATTAAGAATACAGCAACACCAGTTAGTATTACAAATAAAACAAATCCTAAAACTCTAAATGCATTTACTACTTTAGTAATTGTATTTACTATATCTTGTTGATTTCCTATACTTTCAACCCCTGGCATACTTTGAACAGCATCTGCTATTGATTTTGCATAACTAGGGTCTTGTAATTTTACTACAAATGATGCTGGGAAAGGATTATTATTTAAATTATATCCTTCTAATAGTCCTTTACTTTCCTTAGTGCTTTCTTGGAAATTTTTAAATGCTTGTTCTTTTGATTCATATTGTATTTCTTTAACACCTGGAAGCTCATTTAACTTTATTTCAACTTCTCTTTGCTCAATTAATTTGATATCATCTTTTAAGTATACTCTAACGTCTACTTTTGACTGTACATCATTAAGAGCTAAACCTACATTTTTGCTTATAAGTACGAATATACCTAAAACAAAAAATGTAATAAGTACTGTGATAACAGATGCAAAGCAAAGAGTTTTATTTCTTCTCAAGCTTTTAAAGGCATCAGAAATAAAATGATTTACTGTATTAATTTTCATCATTATACCTACCTCTCTTTTCGTCTCTTACAATTTCACCTTTCTCAATAGCTATAACTCTTTTTTTCATATCATTAACAATCTCTTGAGCATGTGTTGCCATAAGAACAGTTGTACCAGCCTTATTAATATCATCTAAAAGTTCCATTATTTCCTTCGCTGTATCAGGGTCAAGGTTTCCTGTAGGCTCATCAGCAATTAAAATTGATGGATTATTAACTATTGCTCTTGCTAAAGAAACTCTTTGTTGTTCTCCTCCTGATAACTCATGTGGAAACATCTTATATTTGTGTGATAATCCAACTAATGATAACACCATCGGAACTCTTCTTCTTATTTCTTTTGGTGCCGCTTCAACTACTTTCATAGCAAAGGCAACATTTTCATAAACATTAAGATTAGGTATTAATCTAAAGTCTTGGAATACCATTCCTATTTTTCTTCTATAATATGGTGTTTGTTTTCTCTTTATATCTGCTAAATTTTGACCTGAAACTACTATTTCTCCTGAAGAAGGTTCTACTTCTTTTAATAACATTTTTATGAATGTTGATTTACCTGCCCCTGATGGACCAACTAGAAAGACAAATTCACCTGATGCTATTTCTACGTTGACATCTGATAGAGCTTTTACGTTATTATCATAAACCTTAGATACATTTTTAAATTCTATCATTCTCTAAACACTCCTTATAAATTGGACTCCTCCATAAACCCCTTGTCCATTATACAGAACCATTATATCACATGTATCTACACATATAATATAATATTTTATTAAGTTTTTTGTATTAAGATAAATTTCTACAAGAACTTATTAAATTTTTTGTAGAATTATGCTTCATTAATATCTGAGAAGCCTTCTCCTAAAACTTCATGAACTTCTCCAACTGTAATAAAAGCCCTTTTATCTACATCTCTTATATGTTTCTTTAATTTTATAAATTCATTTCTATTTAGAATTGTATATATTATATAACTTTCTTTCTTAGAAAATCCACCTACTCCTTTTATTGCGGTATAGCTTCTTTCAAGCTCTTCTAGTATAAACTTACTTATTTTTTCTGTATGATCACTTATAATCATTACTTGTTTACATGAATTAAACCCTTCTATAAACTTATCGACTGATACACCAAGTATTATTACACTTAACATTGAATAAAAACCTAAATCCAATCCAAACACATAAGCTCCTGAAATTGTAATTATAAGATCTACTATTAATAAAGCTTTACCAATATCAATATGCATAAACTTATTCATAATTTTTGCTAAAATATCTGTTCCACCTGTTGATGAATTAGCATTAAATACTAAAGCTATTCCTAAAGCTGATATAAGTGTTCCTATTATTGTAGCAATAACTAAATCATGAGTTATTGCAAAAGGATTAAGAAATTTTTCAATAATCCACATAACTACTGAAAGCATTAAGGTTGCATAAACGCTTCTACTTCCAAAATTTCCACCTATAAATATAAATGCAACAGCAAATAAAATAATATTTATTATTAATGTTATAATACCTACACCTATTGATGGTATAAAATTATTTACTACTATAGCAAATCCAGTAACTCCTCCAGCTGCTAAGTTATTTGGTGCGAAGAAATATTCTACTGATATTGCTACTAATATTACCCCCAATGTTATTATTACATAATCTTTTAATACTCTCTTTTCCATTAATTAACACCCCAATTCTTAATAAAATATTCTTCAATACTTTATTATTAGTTTCTCTAGCTTTAATTATACTATCCTACGATACAAAATCCTTTGAATAACAAAGTATTGATAATTATAAAGGCTTATTTCATTGTTATCTTTTATAAATTTTCTAAGCTTAATAACTTGTACTTTTAAAATAACTTTTTATTTCTAGTATATAAATTTCATAATTATTCTATTGATAGCTTTTATTATATAATTTTTTAATCATAAGTTTTAGTAAAAATAATAACTTGGTTAAATATATTTATTGTATTTATAATTTTATATATAACAATTCTATTTAATAAAATACATATTTCTGTATATATCTCTTTCCAATACTAATTTATATAACTAATCATTAATATAATGTAAGTTCACTATTTATATTGAAATTCAAATACATATTCTAAAGGAGCTTATTTTTAATTTTTTCTATTGCTTTTATTACATAACTTAAAGTATTCTGATTAAATACAATTTAAATTCGTTTCTAAATTTTATGAACCCATACCATTTAAATCACCCTACATATTACCCTCATAATTTAAATACATAATTTTATATATAAAAATAACAGTATAGCCTTCACTATACTGTTATATCATAAATAAGGTAATTTTTTCTATTACTTTTTGTAACTTATAGCTTTCTTTGCTTTTTCAGCTACATTTTTTGCAGTTAATCCATAAGCTTCTAATAATTCGTTTGGTTTTCCACTTTCACCAAAAGTATCCATAACACCAACTTTTAATACTGGTACAGGATATTCTTCACATAAAACTTCTGAAACAGCTGAACCTAATCCACCAATTATGTTGTGTTCTTCTGCTGTTACTATTGCACCAGTTTCTTTAGCTGCTTTTATTAAAAGTTCTTTATCTATAGGCTTTATTGTATGAATATTTAAAACTCTTGCATTTATTCCTTCAGCCTTTAAAATTTCTGCAGCTTCTATAGCTGTATCAACCATTATACCTGTTCCTATTATAGTAACATCGTTACCTTCTTTTAAAGTAACTCCTTTACCTATTTCAAATTTATAATCAGCATTATCATTTATAACATTAACTGCAGCTCTTCCAAGTCTTACATAACAAGGACCATTAAATTCAGCAACAGCTTTTATAGCAGCTTGCGCTTCTACATCATCTGATGGATTTATAACTGTCATGTTTGGAATACTTCTCATTAATGATAAATCTTCAATAGCTTGGTGTGAAGCTCCATCTTCTCCTACTGTTAAACCAGCATGAGTTGCACATATTTTAACATTTAGTCTTGGATAACAAATTGAGTTTCTTATTTGCTCAAATGCTCTACCAGCAGCAAACATAGCAAATGTACTAACAAAAGGTATTTTACCACAAGTTGACATACCTGCTGCTACACCCATCATGTTAGCTTCAGCTATTCCCATGTTAAAAAATCTTTCTGGTGCAACTGATTTAAATTCTGCAGTTTTTGTTGATTTTGAAAGGTCAGCGTCTAATACAACAACATTTTTGTTGATTTCAGCTAAATCTTTTAATGCTTTTCCGTATGATTCTCTTGTTGCTATTTTTTTACTCATATTATTTGTCCCCTCCAATTTCTTTTAAAGCTTCTTCGCATTGTTCTCTGCTTGGAGCTGTTCCATGCCAGCTTGCTTCATTTTCCATAAATGAAACACCTTTTCCTTTTACAGTCTTACATACTATTGCAGTTGGTTGACCTTTATGATTTTTAGCCTTTTCTATAGCTTCTAATATTTCATCATAATTATGTCCATCTATTACTAATACATTCCAACCAAAAGCTTCAAACTTTTTATCTATTGGTGAAGGGTTCATTACTTTAGTTATATCTCCATCTATTTGAAGACCATTAAAATCTATAAATATTGTTAAATTATCTAATTTGTAGTGGGCTCCTGACATTGCAGCTTCCCATACTTGACCTTCTTCTAATTCTCCATCCCCAAGTAGAGCATATACTCTATAATCTTTGTTATCGACCTTACCTGCTAGAGCCATTCCAACAGCAGTTGATACACCTTGACCAAGTGATCCAGTTGACATATCTATTCCTGGTAAATCATTCATATTAGGATGTCCTTGAAGATTTGAACCAAATTTTCTTAAAGTTTTTAACTCCTCTGGACTAAAAAATCCTCTTCTTGCTAAAGCACTGTATAAAACTGGTGCAGCATGACCTTTTGATAAAACAAATCTATCTCTATTTTCCATTTTAGGATTTTTTGGATCAATATTCATTTCATTAAAGAATAATGTTGTTACTATATCTGCAGCTGATAATGATCCACCTGGATGTCCTGATGCAGATTCAGTTAACATTGATACTATGTCTTTTCTTATAATTTTAGCTGTGTCCATTAGCTCTTGTTTATTCATTTTCATTTTTTATCCTCCCAGTATTAATTTAACATTATATAGATTTAGTTTTCCGCTATTTACGTTTTTTATTTTATCATATATTTTCCACTTTGTATACATAATAATATATACTATTTTGAATTAGTATCTCATATTTAACACTTTAGTATACTCTATTTGTAATAGTATATCCTTTACATATCTTTTATTGAACTTTTATATAATTAATAGATATTATAAAACAATAAAAGCTACGCAAATGATTACATTCGCATAGCTTGTTCATCTTTTATTAAAATTTTGTTAATTACTTTAAATTAAATTTAAGCTTATTAATAAAGCTTTATTTACTTTTTTCATATCTTCATCTGTCATATGTCCTATTTTTTCCTTAAGCCTTCTTTTATCTAATGTCCTAATTTGTTCTAGTAGAACTACAGAATCTCTATTTAACCCATATTCTTCTGAAGATATCTCAACATGTGTTGGTAATTTTGCTTTATTAATTTGAGATGTTATAGCTGCCACAATAACTGTAGGACTATATCTATTACCTATATCATTTTGAATTATGATAACAGGTCTTATCCCTCCCTGTTCTGATCCAATAACAGGGCTCAAATCAGCATAAAATATATCTCCTCTTTTTACTACCATAGTCGTCATAAGAATTATCACACTCCGCAAAGCCATGTCTCATAATCATCAACATCAACTAATTCATGTTCTGTCATTAAAGCTAATTGTAAATTTAATAAAGCCATCTCTTGATATCCTTTTTTCATAATATCCTCAATTTCTTTATTATTTTCCCTATCTATATATACTATTAAATTATCTCCATTATATTTACAACTTTCTTCTAATTGACCTAACTTTTCTAAATCCTTTTGACGTGACATGATAATTCCTCCTAATTCAACAAAGAATTTTATGTATATTCAAATTATATATAAAAGTATGTCACAATGTCAAAGGATTTGTATTATATATTTAAATTTGTTTTAAATTTTTTTAAAATCATTTGATACCCATTTTTTTATCCTATATGTACACTTAAATTAATTATTTAACCCTTTGTAATGTTTTGATTTGATCTTTGGCTGATTTTTATTTTTTAAACTTATCCTTTTCACATAACTTTTTATTCAAAAATTCTCTATATTCTATTTTTATTCTTTCTTTATTATTACTATCAAATATTTTTAAAACCATTGGTTCTTTCTTATTTTTATCTATATATAAAGTTGCCCTATCAATATGAAGATTTTTAGTTACTAAATCAAACTCAACCTTTAAATATTTTAAATCTCCCCACTCTTCTTGTCCTTCTTTAAATTCTAAAATTGGGTTTTTAAAAAGTTCTTTCATTGCAGCCAAGTCATATACTCTATCTAGTTCTCTATCTACCTCATACTTTTCATTTGTTTTATTGTAAATCATAGTTATACTATCATCAGTATATATTTTTGTAAGCTCTTCCCCAAAATCTAACCTTATACCGTTATCTTTACAATAAGATAATTCCGCCTTTTGATTGTATGTTCCATTATCATTTGTTATTGTATATTCAACTATAGATGTATAATCATCTAAATTTTTAACAGTATTTAATATATCTTCATTAGTTGGGGTTACCATATGTCTTAATGATATTATAAGTATTATTGAAATAAAGGGTATTATCATTAAAACTGTTATTAATAATTTCTTTTTTAGATTATTATCTTTTGATTTAACATTTTTTTGTTTTTTATTAAAATTACTTTTTATTTTATCTAAAACTTTCATTTAAACCTCCGTAGCTTAATTGTTTATTAATACTAATATTAAGCTAACGTAAGATTTATTCTAATTTTCACATAATTTTTCTATTGTTTTTGGTAATTCTTCTATTATATCTCTTGCATTAACTGAATATCTAGAACTTGAAAGTGTATCTCCTATATATCCATGTATGTATGCGCCAAGCAATGCAGAATCTATCATAGATACTTTTTGACCTACAAATGATGTTATTATTCCAGTTAAGCAATCACCCATTCCTCCTGAAGCCATCTTACTATTTCCAGTTGGATTTATAAAAGTGTTTTTTCCATCTGATATAACTGTATTATACCCTTTAAGTAATACTATAATTTGATACTTTTTTGCAAAATCTCTTGTTATATCTATTCTATTTGATTCAATTTCCTTAATAGAAACTCCTATTAATCTTGCTAATTCACCTGGATGTGGTGTTATTATAGCCCTACATTTTAAACTATCTAGCATATATTTATTTTGACTTATTATATTTAAAGCATCTGCATCCAAAATAAGTTTACATTTGCTTTCTTTTATTATTTTATCTAATACTTTAACGCTTTCTTCTTCAGTGCTAAGTCCTGGTCCACAAGCTATTACATCAAAGCAATTTAAATCTTTAATATCTTTAACTATTGAATATTCATCAACAATAGCCTCTATTAATCTACATTTTAATGAATTTACTATATCCTTGTGAGATAATAATGTAACTAATCCACTACCTGTTCTAACGCAAGCTTCAGTTGTTATAAATGCTGCTCCACTATATTTTTTACTACCTGCTATTATTAAAACCTTGCCATATTTCCCCTTGTGTCCAGTGATATCTCTTATTGGAATCATTTCTTTATATTTATTTTTTTCTATTATGTAAGTTTTTTCGCTATTTTTTTCTTTTATAAATTCTGGAATATTAATTTTTACTATTTCTATATCACCAATTAAGTTTACAGCTTTTGTTTGAAAAAATCCTTTTTTCATAACTTCTATAGTAAATGTTTTATTAGCTTTTATTGCTACCCCAAGAATCTCTCCTGTATCTGAGTCTAGCCCTGAAGGTATGTCTATAGAAACTGTAAATTTAGAAAACTTATTTATTAATTCTATTACTTCTTTATATATACCTTTTATTTCTCTATTTAAACCTACTCCAAATATAGCATCAACTACATAATCTGAATTTCTTATTTCTTCTATTATATAGCTTCTATTAATTGAATTTATTGGTTTATTTAATTTAATTACATTTATATTTATATTTTCTACTATCTTTAGATTCTTTCTATTATCCTCAGTTAATTTTTCATCATTACCAACTAAAATAACTTTTACACTTTTGTTAAGTAAATGTAACTTTCTAGCTATAGCTAGGCCATCTCCACCATTATTTCCAACTCCACAAAATATAACAACCCTATCACCAAATTCCTCAATTTCTTTAATAATTGAATTTGCTGCATTTTCCATAAGTACAATAGAAGGAATTCCTATGCATTCTATAGTTTCCTTATCTATAATCATACACTTTTTTCTACTTAAAATTTCCATATTTACAACACCTCTATTACTACAAACGATACTACAGTATCATTATTATGAGATATACTAGCATGTATGTTTATATTTTTTAATTTAAAGATACTTATTATATGCTCACTTAATATAACCTCAGGCTTTCCTAGGTTATCTCTAAGAACTTCAATATCTTTAAATGTGAAACCTCTTATCCCAGTTCCTAATGCCTTACTTACAGCTTCCTTTACTGAAAATGATCCAGCTAAAGTCTCAGATTTAAACTTTCTACTATTTAAAAACTCAAGTTCTCTCTTTGTAAACATTTTCTCAAGAAACTTTGGATTTCTCCTTGATGCAGTTTCAACTCTATTTATTTCTATAATGTCTGTCCCTATTCCAAATATCAATTATTTCACCTTCTTAAAAATACATTTATATTTATATTTTACTATAAATATAAATATTTCTTTTAGGTATTTATAAAAAATATTATATGAGATTAATTAAAATTAATTTCTTTAAAATCATTTACATATTCATCTGCAAATGGACCTATTATATCTATTAAATGAATAGGTGATACTTGATTATCATAAAGCATCTTTAATAATTTTTTTACCTTTTCTTCTACTGGTGATATTAATTCAATAGAATCTTTAAAAGAATCTATGATTATATCTCCTTTTATGTCTACCCTTTCAACTTCTATTCCAAATACGTCTTCATTTCCTCTTATACTCTTAATTAACTTGTAATAATACTTCCTTTCTATTCCATTGTTAATTCTTGAAAATACAAAATTCTCCTTAATCATTTCCATCCCCCTTTAATATATTAAAATAACCCTTCTATTTCAATATATCATAGATATTGTGTGAAATATGTCAAAGAGTGTTTGTATAATTATTTTTTTATTGACATCTTTCGTAATTTTCCTATAAAATGTATTTTTTTTTACATAGTACAATACTTTCTTTAACTTTTTATTGTCACTATGTCGATTAATGTTTAAGTATAAATTTTCCATATAGATATAAAAAAAAGAAAGCTCCCACAGCTTTCTTTTTTTCTCATAATTCCCCTAAACAACCATAATTGAAACGTGAATACGTTACCATAACTTGAATTTATTATAACATACTTTCTAAATGAATTACAATATATTCTAGAAATTTTTTTATAATTTTTTACATTTATTTTTTTATGCTTATTTAATTTCTCTTTTATATTCACTTACATTATTAATTCTACCACCAACAAATTTAAAATCTTCCGCAACAACTTCAGCTATATATTTTTTATTTCCATCCTTATCTTCATAGCTTCCAGTTCTAAGTCTTCCACTTATACTTATGTAATTTCCTTTCTTTAAATACTTACATATTACTTCTGCTTTTTTTCCCCAAACACTTATAGGTATTAAATCTGATTTTCTAACTCCATCTAATGACTTAAAGCTTCTTTCAACTGCAATAATAAATCTAGTATTTACTTTATCACTATTATCTAATTGTTTAAGTTCAGGGTCTTTAATTAATTTTCCTAATAAAACTATTTTATTCATATATATACCTCCTGAATAATATACCTAGAATTATTTCCCTAATTAATAAAATTATTCATATTTATAGTTTAAATTTGTTAATTTTTAATGATATAATTATTATGTTAGTAAATAGAATTATAAATTGAATAATTAGGGAGTGATTTAATGACAATATTGGTTTGCGGTGGTGCTGGTTATATAGGAAGCCATATGGTTGCAGAATTAATAGAAAAAGGAAATGATGTTGTTGTTTTAGATAACTTAGAAAAAGGTCATAAAGATGCACTTTTGGGAGGAAAACTATATATAGGAGATTTAAGAGATAAAGACGTATTAAATAAAGTATTTAATGAAAATAAAATAGATGCTGTTATTGATTTTGCTGCTTATTCTTTAGTTGGTGAAAGTATGACAGAACCTTTAAAGTACTTTAATAATAATGTTTATGGAACTATAAATTTACTTGAAGCTATGAAAGAACATAACGTAAAATATATAGTATTTTCTTCTACAGCAGCTACTTATGGTGAACCTAAGGAGGTTCCTATACTAGAAGAAAGTGAAACCATTCCAACAAATGCTTATGGTGAATCTAAACTTTTAGTAGAAAAAATATTAAAATGGTGTGATCACGCTTACGGTATAAAGTACACTACTCTTAGATACTTTAACGCTGCCGGAGCTCATATAAATGGAAAAATTGGAGAAGATCATTCACCTGAAACTCATTTAATTCCATTAATACTTAGTGTAGCATTAGGAAAGCGTGAAAAAATAATGATTTTTGGAGATGACTATGATACTGAAGATGGAAGTTGCGTAAGAGATTACATCCATGTTTCAGATTTAGCATCAGCTCACTCTCTTGCACTTGAAAGACTTATGAATGGCGGAGAAAGTAGAATTTATAATTTAGGAAATGGAACTGGATTTTCAGTTAAGGAAATGATTGAAATAGCTAGAAAAGTAACTAACCATCCAATCCCTGCAGAAGTTGCTCCACGTAGAGCTGGGGACCCTGCTGTTCTTATAGCATCAAGCGATAAAGCTGTGAAAGAACTTAATTGGAAACCTAAATTTAATAGTGTTGAAACTATAATAGAAACTGCTTGGAATTGGCATAAAAACCATCCAAATGGATTCGAAAAATAATTTTTAATAGAAAGAAAGGATGTAATAATTATTACATCCTTTCTTTTTCATCATCTAAAACCGAATTAACTTCAACTCCAAATATAAATACCATCGAAGTTATAAAGAGCCAAATCATAAGAACAAAAACCGCCCATAAACTTCCATATAATCGTGAATAATGACTAAAATTATTTATATAAAAAGAAAATCCTAATGATACTATTAACCACCCAATAGTGCTTATTATGGCACCTGGAAGTACATTTATAAATTTAACCTTCCTCGCCGGAGTAACCTTATATATACTAGCAAAAACTACAATCATCATAATTATAATTATTAAATACCTTAAAATATTCCAAATAAAATTTATTATATGCTCAAAAGGTAATAATTCATTCAAAAAATTACCTATTATATCTCCAAATACAAGCATAAGCAAAGTACATATAATAGTTAATGCTAAAGCTATCACACTTAACATTCCTATTATAGATCTTTTTATAAAGGATCTATTTTCTTGTATATTATAAGCTTTATTTACCCCTTTAGTTACAGCTCTAAAAGCAGATGATGCTGACCATATTGTCAAAATAATAGAAACTCCTAATATACCTGTATTCTGTGAATTTACAACTTCTTCAATAGTATTAGCTGTTAACTCAAATACAGCAGTTGGAACAAGGTTCTGTAATCCTAATAAAACTTGGTCTGAATTTAATTTAATAAAACCTATTAATGTTATTAAAAATATTAAAAACGGAAAAAACGATAGTATTAAATAATATGCCATTTGTGAACCTAATGCAAATAAATCATCTCTTTTTACTTTTACAAACAAATACAGCATAGTATCTAAAAAAGATTTTTTGCATACATTTTTCTTTTTACTCTTCATATCTTCACCAACATAAAAATTATTTTTTTATATTATTTCTATTGTATAATATAACATTTATTATTAATTGTAGCAAAACTTATTTATTATATATTATTTTTATTATTAAATCTATTATGTATTTATTAACGTTTCCAATTATAGTATAATTTACTGTATATTTATTTCATAAATAAAAGGAGTGATTTTTTGTTATATACACTTGAAAATGAATTAGTTAAAATCACAGCTAGTACTTATGGAGCTGAATTACATAATTTAATTTCAAAAAAAAGTAATACAGAATTTTTATGGAATGGTAATCCAGAATATTGGAAGTATCATTCACCAGTACTTTTCCCAATTGTAGGTAAAGTTAAAGATGGAAAGTATAAAGTTGAAGGTAATGTTTATGAACTTCCTCAACATGGTCTTGGAAGAATTTCTAATTATGAAATGATAGAAAAAACTTCTGACTCTATAACTTTTGAACTTAAATATTCAGAGGCTACTTTAAAAGTTTATCCTTATAAATTTTCATTAAAAATTAAATATACTCTTATAAAAAACAGCGTAAAAGTATCTTATATAGTAGAAAATTTAGATAATAAAACAATCTATTTCTCAATAGGTGCTCACCCTGCATTTTTATGTTCAATAGAACCTAATGAAACAATAGATGATTATTACTTTGAATTTAATAAAAAAGAAACTGTTAGTACAATGCTTTTAAATAAAGACGGCTATTTTGTTAAAGATAGAAAAGAATTATTAAATAATGAAAATATAATAAATTTAAGTAAGGAATTATTCAAAAACGATGCTTTAGTATTTGATAACTTAAAATCAAATGAAATATCATTAAAATCTAAAAACCACTCAAAATTCCTAACTATGAACTTTGAAGGCTTTCCATTTATGGGATTATGGTCAAAAGCTGAAGGCGCTCCATTCGTTTGCATAGAACCTTGGTATGGACATGCTGATTTCTTTGATTTTAATGGTGAATTAAAAGACAAATCAGGAATACAAGAGTTAAATATAGGCCAAACTTTCAATGTTAGCTATACTATAACATTATCAGAGTAAAAGCTTATATCAAAAATTATAACCTTAAATTAAGTAATTAAAGTTATAAATATAATAAATAAAACCAGTAGAAATACAAAAGTCTACTGGTTTTATTTTATACTTAAAATTAAATTTATATATCTTATTTACAAATTCCAATCACTTGGCAATAATCTATCATATTTTTTATTAAAATACCTATCATCTATTAATAATGCACTACCTTCATCATCCTCTGTTCTTATTACTCTTCCTACCGCTTGAAACACTTTATTTATCCCAGGATATATATATGAATAATCATATCCTTTTTCATTAAAATATTCCTTTATTATTTCTCTTTCCATAGATATCTTAGGGTATCCAACACCAACAATAATTACTCCTATTAGCATATCTCCTGGTAAATCTATGCCTTCAGAAAAAACTCCACCTAATACAAATAATCCAACTATATTTTGTTTGTTTCTGAATTCACTTATAAAGTTTTCTTTATCTATCTCATCCATTTCTCTTTTTTGAATCAACAGGTTATACCCATTAAAATCATATTTAGAATTTCTCATAAATAATTCTAAATATTCATATGAAGGAAAAAATATCATACTATTTCCTTTATTTTCACTTAAAAAATAACTAATTTCTTTTTCTATATGTTGAATTGTAGATTCTCTAAATTTAAATCTTGTATTTATAGAACATCTTCTTACATTAAATTTTTTACTATCAAATGGTGATTTTAATCTTAACCTATAAGATTCATCACTTCCCCCAAGTAAATCTATATAATATTCAATTGGTGATAATGTAGCTGAAAATATTATTGTTCCATTTAATTTCTTAATTATACTTTTTATCTTTTCTGATGGGTTTACACAAAATAAATTTATACTTATATTTTGCCCATTCTTTTCAATATAAGTTACATAATTCTTATCATATTCTTCACTAATAGATAAAAAACTATTTATATCAAAATAAACTTCTAATAACTCGTCATAATAAGGCTCATCTTTGAGTTTTATAAGTTCATCTTCACTTTGATTCATAAAGCTCCTTAAAATTTTATATAAATCTTTTGGAGCTTCTGTTTGATAATAACTATTTTTTTCTATACTTTCACATTCTTTTCTTAAATCAATAAAATAAGAATTTACCTTATTGACTGTTTTATATAACTTTTTACTTTTATTCTTTAAATTTCTTCTTAATTTTAAAAACTTCTCTTTGTTTAAGGAAGCTGAGTACATAGACCTAGCTCTATCAACAAGATTATGACCTTCATCTACTAATACTGAAATTTCATTTCCAATATCATCAATAACGCCTTTTAAACCAACTCTTTTATCAAAAATATAATTATAATCACAAATTATCCCATCACACCAATTAATTAATTCAAGAGATAATTCAAAAGGACAAATACCATACTTATTACTAATTTCTAAAATTAAATCACGATTAATATTTCTCTCCTCTTTTAAAAGTTCATATATAGCATTTCTACTTTTATCATAATAATCAATTGCATATTTGCATTCATCCGGATTACAACTAATCTTATCATTTAAACAAATCTTTTGTTTCGCAGTTATTGTTATACTTCTAAAATTCAATCCTTTGTTCCTTAAAATGTTAAATGTATCTTCTGCAACTTTCTTATTTACAGTTTTAGCAGTTAAATAAAATATTTTTTCTATATGTCCTTCACCTATAGCCTTTATAGCTGGGAAAATAGTAGATATAGTTTTACCTATTCCCGTAGGAGCTTGAACAAATAATTCTTTTCCTTCTTTTATGGTACCATAAACAGCCTTAGCCATTTTTAATTGACCATCTCTATATTTAACAAATGGAAAATTTAATTCCTTTATAGATTTATTTCTACTATACTTATGATCGGATTGTAATTTTATATATTTTTCATACTTATTAATTAAATCATTAAAGAAATTTTCTAATTCACTAAAAGTATACTGTCTTTTAAAGCTTTTTACTTCGTCAGACTCTAATTGATAATAACTTAATTGAATATATATACTCATTAATTTATTCTTAAGTAAATACATATATCCATAAACTTTAGCTTGCGCCCAATGCACTTCATTCCTATCATTGATTTCTAAAAAAGGCTTATAGGTAGATTTTATCTCTTCTATTATAATATCTTCATTATCATATATAATTCCATCAGCTCTACCATAAAGCTTAAGTGTAAAATTTTCAAAATTGAATTCTTCACTTAAATACACTTCTTTATCATACCTTTTATATAAGGTTTGATTACTTTTTTGAAGCTTTTGGTGAGCTTTTATTCCCTCAATAGCTCTTTTAGATATAGAAAACCTATTATCTATACTTCCAGTTTTCAGTATAAACTCAACTAATCCTCTTACAGACTCTCTTACAGTACGTTTCACAATATCACACCCTCTCTTAACATAGGAAAATATCATGACTATTTTTCAAATTTGTTCATTGTATTAGATAAATTATTTATACTATTAGTTAAAATTTCAAGTTTTCCTTCTATTCTTATAAGTAAATATAATGAAATAGCAATAGGAAAACCTACATTTCCTATAATATCAATAAATTTTTCCAATATTAACACCTCCTTATATTTTAAAAATATGCATATTTTTAAAATATAAAAAAGAAAGATGGTATAAAACCATCTATAAAATCTATTCTGAATGATATTCTTTTACTATCTTTTGTACTAACTTTTTAATTACACTAGCTTGTGCTATTAAAGATACTACTAATAAAAATATCCTAATTCTTTCTTCATCATTATTTTCTAAGTTAAGACTTTTAATTATTTTATCTAACTTTTCTTCAGTCTCTACAGAGCTTGATAAAAATGATTCTAAGCTTTCTTTTTGCGTTTCTGCAAAAATTTTATATGCTGTTTCCCATGATATTATATCATCTGTCCTATCATTAATTTCATTGAATGCTAAACTAAATACCTTTTTAATTTCTTCTGTAGTAAGGATAGGTCTCATATAACTTAATAAAACAAGCTGAGCTAAATGTATCTTTGTATATCCTCTCTTTTTACCATCTTCAGGCTTGCTTATAACTTCACTTTTAATATAATTTTGAACTATATTATTTGTATATTTATCATCAGTAAATTTATCATTTAAATAATCTATAACTTGTGATAAAAATAAATCGTACTTTGGCAATTCATCATATGAAATCATACTACTTCTTGACATTTCTTCAGTAAGTTCATTAATATAGTTTGCATCAATTTTTTTATTCATTATTTACCACCTTTACCTCCATACAAGTTTCAATACTTATTATATAGTATGAATAAACTTATTACAAGTTATTTTTACCATTATTATATTTTATTATACTATTTAAAAGTTTTTTATAAAATGTTTATTTATACAAAATGAATTTATCTTATTAAATAATATACCTCTGTTATCTTATAATAATTAATATTTAAAATTCAACAACTTTCTCTATTTTTTCATATATTTAATTTATTATATAATTTATTAATTATCTCAATGTTTTTCTATTTTTATACATATTTTTTTAATTTATATTATTTATATTTAACTTTTATATAGATTAATGTATTTTAAGTTAATAAATGTAAACTTTTATTTTAAATTTGTAAAGTATTGACATTTCTAATTTTTGGTAGTATATTTATTAATATAATCTTATCAGCAAATTTTGCATTTAAATAAAACTTAATATTTTTAATGTTGACTTTAAATTACAATTTTGGTAAGATAACATAGTAAATTGTCGAAATTTGTGGATTTTTAGATAATTTATTATTAAGTGTATAATTTAAGGAGGAAACTTATATGAAATCAACAGGTGTAGTTAGAAGAGTAGATGAATTAGGAAGAATAGTTATTCCTATAGAGTTAAGAAGAACTCTAGATATAGCAGAAAAGGATGCTTTAGAAATATATGTAGATGGAGAGCAAATCATATTAAAAAAATATGAGCCAGCTTGTATATTCTGTGGTGACGCTAGAGACGTAGTTAACTATAAAGGAAAGAACATCTGCAAAAATTGTTTAGCAGAATTAAAAAAATAGTTTTTTATATTACATATAAATATATTCCCCTAAAATATATTTATATCATAATGAAACTAAAGCCACTAAGTTTATTCTTAGTGGCCTTTTTTTATATATTAGTTGAATACTTATATATTTCATTTTTAGGAACTTTTCTATCTTTTGCTACTGCTTTTATAGCATCTTTCTTGCTCATTCCTTCTTCAATATATTTTATTATATGTTCTTCAATTGAAAGTTCTTCAAAACTTGCTCTTTTTTCTTTTTCTATTTCTTCTTCAGTTAATCCTTCCATTACAAGAACGAATTCTCCTCTTGGATTGTTATTATTAAAATATTCTATTACTTCTGAAATTTTTCCTCTTACTATTTCTTCGTGCAATTTTGTAAGTTCCCTACACGCTGATAAATTTCTATTCCCAAAATTTTCTTTTAAAAATGTAAGCGTACTTAATAATCTATGCGGTGCCTCATAAAAAATTAAAGTTTCTTTCTGATTTTTTAATTCTTCAACAACAACTTTTCTTGATTTAGTATCTCTTGGAATAAATCCTCTAAACGTAAAAGCTGAACTATCTAATCCAGAATATATTAATGCTGTTGCAAAAGCTGTTGCTCCTGGTAAAACCTCAAACTCTAACCCTTGTTCTATGCACTTTTTAACAATAACGCTACCTGGATCTGATATTCCTGGCATTCCTGCATCACTTACTAGAGCTATATTTTCTCCTAATCTTAATCTATCTAAAATTTCATTACTTTTTCCTTGTTCATTATGCATATGGTAACTAATTAAAGTTTTCTTTAAATTAAAGTGATTTAATAGCTTAATTGTTTGTCTAGTATCTTCAGCCGCAACAACATCTGCATTTTCTAATACTTCTAAAGCTCTTAAAGTTATGTCTTTTAAATTACCTATTGGTGTAGGTACTAAATATAATTTTCCATTACTCAATTTTTTACTTCTCCTCTCTACCATATATTCTATTTATTTCCTCTGAATAACTTCCATTTTCATTATAAACATAAAGAGGTGTATCCCATTTTAAAAATGCTCCACCATCTCTTTGCCCTTCAACTAAAACTATATTAGGTGCTTTATTTTTATTAGGATGAATCATTCTTACTCTTTTTGGCTCTATTTTATATTTTCTCATTAACATAAAAATATCTATAAGTCTTTCAGGCCTATGTACCATAAATAATCTACCATTGTCTTTTAATACAGTTCTTGAAGCCTTTATAACATCTTCTAAATTACACATTATTTCGTGTCTTGCTATTGATAATTTATCTGATGGATTAACTATTCCTGCATTATTAAGTTTATATGGAGGATTTACAGTTACAATATCTACTTTTTCTAAAGTTTTTAAATAATTTATATCCTTTAAATCTATATTTATAAAATTAATATTATCTATATTATTCAACTCTACACTTCTTTTTGCCATTTCAACCATATCATCTTGTATTTCAATTCCTGTTATATGTATAGGTGAATATTTACCATATAATAAAAAAGGTATTATACCAGTTCCAGTACAAAAATCTATTACTTTATGTTTCTTTTTTACATTAGTAAAATCTGATAAAAGAACAGCATCAATCCCAAATTTAAATCCGTCCTTTTTTTGAATTAACATTAAACCATTAAGTTGTAAATCATCTATATTTTCATCAGACCTTACTAAATTATCTTTATTTACTTGCATATGTAATCATCCTTTTACATCTAAAATTCTTTTTTAATTATACATTATAAAAAATTAGTTAACAACTCGATAAAAAAATAAGAGATCTTAGAAGCTTCTAAGATCTCTATAAGTCAAATAAAATTTTATTATAATACTCTTCTTGCTGCGTAGAATTTCCAAACTGGTGATACTTTTACAACATCTCCTGTATGTGGAGCATGTATCATATTTCCATTACCTACATATATTCCAACGTGTCCAGTATGTGGGAATACTAAATCACCTGGTTGAAGTTGATCTCTAGATACAGGTCTTCCAACTCCAATTTGGCTAAATGTAGTTCTAGTTATATCTATTCCTGTTGCTTTACGATATACATAACTTGTAAATCCTGAACAGTCAAATGAATCTGGTCCTGTTGCTCCAAATACATATGGCTTTCCTAGGTGCTTATATGCTTCATTTAAAACTGCTTGTACGCTTCCAGATGGTGCTGATGGAACAGATGAACTACCTCCATTTGATCCACTACCACTGTTTGATGATCCACTATTTGATGAAGAACTGCTTGTTGATCCACCCCTATTAGCAGCAGCTTGTCTATCTGCTTCTTCTCTTTGCTTTTTAGAAATAGCATCTTGTCCTTTTGATATAGCAGAATCTATTTCTGATAATACAGTTGGACTCTTAATTTGATTAGCTTTTAAATCTTTTAATTGTGAAACTGCTGATTTTAAAGCATCAATTGAACTATTTGAGTTATTTATAACATCAACTTGTCCTGATATAATTTGTCTTTCCATCTTTGAAAGATATTTTGAATCAAATTCTTTTTGTGCTACTTTAGCATCTTCTGATAATTTTTCTTGTTCTTTCTTTAAATTTTCAAAATTAGCTAATTCTTTCTTAGTTTCCACATTTAATTCTTCTAACTTTTTATTCTTTTCTTGAAGTGATGTAACTTTTTGATCTAAATCTTTTTTATTTTCAATTAATTGATCTGCAACATCTTTATCAATATTTACTAATCTGCTTGCAGAATCAATTTTTCCTATTAAATCTGATAGACTTTGTGCTCCAAATATTAATGAAAGGTAGCTAGTTTGTCCACCATTTTTATAAAGCTCTCTAAGTCTTCCACCTAAAACACCTTCTTGTTTTTTGATATCTTCCTTAGTTTTCTCAACTTCTTTTTCAGTTGTATCAATTGCTTTTTTAGTACTGTCTATTTCACTTTGATTACTTTTTACTTTTTCAACTAATGGTTCTATTTTAACATTTAATTCGTCTATTTTTTGTTGTATTCCTGAAATTTTTGCTCCTAATTCAGCATATTCATCTCTTGCTTGATTCACTTCTTTATTACTTGGTGTAGCATATGCAGGGATAGCAGAATTCATAACTAACATACCTGCAATAACAGCTGCAACTATTTTTTTCTTCATGAGTTAATCGGTTCTTTCTAGAACCTCCCCCCTTTCAAAATGTGTATCTAGTAAAAAAATACATTTATTATTATAACATCACATTATAAATGGTACAACCGTAATTTATTACATATTAATTAAGGTCAATAAAAAATTTGAAACATTTTATTTCTGATGTGATATTGTTTACAGTAATATGCAATAAAAATATATTAATATTAATTTTGAAACAATTTAAATTAATATTACAATTTATTGTATTTTTTTCAATAAACATAGTATTTTATTTATAATCTGTAATTTTATAAATTAAATATTATATCTAAAATTTTCACATACTATTAATTTATTGACATATATATAATAACACATAAATTACAAAATTGTAACCTTTTTTAATAAATTATAAACTTATTGACATTGTTTATTTATTCATATATAATATTTTTTGTCGCTACGGGGTGTGGCGCAGATGGTAGCGCGCATGGTTTGGGACCATGAGGTCGCAGGTTCGAGACCTGTCACCCCGACCAAAAAAGACTATGAAGTATTTCATAGTCTTTTTTTTATTTATCTATTCCTTATAATTTTCTTCTATATATTTATCTCCTAATTTAGCTGCTTTACACAATGATAATGTTATTATAAAAATCCCTATATACCCTAATGCAAAATATACCATAAATTAAAAACTCCTTAATCTATAAAAATTTATATTCTAAGTATTATTATTGACAAAAATATAAATAATATTAACATGATTACTATTAATTTCTTAGGAGTGAAATCTATGAATAAAAAGTATAAAGATATACTTAACAAACTAATTTCTTCTTATTATAATGATAATTTTGATAAAGAAGTAGAAAAAATTCTTAAATCTAATGATTTTTCAAATGAAACTCTAAAACATATTATTTCATCTTTATGTGGAGTATCTGTGCCTGAAGGAGATAACTTTATTTATAACTTAAAGAAATCTATTACTGACTACTCAGTAAAAACTAAATTAGTTGAAAAAATTTCAAAATGTAATTCTTGTAATACTGATATTAACTCCAAAACTATTTGTCAAAAAGCATGTCCATTTGATGCTATATTAAAAGATTCAAAAAATAATAATATTTATATTGATAATAATTTATGTACCGACTGTGGTATTTGTGTTTCTAGTTGTGAGGATGGACATTATCTTGAAAAAATAGAAATACTTCCACTATTAGAATTATTGAAAAATAATACTAAAGTAATAGCAACAGTTGCTCCTGCAATAATTGGTCAATTTGGTGAAAATGTATCAATGGATCAACTTAGAACTGCTTTTATAGAACTTGGGTTTACTGATATGATAGAAGTGGCATTTGCTGCTGATATGCTAACAATAAAAGAAGCCTGTGAATTTAATAGTCATATAAATAGCTTCAATGATTTGCTTATAACTTCTTGTTGCTGTCCAATGTGGATTGGAATGATAAAAGGAGTTTATAGTTCTCTAGTCAAACATGTAACACCTTCAGTATCTCCAATGATAGCTGCTGCTAGAGTTATAAAATATCTTAATAGCGATGTAAAAGTTGTATTTATAGGTCCTTGTATAGCTAAAAAAGCTGAAGCAAGGGAAAAAGATTTAATAGGTGATGTTGATTTAGTTTTGACTTTTGAAGAAGTTAAAGGATTATTTGAAACCCTAAATATAGATCTATCACAATTACAAGAAACCGTTACCAGTGAATATGCTTCTAGATGCGGTAGACTTTACGCAAAAGCTAACGGTGTAACTAAAGCTATAAATGATGCGGTAAAAGAATTATATCCTGATAAAGCATCACTATTTAAAGGCAAAAGTGCAAGTGGAGTTAAATCTTGTAAAGAATTGTTAACCGAAATACAAAGTTCTAATACTAAATTTAACTTTATCGAAGGCATGGGCTGTATTGGTGGATGTGTAGGTGGTCCTAAAAAACTAATAGATACAAATAACGGTACTAAATATGTAAAGGAATTTGCATATTCATCACCTATAAAAATCCCAACTCATAGTGATATAATAATAGATTTATTTAAAAGATTGGGTATAAATGATTTTGAAGATTTATTGGATGAAGAAAAAACTAAAATTTTTCATAGAAATTTTTAATAGCTTTCAATACTATTGTATAATAAACTGTAGGTTTTATTTTTTAATTCCTACAGTTTTTTATTAACATAAAAGGAGGTACAGAATGTTTGATAACGTAGAAGCTGCAATATTTGATCTAGATGGAACACTAATAGACTCTATGTGGATATGGGATAAAATAGATATTGATTATTTAACAAATAAAAATATACCAATTCCTGAAAATTTAAATGCTGAAATTGGACACTTAAGCTTTAATCAAGTTGCTATATACTTCAAAGAAAGATTCCAACTAAAAGATTCATTAGATGAAATAAAAAATTGTTGGCATGATATGGCTAATTATCATTATTCAAATAATATAAAATTAAAAAAAGGTGTCAAAGAATTTCTTGATTTTCTAAAAAAATCAAATATAAAAATCGGCCTAGCTACTAGTAATTCTAAAGAATTATTAGAGATAACATTAAAGAAAAATGGAATATATTCTTATTTTGATTCTATAACAATTACAGATGAAGTATCCGTAGGTAAACATGAACCAGATGTTTATTTATTAGCTGCAAAAAAATTGAATGTAAATCCTAAAAATTGTATTGTATTTGAAGACATTGTACAAGCTGTAAAAGGTGCTAAAAAAGCTAATATGAAAGTTGTAGCAGTAGAAGACGAAAGAAGTTTGTCTGACAAGGATAATTTAATTTCACTATCAGATAAATTTATATCAGACTTTTTTGAATTAATTCCATCAAAAGATATGGTTATATAAAGCTTGATTTATTTTTTATACGATATTATAAATATAATATCATATAAAAAATTATTATTAGAATAAAAAACCTATAAAATTTAATCTTTAAATATAGGTACACAAAAAGGGAATTCTCTTTCGAAAATTCCCTTTAAATATATAGGTACTTATTATTTTCTAGTAACGCCATATTTTCCTTCTAATTCTTTTAATACATCTAAGTATTTTCTTTGTTGTCTTTCTTGAAGTAATTGTTGAACAACTCCATCCTTAACTTCTTCAAAAGGTCTAACTTTAGCATCATTCTTAGATTCAACTAATATTAAATGATATCCAAATTGAGTTTGTACTGGCTCTGTCACTTTTCCTACTTCTGCTTCAAATGCAGCTTTTTCGAATTCAGGAACCATCATACCTCTACCAAACGCTCCAAGATTTCCACCTTGCTCTTTTGATGGACAGCTTGAATACTTGCTTGCAGCTTCTTCAAAAGTCATTCCATTATCGATTTCTTCTTTAATCTTTATAGCATCCCCTTCATTGTCAACTAAAATATGTTTAGCTGAAACTGTAGGTTGTTCTTCAAATCTTTCTTTATTTGCTTCATAGAATTCCTTTGCTTCCTCATCTGTAACTGTTACATCAGCTAATACCTTTGAAATAGTCATTTGAGTTAATATTTCTTTAGCTAAACGCTCAACAGTTTCTTTATATTCATCAGTTTCATTTAACTTTAATTCTTTTCCTAAATTATTAAATAATTCAAAAGATATTATTTGCTCTAATAATTGCTTTCTTCCATTTTCATTTTCAAACATTGATCTTCTATCTTCTGGATATTTTGAAATTACATCATTTAAATCCTTTTCAGTTATTTCTTCTGAACCAACTGTTGCTAATATTTTGTTTTCCATATTATCTTCTCCTTTTTAGATAAGTAATTTATTATACTATTTAATTTTACCAATATACTTATAAATTAACAACGTAAATTATTTTTTCAAAATATTTATTACGAAATTTCTTCATTATTTAAAATTTATCCACAGATTTTTGTCTTTTTAAATAAAAATATCCACAGTTTTTATAGTATTTGTTTATAAATTTATTTAATTCTTTTTAAAAGTAAAAAAAGATGTTCTAATGAACATCTTAAAATTGGTGGAGGTAAGGAGATTCGAACTCCTGACCCCCTGCGTGCAAGGCAGGTGCTCTCCCAGCTGAGCTATACCCCCAAAATTTGTATGGTGGCTCGAGCAGGAATCGAACCAGCGACACGAGGATTTTCAGTCCTCTGCTCTACCGACTGAGCTATCGAGCCACACCATACCTGGCAACGTCCTACTCTCCCACACGGTCACCCATGCAGTACCATTGGCGCTATAGAGCTTAACTTTCCTGTTCGGAATGGGAAGGAGTGTTTCCTCTATGCCATCATCACCAGATTTTTATATTTTTAAGAGATTTGTTCTCTGAAAATTGCACATGATTTTTGTTGATTGTTTTTATTGGTCAAGCCCTCGACCTATTAGTATCAGTCAGCTGAACATGTTACCATGCTTACACCCCTGACCTATCAACCTTGTGTTCTTCAAGGGGTCTTACTAGCTTACGCTATGGGAAATCTCATCTT